>JAYUGV010000233.1:0-9803 GCA_043767565.1 Anaerolineales bacterium
CTGGTGGATGACCACGAAGTGGTGCGCCTCGGATTGAAGTCTTTATTGGAGCGTCATCCGCAGTTCGATGTGGTGGGCGAAGCCGGTTCGGCGCGTGAAGCCATCGAAAAAACAGAAACATTGAAGCCCGATGTGGTGGTGATGGATATCCGCCTGCCGGGCACATCGGGGATCGAAGCCTGCGAACAGATCGTCAACAATCACCCGAATGTGAAAGTGATCATGCTTACCTCGTATGCCGAGGATGAGATGCTGTTTTCCGCCATCCGCGCGGGTGCTTCGGGTTATATTCTGAAGCAGATCGGCAGTGATGATCTGGTGAAGGCGCTCGAGGCGGTGGGACGCGGCGATGCCCTGCTTGACCCGGCTGTGACCCAGCGCGTCTTCCAGGAAGTGCGCCGTGCGGTGAAGGAAGAGGAGGCTTCGGCGTTTCAGCATTTGAGCCAGCAGGAGAAGCACGTACTGTTGCTGGTTTCAGAAGGCAAGACGAATCGCGAGATCGCCAAGCAGTTATTTTTGGGCGAAGGCACGGTGCGGAATTACGTCTCGAGCATTCTCTCGAAGTTGAATGTGAAGAACCGCGCTGAAGCTGCCGCCTATGCAGTGGAGCACAGTCTGCGGGAATATATTACGATGTAGCCGCTGAAAATGTATAATCACGGAGTTGCCGATCGGCAACTCCGTTTTTTTTTTGTTAAGGAGTGAACATGTTGCCATCAACCAGCCTTACCGATAATGTTGCGACCCTGCGTCCGTTTCAAATAGCTGATGCAGTACAGGTATTTGAAGCAGTGCGCGAATCGCTGACCGAACTCAAGCCGTGGATGAGTTGGGCATACGATGGATATTCACTGGAAGATGCCAACGATTTTATACGCCTCTCCCGCGCCGGGCGGGAGGAGCGAATACAATTTGGCTTTGCGATCACCGGCGCGAAGACTGGTGAGATACTCGGCGTTTGCGGTTTGAATCACATCCACCCTGTGTATCATTTATGCAACCTGGGCTATTGGGTGCGGTCATCGCGTCACGGCAAGGGGATTGCAGGACGCGCGGCTTTGTTGGCTGCGCGATATGGATTTGAACATGGGGGCATTATCCGTGCCGAAATAGTAATGGCAATAGGGAATGAAAAAAGCAGGCGTGTGGCTGAAAAGATCGGTGCGCACTACGAAGGGATTCTGTTGAACCGTATGGTAATTGGCAAAGTGATTGCCGATGCGCACATGTTTTCCATCGTGCCGCAGGATCTTGGGCTGGAGGCGCGGTTATAAATGGTCAATAGTAATGTTTCCAATTCTTTGACAATTGGCATCGAGATCGGCGGGACAAAAATCCAAGTGGAGATTGGCTCGGCAAATGGGAAACTTTTGAAGCCTCCAGTTCGAAAACAGGTGATTCGGGAGGCTGGTGCTGCTGGCATCCGCAGCGATTTGATATCAATGGTGGAAGAAGCGTTGGAGTCATCAAATCTAAATCTGTCTGATAGTGATCGAATCGGTATTGGTTTTGGCGGCGTTTTGGATGCAAACAAGGGCTTGGTCTTGAAGTCCTATCAAATCGCTGGCTGGGATAATTTTCCACTGCAAGAGTGGGCAGAGCAACAATGGGGAAATCCAGTTGTTCTTCAAAATGATGCCAGCACCGCCGGGCTGGCCGAGGCTTTGCATGGCAGCGGGCGCGGACACAATCGTATCTTCTACATGACCATCGGAAGCGGCATCGGCGGCTGGATCGTGGATGGAAAGATCGATAACGGACAGGGTATCGGCGCGGCAGAAATGAGACATACCTGGGTGACTGACCCAACCAGTGGAAAGCAAATTGAGCTGGAGCAACTCTGTTCCGGCTGGGCGATCGGTCAGCGGGCGCGCAAGGCTGTTGAAAACAAAAGATCAATG
The DNA here is from genome assembly GCA_043767565.1 of Anaerolineales bacterium. Taxonomy (GTDB): domain Bacteria; phylum Chloroflexota; class Anaerolineae; order Anaerolineales; family Villigracilaceae; genus Defluviilinea. Next base: position 1,902 of record JAYUGV010000233.1, read on the forward strand.
CTTACAGAAATGGCTGGTTCATTGGAAGCCGTCGATGCCAGAACCGTTTATGCCGCGGCAGAAAAGGACGATGAAATAGCGCAACGAATTCTCACGGAAACCTGTCAGGCATTAGGTATCGCAATCAGCAATGTAGTCGCGCTCCTGCACCCGGAGCGAATCATTATTGGAGGCGGTGTCTCCTTTATGGGTCCGCTTTTTTGGAATGCATTACGAAGTGAAGTTACAGCGCGGTCGATGCCTGCGTTTGCTTCAAGTGTTGAGGTGGTCAAAGCTGAGTTGGGAGAGGATGTAGTAGTGATTGGTGCTCTGTGTCTATAATTCGGGGATGTTGCCAGAATGCGTATACGTTTATAATCCCCCCATTCTCAGGAGATTTCCATGAACATCCTCGTCACAGGCGGAGCGGGTTATATCGGTTCCGCCACAGCCGAAGCATTATTAAACGCCGGGCACGCTGTCACTGTCTATGACTCGCTGATCACTGGGCATAAGCAGGCGGTTCCCAGTGAAGCGACCCTCGTGCAGGCTGACCTGTCAGATAGTCATGCTTTGATCGAAACCCTCACCCGCGAAAGATTCGACGCGGTCATGCACTTCGCGGCATTCATCGAAGCTGGTGACAGTATGAAAGACCCTGGGCGCTTCTTCCAAAATAACTTCACGAACTCGCTGGCGTTGATCGAGAACGCTGTCCGCGCTGGGGTGAAGCGTTTTGTGTTTTCATCTACCGCCGCAGTCTTCCAATCCAGTGAAGAGCCGCTCACCGAAGAGTCGCCGCTGGGTCCCACCAATGTATATGGACACACCAAGCTGATGACCGAGCAAGTACTCGAATGGTATCGTCAGATCCACGGCTTGCATTATTCCGCACTGCGTTACTTCAATGCCTGCGGCGCACTGCTTGGGCGCGGTGAGGCGCATCAACCTGAATCACATCTCATCCCCCTCGTTCTGCGCGTGGCGCAAGGCGAGCGCGATTCGATCGGCATCTACGGCACCGATTACCCAACCCCCGATGGCACCTGCATCCGCGATTACATCCACATTGCTGACCTGGTTTCAGCGCATCTGCTCGCCCTGGATGGACTCAAAGAACGTGACCAGTTGATCTGCAACCTCGGCAGCGGAACCGGCTACTCGGTCCGCGAAGTGATCGAGACCGTGCGTCAAGTGACGGGACATCTGATCCCCACCCAGGAGCTTCCGCGTCGCTTCGGCGACTCTGCCCGTCTGGTCGCTTCCTCCGAAAAAATAAAACGTGAACTCGGCTGGAAACCTAAACACGATAACATCCACGAAATTATCACCAGCGCCTGGGCCTGGCATAAATGGCATCCCAAAGGATATGAATAACAAGCGGGGTTATAATTACCAATATGAAAAAATTACGCCCCAGAAAACGCGCTCTAAAATTAGCTGCCATAGTTCGTGAGCGGGTTTCTCAAACACTGGGTCAACCGGTCAAGGTCATCATGTATGGTTCGCAGGCACGTGGTGATGCAACCAAAGAATCAGACATTGATCTGCTTGTTATTTTGCCCTCCATAAAACCAAACACAAGGAAATTGGTTTCTAATATCGCCTGGGAGGTTGGCTTTGAAGCGGGAAAGGTAATTACAACGATTCCCACTACCAAAGATCAAATGAAATACTACGCCATACTTCCCTTTTATAAAAACGTCAAAAAAGAAGGGATTCCAGTATGAGCAAGCATGTCTTTGACAAGCAGGCGCTTATTCGACTTCGACTATCAAACGCCAGGGAAACCTTGAAAGATGCTCATGACCTTTTCGAAGGTAGCGGGTCAGGTCAATCGCTCATACTACGCCATGTATTACGCCACCCTTGCGTTGTTAGTTACTGTTGATAGAAATCCATCCAAACATACCGGCATTATGTCATACTTTGACAAGGAATTTGTGAAGAATAATATCGTTCCAAAAGAATTGAGTCGCATGTTGCATAAAGCTTTCGAATCGCGTCAAGAGGGCGACTATACCGATCCCGAACAAATTGATCGTAAGAAAGCCTCTGAAATCCTGCTATCGGCTGATAAATTTGTCAATGTCATCGAACAAAAACTTTTGGACCAACTATGAACTTCGTTATCATCTTTTTCGGCTGGATCTTCTCACTTTGCCTGCATGAGTTCTCACACGCGCTCGTTGCCTATTACGGCGGCGATACCACTGTGCGTGAAAAAGGGTATCTCACGTTCAACCCCCTTAAATATACCCACCCCATGCTTTCCATCGTGATCCCATTGATGATCCTCTTAATGGGCGGTATTGGTCTGCCGGGCGGCGCGGTCTATATTGAAACCTGGCGCATCCGTAACCGGTACTGGCTGAGCGCCATGTCGCTGGCTGGTCCCGCCGCCAACGGCGTGATGGTGATCGTGCTTTCCATCCTGCTGAAAGTCCTGCCGGTTTCCACCGCATCTGCCTGGCCCGGTATCTCGTTTCTCATCGTGCTGGAGATCTGGGCAATTCTTTTCAATCTCATCCCCATGCCCGGCTTAGATGGCTATGGAGTCATCGGTCCCTTTCTCAATCCGGCCATCCAAATACAAATGGAGCGCGTCCGTGCGTACGGCATCTGGATCCTGATCCTTGCGCTCTGGTATCTGCCGTTCGTCGGCTCATTTTTCTGGGGCATCATCTTCCTTATCTCATCCATCTTCGGGGTCAATTGGACTTTGGCGATGCAGGGCAGTAACTTCCTGACCGGCTTCTTCAGGGATCTTCTGCGCTAGACGCTTCGCCCACTTCGTTTCGATAAACTCAACGCAGGCTTTCTCAGTCATTATCTGGTCCTACCCACAAACTTTTTCCACGGCGACAGCTCGTTCTGTCGCCGTGTTAATTCTGATAATCACAAATCTACTGAAAATATTATTTTAGATGGGGCAAGATAATTGATCCCAACTGAGGCAAGCCCTCAGCCTTTTTCGGCACTTATCCTTCCGCTTAGGCATAGCAAATATTATTCAAGACAGCCTTCGCTGATGTTCAATACAGAAAAAGCTTTCCTTTTTCACATCCGCTTTTTATACACCCGCATCGCAAAGATATAAGCCACGAGCATAATCCCGACGCACCACGTAAGAGCGACCCATATATCATTGCCCACTGGCTGACCCGACAGTAGCGCACGGATAGCATCCACTATTGAGGTGACTGGCTGATTTTCCGCAAAGGCGCGAACAGGCCCCGGCATAGAAGCGGTTGGCACAAACGCCGAACTGATAAATGGAAGGAAGATAAGCGGGTAGGCAAAGGCACCTGCGTCGTCCACTGATGTTGCAGACAGCCCGGCAATCGCCGCGATCCATGTCAGGGCCAGCGTGAAGAGCATGAGTATGCCTGCCACGGCAAGCCAAGATAGTACCCCTGCCGACGAGCGAAAGCCCATAATCAATGCAACGAGAATGATGACGACAACCGAAATCGCATTGGATACCAGTGAGGTTAACACGTGTCCCCACAAGGGGGCCGAACGTGCGATCGGCATGGAGTGGAATCGTTCGAAGATGCCTCTTTGCATATCCATGAACAGACGGTAAGACGTATACGCGATGCCGCTTGAAATCGCCATCAGCAGGATGCCAGGCAGTAGATAATTTACATAGTTCCCCGTGCCGGTTTGAATTGCGCCGCCGAATACATAAACGAACAGCAGCATAAACATGATCGGCATAATGGTGACTGTGATGATGGTGTCCATACTGCGAAAAATATGTCGCATGGAACGTCCAAGCATGACGCTTAAGTCTTCGAAAAAGTGGTTCTTTATCGCTTCCATTACTTTTGCTCCTTGTTCCCAACAATTGAGAGGAATATCTCCTCCAATGTTGGTTGTTTTTCAACATACTCCACCTTTGCAGGCGGAAACAACTTTTTCAGCTCTGCAAGTGTGCCGTTGGCGATGATCCTACCCTCATGCAAAATGGCAATTCGATCGGCAAGCTGTTCTGCCTCATCCAAATATTGCGTGGTCAGGAATACCGTCGTGCCGCCTTCTGCAAGTTCCTTAACGATCTTCCAAACCTCGATACGCGCCTCGGGGTCAAGCCCGGTGGTCGGCTCGTCGAGGAAAATGATCTGCGGTTTTCCCACAAGGCTCATGGCGAGGTCGAGCCTGCGACGCATACCACCTGAATAAGTAGCTACTCTGCGGTCGGCGGCATCGGTCAAACCGAAGCGGTTCAGTAGCTCATCCGCAAGCTGACGCGGATTTTGAAGATGTCGCAGCCTGGCGATCATGATCAAGTTTTCTCGACCGGTCAGGATCTCGTCGACGGCGGCAAACTGCCCGGTCAGACTGATCGACTCCCGCACATTGCCGGGTTTTGACGCAACATCGAATCCATTTACGGCAGCGGTTCCGCTATCTTGTTTGAGCAGCGTGGTGAGGATTTTGATAATCGTTGTTTTGCCTGCACCGTTGGAGCCGAGCAGGGCAAAAATAGTGCCCTGCTTCACTTCAAAATCCACGCCCTTCAAGACATGCAGCTGCTTGTAGGACTTTTGCAGTCCTTTTACTTGTATAGAATTGTTTTGCATATTCTTCTGCTCCTTATATAACTGTAACCTTTGATAAATCGGCCTCCATGCCTTTGAGTGCGGCATAGGTCAGCTTATCCATTTTCGCGTCGTCAAAGCATATCGTTTTGATGGCACGGTAATATTTCTTAGACCAGGTATGCCAGGTAAAAGCCGAATGGAAAGACACATTTTTGAGTGTCGCGCCTTTAAACGAAGCTTCGTTCAGCGCCGCCATGTCGAATTTGACGCCGATAAAGGTTTGTCCGTCAAGACGCAGCCCTCGCAGGTCGCATTGATTGAAGTCCACGCCGTTAAAGGTACAGCTTTCAAAGGTTGTTTTTCTAAGGTCGGTCTGGTTAAACTTGACGTCGGTCAGTTTTACACCTATGAATTTTGCTCCGTCCAGTCCCGACGTGCTGAAGTTCGTGCGTACAAGGATGGATTTTATGAAGCTCGCGTCCCTAAGATCTATGGCAGTCAGGGTGCAGTCTGTCAGATTCGTTCCGTCGAAATTGGCTTCACGCACATCGCTACCCATAAACGAGCCGCAGGTCAAGTCCGCGCCCGCAAAGTCGGAGCCGCGTAACGCGCTCCCTTCAAACTTTCCTTTGTGCGCGGTAACGCCTGCAAAGTCGCTCTTTGGTAGGTTGCTCCCGCTAAAGTTTGTCAGCACCTGCCGCTCCAGCGAACGGGAGAGATTGGCGACCTCCTGTACCGTTTGCTCAATATCGCCGATACTATCAATGGTCATCTCAAAGGCCGTTTCATCGTCCTTGCCCTCAGCCTTGAGTTCACGGAACCGTTCCTGCAAATCGGAGAGCAGGTCAGTCTTTAGTTCAGCGACGCTTTTACCCCATCGTATGGAGCAAAAACGCCATCCAGATATTTAACTAATTTTTCGTTCATTATTATTTTCTCCTTTATTTTATAGTAACTGGTCGAGAATACGTTTTGCGTACTCCCAATTGCTCTTGTTTTCGGCATAGAGCTGTTTGCCTTTTTTGGTGACCTGGTAATACTTCCTTCTGCCTCCCTGGGTTTCATCGCCCCAATAGGAAGTGATACCACCATCACCTTCCAGTCTCTTCAGGCTCGAATACATGGTGGCTTCCTTCAGTTCGTACTCTCCACGAGAATTGACTTGAATCAATTTTGTAATCTCGTATCCATATTTATCGCCATCTATTAACAGTTTCAAAATAATGGTATCGGTATGACCTCTGAGCAGGTCGGCGGAAATTTTGTTATCGGTCATATTGTTATCTCCTAGGTGTAATATACACCGTATTACTATGTCTGTCAAGGTAATACAACAAATTTAGTACTGCCTTTGTTATTTTTAATAACAAGGCTTTCAGATCGCCTTTGTGTAAGGCCTGACGATGCTTAATGGTTCGCAAACTAAAAGAACCTTTCGTACTTCTATATCCAGTTCATCACATGATGGGGGAACTTTACAAATCAGACCAATTTGGTTATAATAATTGTGTAATATTTCACAAATACATAAAGCTTGTATCGCGAGATTTATCTCGCACATAGGCGACATGAATGTCGCGGTACAGATAACAGGAAAACCATGAACACAAAGACTCTCCCCCATATTGTCATCATCGGTGCCGGGTTCGGCGGCATGGAAGTTGCCCGCGAACTTGCCAAAGCGCCAGTGCGCATCACCTTGATCGATAAGCGCAACTATCATCTCTTCCAGCCCTTGCTATATCAAGTCGCCATTGCGGGACTTGTCCCCTCGCAGATTGCCTATCCCTTGAGGACGATCTTCCGCAAACAGAAAAATCTTACATTCCAAATGGGCGAAGTAACATCTATCGATCTTGACTCGAGTTATGTCAAAACAAATGGCTCCGTGATTGCGTATGATTATCTTGTCCTTGCTGTGGGTGGACAAACCAACTTCTTTGAGAATCAGTCTGTTGAACAAAACGGATTTCAACTAAAAAGTATTGAGTCTGCGATTGCATTGAGGAATCATTTACTCAAGGTTTTCGAACAAGCCAGCCACGAAGTGGATGTGGACAAACGCAAAGCCATGCTGACCTTTGTTGTTGTCGGCGGCGGACCGACCGGCGTGGAAACTGCGGGCGCACTCGCCGAACTCATCACGCATGTGCTGGCAAAGGATTATCCGCACATGGACTTGAAGGACGTGCGAGTGCTGTTGCTCGAAGCTGGAAAAAATGTGATGGCAGGTTTCCCCGATGAATTACGCAAAGCGACAACTGATCTATTGAGAAACAAGAAAGTGGAAGTATTGGTCAACACGAAGTTGGTTGACTATAACGGCAGAGTTATCACATTGGGCGATGGCGGGCAAATTAATACACACACGTTAATTTGGACGGCAGGCGTGAAAGCGGCTGGAATTTTGGATACGCTGGGGGTCGAGCAGGCAGGCTCGGGACGCGTAAGAGTCGCTGACAGTTTGCAGATCAAGACGCACGCGGAAGTCTTTGTCATCGGCGACGCGGCTTATTTGGAGAACGGCAATGGTCAGCCTTTACCCATGTTGTCGACCGTCGCCATTCAGCAGGGCAAGGTCACAGCGCAGAACATCCAAAGAATCATCAAAGGTGAAGAGCCGATTTCATTTCACTACAAGGACCCCGGCTTGCTCGCAACGATCGGGCGCAATGCGGCGGTGGCACGCATTTGGGGAATTTCGTTCAGCGGCTTCATCGCATGGCTGATCTGGGTGTTCTTGCATATCTTCCGGTTAATTGGATTCAGGAATCGCTTATTGGTGTTGATCAATTGGGCGTGGGAATATTTCTTCTACGAAAATCAGGTGCGCTTGATCACGAGGGAATGAGATTTGGAAATTGCGTGATTATATAAAGTGAGATCAACCCAAAGGCGTTGATGAGGAAGTGAAAGATAATGCCGGGCCAGAGTGAATTTGAACGGTGAAAGGTGTATGCCAGCACACAACCCAGAATGAAAGTGGGAATGAATGCAACCGGGTCCAGATGTGCGGCGGCAAAAAAGAAGGAACTCAAAAATATGGCTGCGACCCAGCCATATTTTTGTCTGAAGCCCTGAAAGAGAAAGCCCCTGAAAAATATCTCTTCCACCAGCGGCGCGATGACCACGCTTGCCAGAAAAAGCCAGATCGGGGAATCGAGTTTTCTGAAGATCTTGGAAATCTGGTCGCCCTGCGTATCAATTTTGAGCGCGGATAGAATAACATTGTGCAAAAGAATGAAAACGTAACCGATGACCAGAGTTCCGCAGCCGAGCGCCAGGGTTTGCAAAGAGAATTTGCCGAAGCCCAAATACTTCCATGATATGCGCCGCCAGGCAAAGATCAAAGCAACCGGCAGAATATAGATGA
>JAYUGV010000234.1:0-9800 GCA_043767565.1 Anaerolineales bacterium
GGCTTGCTTGGCGCCTTTGGCGGCATAAGGGACCGAGATGAGGATATCGCCGAGATAACGCACACCAGTTTCCGGGTCGATTTCTGACCCGTCCGATTCGGAGGCGGGGAAGGATAATACATCCGTTGGCGCGTCGACTCCCAGATAGTCCCGATTCAATTTGTGCAATCGGCGGTTGTCGGTCAGGACGACCGAGAGATTCACATCCAAAGATTGTTTTTGATTTGTCAGCGCTGCGTTTACAGCACGCTCAATCAGGGATTCAGGAAAATCATATTTTGATTCGATGGTGATCATGGTTTTCTCTATATTGCGACATAAATGTCGCGTTACTTTTTCTTTGGCGCGGTGGCAACATTCTCCAGCGCCGACTGTTCCTTGGGATATGTGATGCGCGGATGATACGCGCCGCGCAAAATGGTAACGAAGGCCTCGGTGATGATGCTCAGATCGCGCAGGGTCAGTTGGGTGTTATCGAGTTGCCCCTGCTTTTGCGCGCTCTCAATTGTGGAAAGCACGATCTTGCGGATATCTTCTTCAGTTTGCGGACGCTGCGCACGGGCACGCGCTTCAGAACCATCGGCGAGCATCAACAACGCCGTCTCGCGTGAACGCGGGCGTGGACCCGGGTAGCGGAATTTTTCCACATCCACTTTGGAAGCGTCACCGCCCGCAGCTTCAAGCGCCTGATTATATTGATAACGTGTGATCATCGTACCATGATGTTCAAGAATAAAATCATCAATGCGGCGCGGCAGTCTATGCTTGCGGGCCAGGGCAACTCCATCAGTAACATGCGCAATGATCGCGGTTGCAGCAACGACTGAGTCAATATCTTCATGCGTGTTGATCTCGCCCTGCGGCTGATTCTCAATGAAGAACATTGGGTTCATGGCTTTGCCCACATCATGGAAGAGCGCGCCCACGCGCATAAGCAGCGCATCGGCGCCGATCAACTCAGCTGCTTGCTCCGCCAGGTTGGCAACCTGCAAACTATGCTGGTAGGTTCCCGGTGCGTTACGCAAAAAGAATTGTAATAACGGAAAATCGGGCCGCGAGATCTCGATGATCTGCAGCGCAGTGGTCAACCCCAAACTCTGCGCGAGAAAATATTGCAGCACCAACGCCAGGCTCGAAGAAGCCAGACCGGTAAAGATCGCTGCGCCAGCCAGTTGCAGCATGGCAATCCCATCCATTTGTGTGAACGGGATTCGGAAGGCGATCAACATCGCAATGCCTGCGCCCGTGATCGCTGCACCCGCGCGGAAGAACGTCCACACACGGCGCGCCGAGCCCAGCACCAATACACCTGTCAACGAAGCCGCCAGATAATACGGCATCAAGTCTAATGTGTTTGGCAAGGCATATGGCGCCAGCAAAGCGATCGCAAACGAAAACACGATGCCCGCTTCCACTCCGAACAAAGTCGCGATCAATAATCCCACCGCAGGTAATGGATACGCATACGGCAACACCGTTCGGTTGGGAATCGTCAGACGCGCGCCCACTAAAAATACCAGGAAGATCAACGCCACTACAACCAGACTGCGCGCATCCAACAAGAACGCCAAACGCCGCCGCGAAAAATACAAACTCACATATCCGCCCACCATAATGACGAGCGCTCCGGTGCCCGCATAATCCTGCCACGGGCTGGCTTCCTCGATCAACCCAAATTGTTTAAGCGCTTCGATCTGTGCGGATGTGATGATCTGTCCGCGCAGGACGATGATCTCACCCGCTTTATATTCCTCGGTGACGGATTGCACCGCCTCACGCGCCGACTTTTTAGCTGCTTCCGTTAAATCGGCGTTATACAAGCTGTTAGCGGAGACATACGTCGTCACGAGTTCTGCCACCAGCGTCGCCTCAGCTTCATTCAGCGAAAGACTCACCAGCGATGGCACACTGCGCCGGATCGTATCCACATCCTGCTCACGGATACTGCGCCGCATCACCTGCTCAAGCACGCTCAATGCCTCCTGCTGGATCGTATCCCAGCGTGCGGAGGTCAGCGCAACGATCTGCTGGATCGTCTCCGGTTTGAGCGAGACATCGTTTAACGCGGCAATATCGGAAGCTTTTTGTTCGGGGGTGGAATTCTCGTCATCGCGCACGAGGGTGACGTATTGCAACGCGGCGCGGAGTCGCTCAATTTGATGGCGGGCAATTGTCGGGTCGGGAGAGGCGTACACCGGCGCAACCGCATTTTCAGCCGCGAGCCGCGCTTCTTCCGTCCGCACTTCGCTGACGTATTGGATCGAGCGCGGCGCCTGATAAGCGCTGGGCGAAACATCCCCCGCCTCAAGCGGCAATGCCGCCGGACGAAATGCCAGTGGCATGACCAATGCGCCATAAGCGATGATGCCTGCCAGGACAAGCAGGATGAACTGAAGCAAACGAATGCGCGCAGGTGTCGGTCGGTTTCGCGCAGGTATGATCCCCATGTTAGTTTAAAAGATGAAGCCACTGAGACGCAGAGCCACAGAGATTTTCAAAAAGAATTTCTGTGTGTCTTATCATCCCCGAAGGGGACAGTGACTCTGTGGCAAAGGATTGTGAAAACATTTGTTACTTGGGTTGAAGCAATTCTTTTACAGCCGAGCTGACTGCATCATTCGGCGCACGCCCTGCCACTTTGGGCATGACCAGTTTCATCACTTTGCCCATATCGGCGGGACCCGCTGCGCCAGTCTCGGTAATGGCGGCTTGGACAAGTGCGCGCAATTCCTCGGCGGGCATGGCTTTCGGCAGAAACACCTCAAGCACTTTGATCTCGGCTTCGTTGGCTTCGATCAAGTCGGCGCGGTTGGCTTTCTTTGCCTCTTCCAAAGATTCACGGCGGTTCTTGATCTCTTTTTGTAACAGCGCCATGATCGCCATATCGTCGAGTTCGATGCGCTTATCCACCTCCACTTGTTTGACGGCGGCAAGCACCATCCGCACCGTGCGCTTGCGGACTTCGTCTCCGCTCTTCATGGCGTCTTTCATGGAATCGTTGAGTTGAGTTTTGAGTGTCATAATCGAGAATTATACCCGTGTTGGTATACATCGTCATTGCGACGAGGGCGTTAGCCCGACGACACCTGCACTTGCCCCAGGTGCAAGTGAGTAATCTCCTCATCGCCTTGGAGGTTGCTTCGGACTGGGTCTCGATACGCCTTTCGCAAAGAACGCTCAAGGCTACTCGACCACCAGCCATCGCAATGACATAGCACAGTTAAAGTGCTAGAATCGCCCTCATGTTCCTCTTCTACTTCTCCATCATTCTGGCAATTTGCTCCAGTGCGCTGTATCACTTTACTGCCAAGAGTACGCCTTCTAATGTCAATTTTACGGTTTCGCTGCTGGTAACCTACGGCGTCGCTTTTATTGTCACGCTGTTCACTTTCTTTTTCTTTCCCGTATATAACGGCATGACAGCCGAGTTGAAAAAGCTCAACTGGGCAAGCGTCGGACTTGCTGTTGCTGTTGTCGGCATCGAGTTCGGTTTTCTGCTCGTGTATCGCTCAGGTTGGAATCTCGGCATCGCCGCGGTGTTGACCAATGTCGTTGCCTCATTGATCTTACTCCCTGTGGCAATCCTCGTTTTCAAAGATAAAATCTCAATGGTGAATATCTTGGGGATTTTTGTTTGCCTCGCCGGGTTGGTTATGTTGAATTGGAAGAGATAGATATAAGAAATGATATTTCCATCCGAGATTCGTGAATGAAAAGCCTTCAACCTGCTCGATATACTGGGATTCTTCTTCCGCTTCTATTCAGCCTGCTGGGTGGGACTGTGATATTTTATGGCACGCAATGGGGGCCATGGGTCTTTAGCGATTCAGTAGAATATATTGAAGTAGCACGCAACTTACTTGCAGGTCTCGGCTTGGTATTGATGCGCCCCGGCGGTGAGTTTGTGCCGCTTACTTTTCGTCCGCCGCTGTATTCAATGACCCTGGCAGCAGCCGGAAAGGTCGGCATGGACATTTTGGTCGCTGCGCGCTGGCTGGATATTGTTCTGTTTGCGATATTGATCTTTACAGTTGGGTATTTTATCTATGCATGGAGTCGGAACGTCTCTCTCGCACTAGCGCTCCTGATCTTTACATTGGTTTCGCCAACCCTGCTCAGAAATTACACTGGGGCAATGTCTGAAGGTCTATTCTTTACCCTGGGCACACTTGGTTTATTCCTGCTTGTCCATTACTTCAGGGAACGGAGAAAGCGGTTTCTGTTCATCGCGGGGTTCCTGCTTGGGTTGACCTGGTTGGACCGTTACAGCGGCATCGTCTACATCGCCACCGGGGCATTGGCAATATTGATTTGGGAGCAGGATGGACTTAAGCAACGCTTTTCCAAAGTACTCCTTTTCATCATCCCAGCCCTACTTCCATTTTTGACTTGGAGCGCCACGCTGTATTCGGCGGGCGGGTCACCTGGCACTTATGAATTTAGCCTTGAAAATTTATGGGGCATGTTTGAACCGGTGCGCCGTGGCATCGCAGAAGTCTTTTGGACCTGGCTGCCATTTCAATTCAGCATCGCTTATCAATACAAGTTGGTGTTGATCCTGTTTATCGCCAGCCTGTTTTTTATGCTTGTGTTCCTTGTTTTCCGCCAGGGCAGATCGACTGGTCTCGCCGACTTTTTGCGTGATCCAATTTGTCAAACCGCTTCCTTGTTCCTGCTCTTCTCAACCATTTATACTGCTTTCTTGATCGCGACGTTTGTCGTGGTTACATTCCCCAAGCCAGCTTTTAACGAGAGAGTGTTATCGCCTCTTCAACTAAGTATCTTTCTAAGTTTCTTATTATATGTCCACCTTGCTGTGAAAGACATGAAGCGGTGGAACTGGGTGGTGTATATTCTCCCGCTTGTAATTGTTGGGGGTCTTTCCATTCGATATATTCCCAGAAGCGTGGAACTGATTCAAAACCTCCATCAATATGGCGCAGGATATACTAGTAAAGTCTGGCAAGATTCCCGTCTACTTGATACCCTGCGCCAGCTGCCGAACGATATTCCGCTTATCAGTAACGATCAGGCTGCCATTGTTTTTTTCCTTGGCCGTCCTGCTTATGAGATCGCGGAATTTACAAACGGAATACCACGCGAGGAAAATCCGCCTTTTGGCTATAATACCAGCGACGGTGCGGAGCTGATCTTTAGAGAAAAAGGTGCCGCGCTTGTCTTATTTAATTCTGGCTATAAAATCTTTTCTGAAGCTGATGCCGGAAAAGCGCGGAAACGCTGGGATACGCTAACCAGCGGCTTGTACAAATATCACAAAAGCCGCGACGGCGTGATCTATTTTTTTGAGGAGCGTGATGCGCCTTGATGACTGACCTATCCCAAGTCATTGATCGATAAACCATGGAAATATATAACACTGCCAAAAAACAATTAAAGCGCGCCCGCTGGGTCGGGCGCCGTATGTATGCCAGCCTGCGCTGGAGACCCAAAGTGTTAAGCCAGATGCCGATCGTCTTCGGGAACGCAATTCCAAAATCTGGCTCACATTTGATAACCCAGGTTTTGCATGGCTTACCGCATATCGGACCGTTCGTCATAAGCGGTTTTCCGCCTGTCAATCGTGCGGAAACAAATGAAAAACTGTCGCGGGCTGAAACGCTGGCGAATTTAAAATCCATGCGCCCAGGTGATATTGGATATGGGTATCTTGGCTGCGAAGAACCTTATCTCAGCCGGTTGACTTCGGAAGATTGGGCAACTGTCTTTATCCATCGCGATCCGCGGGATGTGATCGTCTCCTCGGTATTTTATATTTCTGAAATAAACCGTTCGCACACTCTCCACACATATTACAAGGATAGCCTCAAAACGATTGAGAAATGTATCGAAGCGGAGATACTCGGCATTACCGAACCCGGCTCTGAATATTCCGGTGTGAGGAAACGTTTTGAAAAATATATCGGCTGGCTCAACCAGCCCGCAGTGCACAGCCTGCGTTTTGAAGACTTGATCCTGGATCGGGAAAATACCCTCGACCACTTGCTCGGCTATTTGGAAACACGTGGAGCGCAATTCTCTTTGCTGCGCCCACAGGCGATTGCGATGATACAGTCCAGGATGCAGTCCTCCCGATCTGGAACGTTCCGTAAAGGACAACCCGGAAACTGGAAGAAACATTTTTCGGAAACGAATAAAAAACTATTCAAAGACATTGCTGGCGATATTTTGATCCATTTGGGATATGAGAAGGATAACAACTGGTGATACGGCAATCTTCCGACAGGGAAAGCATATGAAATTCCTCATTGCAGGTCTTGGCTCGATTGGCAGACAACACTTTCGTAACCTGATCGCGTTGGGCGAAAAGGATATCGTGCTCCTTCGCACCGGCAAAGCCACATTGCCCGATGATGAACTGGCAGGCTATCCTGTAGAAACCGATATCCATGAAGCGTTGAAAAAACACAAACCAGATGCAGTCATTGTAGCGAACCCAACTGCGTTGCATCTCGATGTTGCCATCCCGGCTGCAGAGGCGGGTTGTCATATTTTGCTGGAGAAACCTGTTTCAGATTCGCTGGAACGGCTCGACATACTGCAACAAGCCGCACGAAAAAGCGGCAGTAAAATTTTGGTCGGTTTTCAATTCCGCTATCACCCCACACTCAACAAGGCACGTGAACTTATTCAAGCCAAGGCACTCGGGAAAATATTAACCGTCCATGCACATTGGGGTGAATATCTACCGCAGTGGCACCCGTGGGAAGATTATCGTCAGAGCTACGCCGCGCGTGATGATCTTGGCGGTGGCGTCATTCGCACACTCACGCATCCGCTCGATTATTTGCGTTATCTCATTGGCGAAGTTGAATCGCTGTGGTCATTCAACGGTCATATTTCTGAGCTCGAACTGGATGTGGAAGATGTCGCTGAGATCGGGCTTAAATTTTCAAACGGCGCGATCGGCGGCATTCATTTGAATTATGTCCAACGCCCGCCTGTGCATCGACTCGAGATCGTTGGGACAAACGGGACTCTACGCTGGGACAATGCCGACGGCATCCTGCACTTCCACCAACTGACCGCGCCCTTCGGCTCCTTCTCAGATAACCCGCCTGCGCCTGTCACCCAGACCTTTGCCCCCCCCGAAGCCTTCGAGCGGAACCAGCTCTTCGTGAGTCAAACGCGTCATTTTATAGAATCAGCCCCGGGTGCATCCGAACCGATTTGTAGTCTCGCAGATGGCATCATGGCGCTGCGTCTCGCATTGGCGGCGAAAGAGTCATCCAAAACAGGCAAACAAAAAATCCTTTAGATGGGCTGGAGACTTTGGCATTGCAAACACGATTGACAAATCTTATTCGCAGCAATTGGCATTGGCACGGGGCGGAGATTTATGTATTGATCGTCCTGCTGGTTTTTGGTCTTGGCACATGCTTTTTACTGCCTATCAGCGGCGGTTACGATGAGGAGACGCACCTCATGCGAGCCTGGCAAATGTCTGATTTTGAGTTTTTACCGAATGCTGATCTGAATGGCAAGATGCCCTTCCCCGCTATCTATTGGGAACTCTCTTATCGCAGGCAGGTGATCGTGCGTGCGGTTGAACCGAATATTTGGATGAAGTATGGACACCTGGCTATCGATGCTCATGATTATATATATGGCAGTGTCGAAACGAGATCTGTTTATTCGCCGCCTTTATTATTGCCTCAAGCAATGGTCTTGCGCTGGCTGGGACGCAGTCAGCGTTTACCCGCACTTCCCGTCTATTATCTTTGCCGCATTATTGGGCTATTAAGTTATATCCTTCTCGCGTGGCTGGCAGTACGGCTAATCCCATTTGGGAAATGGGTACTCGCCATCCTCATCGCCTCGCCGGTGATGATCCTGCAAGCCGCCACAATCAGTGCGGATACCATTTCGAACGGAATTGCATTCCTATTCATCGGCGGCTCGCTGGCCATAGCCCAGCGCAAAGACCTGCACTGGAAAGAATGGATAATCCTCGCGTTCCTGGTTTTTGTTTTATTCTGGGGCAAGATCAATATCATTCCGCTAGTCCTGCTTCCATTCCTGATCATCCGCCCAGCCCAATTCAAAATGAAGTACGGCTATTTGCTTCTACTGACAGTGACCGTCAGCCTGTTTGCCGTGGAAGTGGCGGGCTGGAGCATCCTTGCCTATTCCAAACTACGTACCACGCCCGATGGTACAGACCCAATCAGACAGGTCCAATTTATCCTGAGCCACCTGCCCGAATTCATATCCATTCTGGGCCGGGATGTTCAGGCAAAAGGCTTGAAATATCTACAAAATGGGATTGCCATTTACGGCTTTAACTACTGGCCCGTTCCAACCGGCACATATTATTTATTCGGAATAAGCCTTGTTTCCGCCCTGTTGACCACAGCCGAACAAATCGAAAAACGGACGCGCCTGACACTCTTAACCGTCTTTGTGATTTCCTACCTAGCCACGATCACATTGCTGTATCTGACATTTAACCCCGTTGGGCATGCGACAGTCGACGGTGTTCAGGGCCGCTACTTTGGGACTGTCATGCCGCTTCTTTGCCTCGCCCTGGCTGGCTCGCTGTTCCAAAAGCCGTTTCGCATCCCCGGCTTTTTCCCCGTTATGTTTGGTGGGTTGAGCATATTCTTGTATATGTTGGGCATGTATCTGTCTTACCACGTGCCCTGTGGGCCACAATACTATCAGACTGGTCTATGCTATCAACCCAATTATAAAAATTGGGCACCCGATCGACTTTATTCGGCACCCATCAACACCCAACTGACACTTTCACAGGAAATCGTCCCCGAATGTAATGGCGTATCTGAAGTCCGTGTGTGGGTTAATGCTGCTGATGCAGAGCCCAATGGTACAACCGGGTTCCATCTAAAGAATGTACAGTTGGACCAAACTATTACAAACGTCCGCGTTGCAAATTCAGAATTACCGCATAACGGCTGGTACACTCTGCGCTTTCAGCCTGACTGGGAATCGAATGGAAAAATCTATTTGCTAACGATCATCGGAAATCAACAAGGCGAAGCCGGACCCCGATTTGCCTATTCCCTAAAACCGGAATATCCTGCCGGGAAATTATTTGAAAATAATCAGCCCCTGGATAAAGATTTGATATTTCAAACGGGTTGCCTGACCGGGTTGGAAAAAATCCTTCAGACCGATGCCCCTTAAATCGTCCACTTCATAACGCTGAGGAAAGAGGCTCTCTGGGAGTGGAGCGCAGGTCAATCTCGATGGCGGCAATCAGGAACTGAATCCCAAGTAACACCGAAAGCGTGGGTAACATCACCGTCCCAGTGGGGGCTGGAATGTTACGCCCGGCATACTCCACCCATTTGATAGAGCCGAAAATAAAACCGAAAAGCAGCAGCGGCAAACCCGTCATCAAATAGATGGATGCCATCGAGAAATCATAGATCAGATTCTTGAGGACCAGTCGCCTCAAAAAAGTTTTCATTAACTTAACCGGGAATTCGATTAATGTTCTGCGGATCGAGAGGTTAGAAAATTCACTATGATAACGCGCCGGCATGGGAACATCCTTCACGACCGCCCCCAGCAAATATAAATTCGCGAGCATCGAAGTTTCAAAGAAAAAGGTGCTATCAATGCGGTTGAGGAAAAGTTGTGCCAGAACCTCACCTCGCACAGCCACATAGCCGTTCGTTGGATCAAAGAGGTTCCAATATCCGGTTGCGGCTTTCGTCAGAAAGCCCAAGCCCATGTTCCCAATGCGCCGAGCCAGCGGCATTTTTTGTAATGCTTGAAAATCTCGAAAACGATTCCCCTTGGTGTAGTCAGCCTGC
>JAYUGV010000235.1:0-3941 GCA_043767565.1 Anaerolineales bacterium
TCATGCGGGTGAGTTTCAATTCTTCATACATTATGCCCAACAGGTTAGCATTCCCATCCTGTTTTGCATAGGACCGTTTTTCATATTGAGAATTGCTGGCAAAGAGAGCTGTTTCTTTAATAGTACAATGGGGGTTGTAAGGCTATCTTTCTACAAATTACTGGAGTTTTTCTATGGCAGAAAATTTTGATGTGGTTGTGATCGGTGCGGGACCTGCAGGCTACGTGGCTGCGATCCGTGCCGCGCAACTGAAACAGAAAGTCGCGATTGTGGATAAGCAATGGCTTGGCGGTGTGTGTTTGAATATTGGCTGTATCCCGTCTAAGTCGTTGTTGAAGAATGCGGAAGTGGCATACACGCTTCGCAACCGCGCAAAGGATTTTGGTTTCTCGTTCGACAATTTGAAATTGGATTACAGCGTGGCATTCAAACGCTCGCGCTCCAACTCAGACCGTCTCACCAAAGGTGTGGGCTTTTTGATGAAAAAGAACAACATCGCGGTATTCATGGGCGCAGCAACCTTCAAATCAAAAGATACATTGACCGTGACCGATAAAGATGGCAAGGTCACTGAACTCAAGGCGAAGAATACGATCATTGCCACTGGCGCCAGCGCGGCGATGCTCCCCGGCGTGACCATGGATGGTAAGAAGATCGTCACGTATGTGGAAGCGATCATGCGGGATTCTCTCCCAGCCTCAGTGGTGATCGTAGGCGGCGGCGCCATTGGCACCGAGTTCGCGACGATCTGGAATTCCTATGGCGTGGACGTAACCATTATCGAACTTCTGCCGCGCATCCTGCCGCGTGAGGATGAGGAGATCAGCAAGGAATTGACGAAGGAATTAACCAAGGTCGGCATCAAGATCAAGACCGACGTCAAATTTGAAAGCATCGCTGTCTCTGGCAATAAGGTCAAGGTAAAACTCCCCGATGAGACTCTCGAAGTAGATCAGGTGTTGGTCGCAACTGCCTTCACACCCAACAGCAAAGGACTCGGTCTTGAAGCAGCAGGTGTCAAACTCAGTGATCGCGGCATGATCGAGATTGACGAGAAGATGCAGACGAACGTCCCTGGGGTTTGGGCGGTCGGTGATGTGACGGGCAAGCTCATGCTTGCGCACGTCGGCTCAGCGATGGGGATTGTCTGTGCCGAACATATCGCGGGACATGAAACGGTTACGCTGGATTATGAAATGATGCCGCGCGCCACGTATTGTCATCCGCAGGTCGCTTCGTTCGGGCTCACCGAAGCGCAGGCGAAGGAACGCGGCTATAACATCAAGATCGGACGCTTTCCCTTCCAGGCGAATGGTAAGGCATTGGGCATGGGTGATTACGCCGGGTTCGTCAAGATCGTCATGGATGAAAAATACGGCGAGATCTTGGGCGCACACATGATCGGTCCTGAAGTGACCGAGTTGCTGCCCGAGTTGACGCTCGCGCGCATGATGGAACTGACTCCGCATGAGATCGCACGTAACGTCCATGCGCACCCGACGTTGAGTGAAGTGTTGATGGAAGCGGCGCATGGGGCGGAAGGACAGCCAATCCATATTTAGTAGAGAGATTGATGAGAGACCTCCAAGTTCTTCAAGAACTTGGAGGTCTTTTGATTCAGTGGGGGGAAAGGCTTGGGGAACAGAAGCAGTTTCGATTTGAGTTGAAACGTTTTTTGTCCAATTGTCTAAGTTTTGCAAAGATTAGAGAATAATAAGAGAGTATTTATTCTATTGACTTTCTGTGCAAAACATGTAAAATATAAACAATATATGAACAAAATATGTGCATATAACCGACAAGCAAACATTAGATTTACAAGGAGATAAAAAATGAAACGTTCAAGTATTGTTCTATCCGTTCTACTGGTTTTGACCTTTGTGGTCGCCGCTTGTGCTCCCGCACCGACCCCTGCTCCGACAGCGATGCCGGAACCGACCAAAATGCCGGAACCAACCGCCACGCCTGAGCCTGTGCTCAAGGATATTGTAGATACCGCTGTTGCGGATGGTCGCTTCACCACACTTGTGACCGCTGTAACAGCCGCTGGATTGGTGGATACACTCAAGGGTGAAGGTCCGTTCACCGTTTTCGCCCCCACCGATGATGCTTTTGCCAAACTTCCGGCTGGCACGATCGAAGAACTTGTCAAGCCTGAGAATAAGCAGAAACTGACCGACATCCTGCTCTATCACGTCGTTTCTGGCAAGGTAATGGCGGCTGATGTGGTTGGTCTCACCAGTGCCACCACCGTGCTCGGCAAGGATGTCGCCATTAAAGTGGATATGGGTAATGTGTACATCAATGATGCGAAAGTGATCATCACGGATATCGAAACATCCAATGGCATCATTCACGTGATCGATACAGTACTGCTGCCCCCGGCCGAAGAAGCCAAGCAGACCATCGTCGACATCGCCGTAGCAGATGGACGCTTCACCACCCTCGTGGCTGCATTACAAGCCGCTGGATTGGTTGAAACTTTGAGCGGAGAAGGTCCTTTCACGGTCTTCGCCCCTACAGACGATGCATTTGCTAAGTTACCCGCTGGTACCGTTGAGAATCTGCTGAAACCTGAGAATCTCGAACAGCTCAAGAACATCTTGTTGTACCATGTAGTTTCCGGTAAGGTGATGGCGGCTGATGTGGTGGGTCTCACCAGTGCTCCGACTGTGCTGGGTCAGGATATTACGATTACTGTCAAGGACGGCAAGGTTTATCTGAACGATACTGTCCAAGTGATCATCACCGATATCGAAGCCTCCAATGGCGTGATCCACGTGATCGATGCAGTTCTACTCCCCAAGTAAGTAATCAACTCTCCTCCTGAGTGTGATTTGACAGAGACCGGGCAGGTATTGCTACCTGCCCGGTTGATTCATTAAGTTGTCAGCGTGGATTCGGTGAATTGGACTGAAGCAAGCTGGGTTGGCGTATGAGGCGGGGAACCTTGTCCGATGAATTTCAGTCTTATAGGTATAATCATTGCATTCCTTGAAAGTGACCGATTATTTTTATTATCACATCAGGGCAGGAGGCTTTATGAATCATTCGTCCAATAATCACCCGCCTACACAGCCGCGGAACGGTCAGCAGAATGGGCACAAGGTTTCGCAGCGAGGACTGTTGAGCATTGCCATGTTGATCTTGAGCATGGGGGCTTTAGGGATCGCCGCGCTGGCGGGCACCAAGATGGTTTTTGAAGTGCTAGGTGGCAAGTCCAATTCTCCCAGCGAGGCAGTGGCAGCCGAGATCATAGTGATCGGTCTAGCATACGCGGTTGGTTGGATCACAGCCCTGGTGGCGATTCGGGTCTATGGCAATTTGATCCTGCCGACGTTGATCAATTGGTGCACGTGGGGATGTCTCGCGGCGGTATGCTATCTCTATTTTCAGATCTTGCTGCGCATGTATTTCCAACCAGATGATCTTGGAAGGTTCATCAAATACATCATGGTCATGGCGGGCGGGTTGGGTGCCTTGGTGGGACTGCACCTGATCGTCGAAGACCATGATCTGCGACCATTCGCCATCCCGCTCCTGCTCATTAGCTTGAGCCAGTTGGGGATGATTGTATTCCGGTATGTCTTTGATACCAACGGGGTCAAGGTGGGTTTCTTATGGAAAGACCTGACCTTCTTCATCATGATGATCACGGTTTCGGTTTCCATGCTGGCGCATTGGGGTCTGCTTGCACCTCTGCGCGCGCAGTTGACCAATTTATTTGACCGCAGAAGCAAGTCCATCCAATCGCAAGATTGATCGTTTTCAACTGCGGAGATATGGCAGGGCAGAATATCTCCGTAGTGTTTTCCGCTATTTTCCTAACCTAATATTTAGTAAACAAGGGTATGATGCACAGAATTCATAAGGAGACTATTTAATGGAAGCTAATAACAATTCATCTTCATCTGTTCCCAAGATCATTGGCGTGATCGTAG
>JAYUGV010000236.1:0-3937 GCA_043767565.1 Anaerolineales bacterium
ATTCTCAAAGTTATGGACAAAGCCCGCATACGAGACAACACTTAAGTCCATCTTTAATACATTGTTGGGACTAGCCGCTCCAGGCACGGGAGCCGGAGGTGCAGATGTCGTCGAGATCGCAACGCTGCTATTCGGGTCTTTAAAAGTGACGAAACCAATGGCAATACCGTTGGCATCCGTACCGCTTGGGACTCCGGTCTCAAAATCATCAATGACGGGTAGTACCCCGGCTGCCAGCGCGGGAACTACAGATGCAAATGGGGAAATCAATACATTTATGAACAAACTCAAGATAAGTATGGCTGAAAATGCTGGATGTTTCGTTTTCATCGTTTTCTCCTTGTGATGTTTTTGTTTGATCCTTGAAATGGACGGATCAGTTTTAGGCTGGGAACTGCTGCGAATTTCTTTGGTGACTTCTCCTTTCCCGAATAGGTGAGTGAAAATCAGGAAACTTTTCGGGAGCGTTGAGTTGCTAAAGAACGTGCCATCGGGTTTGGCTGATAGCCATACTGGCGGATGATCTGTAACACCCGCTCGCGAGTCACCGGTCTGACACCGGGAAGCTCGTTAATGACTCGCGATGCAGTCGTCAGTGACACCCCAGCCAGTTTTGCAATTTGCTCTAAAGTGATCGTCATAGTGATCCCTGTCATCTAAATTGGTAGCGCTTCCATACTTCAGTTCATCATAGGTGATTCATTGGAAGTTAACATGTAGAAAACCGTGTTGCAGATGGATTTTTCATAGGTTGAGGTTACAGGGTAAAAAACTGCCTTCGGTGAGGGATGCAGCTTTGCATGGGACTGGGAAATTTTTACAAGTCTTTAGCTGCGTCGGAACGCTTCAGGCGACATGCCCGTTTCGCGGTGGAAAACCCGGCTGAAATAACCACTGTCTGAAAACCCGACCAGCAGCGCTATTTCGGTGATGTTCTTTTCGTTCTCTTTTAGCAGCTGCCTGGCACGATTGACCCGATAGCGCTGCAGGTACTTGATGGGTGTGGTGCCCAGCTCCTGCCTAAAACAGAAAGTTAGATAATCTTCGGCAATACTGACATGCTGTGCAATGTCCCGTCGTGAAACCGGCTTTGAATAGTTTTCATGAATGAATGCCATGGCTTTGCGGACCAGTCGCTGCGCTTCCCCGCCCAACCGATGTTCACGTTTCAACGCAGCATTGATATGTTTCGCCGTTTCATCGAGACTGAACAAACCTTTTTCAAGAACAGATACGACTCCGCGGTTCAACCTCGCCATCTCTGCCTCAGTCAGGGGCTGCCCCGTGATCACGATCACAGGGATTTTCTGCAGCCGCTCGTTCGCCCGCATCTTTTCCAAAACTTCAAACCCATCCATCTCTGGCATCTGCAGATCCAGTAATACCAGATCGATGATCTCACGCTCTAAAGTTTTCAGCGCTGCCTGTCCATTCTGCGCTTTTAGGACCCGATTTGAAAATGAATGTGACTTTACAATGCGGGTATGCAGGTCGAGGGTATTTGAATCATTATCCACTACAAGGATCGTGAATGCCGATTCATCTATTCTTGCCAGATCATTTGCTTCATTTGACTTGATAAGATTATCTGTATTTCCAAAATTACTGCTTATCGAATTTCCGGCTTTTTCAGTGGGCGGTTGTATGGTCGGAAGTGTAAAGTAAAAGGTCGCGCCATCACCTACTACACCGGTGGATTTCACACCGATCGTGCCGTCGTGCATCTCGATCAGCCGCCTGCATATTGCAAGCCCAAGCCCCAGACCCTGGTAGCCTAGTTGAATGCTTCTTTCCGATCGGCTGAACTCACTGAAGATGGCATCTTGTTCGTCCAGAAGAATTCCCAGCCCCGTGTCATGCACTGTCACGGTAACCGTTCCATCGCTCGTTTCTACTTTCAGGCTGACCTCCCCGCTATTGGTGAACTTGACCGCATTGTTGACCAGGTTCAACGCGACCTGCCGCAACCGTGTAAGATCGCCCAACACCCACGGACCATTATCAGGAATGGATGCCTTCCATGATAGACCTTTATCTAAAGCCAATTGTCTTCCGCTTTCAGAGATCATGCGCAACGCATCTCCCAAATCAATGAGATCCCTATTTAAACGCAAGCGACCCGCATCGCTGGTGGCGAGATCAAGCACATCTCCGATCAACCCACCCAGATGTTGGGCATACGCATGGATACGTTCCACATCCCTTTGTGCCAGATCAGAAAGCCTAAAATTGCCGTCTTCATTTTCCTGCAGCAGGATTCCGCTCAAGCCAACGATCAGATTCAACGGCGTGCGCAGTTCATGGCTGATCGTGGAAAGGAAACGGCTCTTCATCCGATTGGCTTCTTCTGCCAGTTGACGATCCTCGACCGCCTGGCGATATAACCTGGCAGTATTGAACGCGCCGCCGAGTTGCTGCACGATCGCGCCGTATAGATCCAATTGCTCCGAGCCGAACACCATAAATCCTAATTGCCCCGAATGGGCAACCAATGGGATCAATGTCAATATGTAGGGCTGATCATCATCAAACAACCCGAGCGGCGGAAATTCTCTGCTGCGAAAACGGATCGGCATCTGGTTTTGTGCAATGAGGTTGCGAATGCTACTATATGCAACCGGGTCGGACTCTTCCGCTTCAAACAACCCTAGCATGGCAGTTTGAATATCGAGATCGGGCAGATGCTTTGCCAGAATTTCATAGATCTGCGGTTCAGCAAGCGCTCCGAGCAATCGATCAGTCAATAAACTCAAACGGCTGGAAGTCCGACGTTCATGGAGCACATACTGCCGGTACTGGCGCTGCATTTGAGCGCTGATCGTGAACTGGGCTGCATTCAGAATTTCTTGCACCAATGCAGTGGATATTGGACTCCCCCATGCGCCTGTCCCTAATAATGAAATTGCTTCCTGCCAGATGTGCGCATCGTCGTCACCGGCAACTGTTCGCTGCAGAACAGCTATGAGTATCTTTTGGAATTTTTCGTTATCACCGTGTTGAACACTTGCGGCAAAAGCATCTACCAATTGCTGACATAGGCTCTGGCACTCATCATCGGTAAGGCTGTGAGCCTGACTCAAAACTGTTGAGAGCATGGCATCGACGAGTTGTGGTATCGTGTTCTCTATGTTTTGTGGAGGAGGGTCATTTCTAAATCCACAGCCACACGAGGCACGAGTTACCAGCCGAGTATCTACTTTGATCGTTCCACTGAGTTCAGTCTTTCCTTCAAGGTGCTCGAACACTCGCTTCATCGCCTGGTAGCCCATGTTGAACAATGGCACATGGACACTGCTCAATCCGGGTTCATGGACAGCACCTTCAAGCCGATTATCAAATCCAATGATCGCCACATCCTGCGGGATCTTGAGTCCAGCCTCTTCCAACGCCTGCATCGCTCCCAAAGCCGACTCGTCGTTACTGGCAAGCACCGCCGTAAAGGATGCGCCGCCATTCAGGATTTTTTGCATGGCTGAATACCCGCCATCGTAAACATGCCTGCCATACGCCACAAGCAATGGATTTTCTTCCAGGTCATTTAATTTGAGAAAAGATCGATAAGCTGTGAAACGGTCGCCAGAATCCCCGCTCATGTCCTCCCGCGTTCCGGCAATAAAAGCAATTTGCTTATGACCGTGATCTACCAGGTGATAGAGTGCTTCTTTGATGCCTCCGGAATTGTCCGCAACGATCGTAGGTCCGTTCTCGCCTGCTCCAATGAACAAGATGGGATGCCCGATCTTGATAAGTTCCTGTGCATAGTCTGATCGCGCCTGCGTATGCAAGGGGTTGGCGATCAAGATCCCGTCCGTATTCCAGGGACCTATGGGCACAAAATCCACTTCCGGCATGGGCACGGGCCAGGCTGGCCGCAACGGGTCAGATGGACTGGCAGAGGGACCAATGCCACAACCTAACAACAAATTACAACCCAGAT
>JAYUGV010000237.1:0-9729 GCA_043767565.1 Anaerolineales bacterium
GTTAAAAAATGCTGCCGCATTCGTTTATCACTGTTTTTGACCACCCACCAAGCGACTGAAGTCGCCACTACGGGAACTTTTTCGTGAAGTACTGATAATCAAAACAGGAAGAGTGCACTAAAAGTATGTAGATGGATTTGCTCCCTTCGCCGTCCTCGGCGAAGGAGTTGCACGCAAAACGCCGCCGAGGACGGCGGCTTGAGATTACATGCTAACAAACTTTGAGTGCTCCAAACAGGAACAATATCTGATGACCCTTACCGATACCCTAAACCGCCCTCTGCGCGACCTGCGGATCTCCGTCACTGACCGCTGTAATTTCCGCTGTGTGTACTGCATGCCCAAGGAAGTCTTCGGTTCAGACTACCAATATCTGCATCGTGACCAGATTCTGACCTTCGAAGAAATCACCCGGCTAACGCGGATTTTCGTGGACCACGGCGTCCGCAAGATTCGTCTGACTGGCGGCGAGCCGCTCGTCCGCCGCGATCTTCACCTCCTAGTGGGCATGCTCGCTGATATCCCTGATCTTGATCTTACCCTGACAACGAATGGAGCCCTGCTTGCCCGTCAGGCGCAAGCGCTCAAAGATGCAGGCTTGAAGCGCGTGACTGTGAGCCTGGACTCACTCGATAATGAAATTTTCAAAGCCATGAACGATGTGGACTTTCCCGTGGAGAAAGTGCTCGAAGGCATGGACGCCGCCGCCGCAGTTGGCTTGGGACCGATCAAGGTAAATATGGTGGTCAAACGCAATTTCAGCGAGTCGAGCATTTTGCCGATGGCGCGTCACTTCCGCGAGAAGGGTTATATTCTGCGTTTCATCGAATACATGGACGTGGGTCACTCCAACGGCTGGCGCATGGATGATGTTGTCCCAGCGAAAGAGATCGTCAAGTTAATCAGTGCAGAAATGCCGCTGGAGCCAGTTGACCCGAATTATCGCGGCGAAGTGGCAGAACGCTGGCGCTACAAGGATGGCAGCGGCGAGATCGGCGTGATCGCATCTGTAACCCAGGCATTTTGCAGTACCTGCAACCGCGCTCGTTTATCGGCAGAAGGCTCTTTGTACACCTGTCTTTTTGGGATCAAGGGACACGACTTTAAGAGTTTGCTGCGCAATGGCGCAACCGATGATGAAATATCTCAAAAGATCGCGCATGTGTGGGGCAAACGCACCGACCGCTATTCAGAACTCCGCTCCGAGGGCACAATCGCTTTACCCAAAGTGGAAATGTCGCATATCGGGGGCTGACAACCCATGAGCCCGCAAATCAACATCACACGCGTCGTAGAGATCGACCAGGGACAGATCAATGAGCTGTGCAGATTGCGTGATGACCTTTCCGCGCATCACGATGATTTTTCACCCTCAGACAAATTCAGGAATTTTCTTTTGAAGCACATGGGCGAAGAGACTATGCTGGTCTTTCTGATCAATGACAGCAAAAAAGCGATCGGCTACGGTATGGCATTCGATGTGGCAGAACATGCCTACATGCCCGAATGGAGTCGGCGCGGCTACGTCACGCAGTTCTATGTGAACTCAGCCTACCGCGGGCAGGGCATCGGCGAATTGGGCTTGAAATACATCCACGAGTGGTTTCGCTCGCGCGGACTCACCGATGCGATGCTGAATGTCGCTGTAGATAATGAAGCAGGAAATCGTTTCTGGGTGAAGCAGGGCTACGTCCCCTATGCCGCACGCATGAAATATCAATTCCCGGAAGAATGAGCAGGCAGGTGCAACCAGAACTCCGAGCGGCGCTGCAGCGCCGCTCGGAGTTCTTTATCTACTCTTCCACCTGCACTTCAACAATCCGATCTAATCGAAAATTCCGCTCTGCATTGCGCAAATGACAATGCGCCTGCAGATAGACATAATCCGCCAGACCCATCACCTGCTTGGGCGTGACCCAGCGCTGAGTCTCTTCGCCTTCGCCATCAATATAACGGATGAATATTTTCTTATTGCTGTAGATCGCCTCGCCCAATTCAGTAGGTAATTGAATCCCATCATTGGGCCAGGCAGGCGAATTGTAAATCCCGATGAATTCATCGAGCGGCTTGTTGAATTGCTTAATTTGATCCATCATGCCAAAGAAGATGCCGCGCGCCGTGAGCGCATCATTGAGCGCACGATGCGTGGTTGTCATCGGCACATAGAACGCCTCCGCAATGGACAACAAACTATAAGACGGCAGGTCAAAAAATTGACGAGCGAGATTCAGCGTATCGATCAAATTGGGGATCTGGATCTCATGTCCTAGGCGTTTGAACTCGCTATCCAAAAATTGAACGTCGAATTGGGCATTATGACACACCACAACCGCATCACTTAACAAGCCCAGTACTTTGGGGGCGATCTCCTCGAACAACGGCGCGGACTTTAACTCTTCATCTGACAGTCCATTCGTACTTGCCGCCCCCGGCGAAAGCGGACATTCGGGATTCACCAGTTGCTGATACTGTTCTTTGATGCGTTTCCCCTCCGTGATGACGATCCCCACTTCACAGATACGGTCACCGAACCAGGGCGAAAGCCCGGTCGTTTCGAGGTCCAAAAAAGCAAAGCGTGCATTTGAAATATCGAACATGGTTAGAATTATATGTCATTCTGAGCGAAGCGAAGAATCTCTCCTCATGCCGGAAGCCTTCCTTGCACAGTCAGAGATTCTTCGTCGCCGCAAAGCGGCTCCTCAGAATGACATTAATGAAAATTTCTTCCCCGCCGAAAATGTTTCCACGGCGCCATTATGATACAAGGTCACGTCACCAGCGCCATAAACATTCCACGTATGATTTTCGCCGTCATTCAACATGCCGGTTCGTTCATCAATGCCGATCAGAGTCGCGTCAGGGATTTTCTTTATCAGTTTTGGAGCCCAACTTTTCCCGAATGTATTGTGATGCGGCAAGACGAGTGAATTTGGAACAAGGTTCAAGCCCTCATGCACATGTCCCGCGCTGGGATCATAATAAAACTGACACATCACCATCGCCCCCGCACTCGAACCTGCAATGACAGCGCCGTTGCGATAGGCATCAAGCGCACCGTCCCAGGCAAGGCTATCTTTCAGAGTTTGTCCCAGATAATGAGTGAAGCCGCCGAGCAGATAGATCAATTTCGCATCACGCAGGGACTGTGCAATATTTTTATCTTCGGCTCTGATCTTGCTCAGCAATGAGACCGAAGCCACATCCTTTGCGCCCAAACTTTGAAACCAGCGGATGCCATTATTCCCCGCACGTTGATGATTGTGATCCGGTGCGGCGGCGGTTGGAATGATGCGGATCGGCGCATTGAATCCGCCTGCGAGTTCAATGGCTTTCAAGTCGGGGTCGCGCATGCGCCCGCCAAACTCCGCGCCGCCTTCGAGCAGTAAATATCCCATGTGAGAATTGTAACTCATGCCGAGGGTGCGTCGCACCTTACTTAATGAGAGAAATCGAATCGATAGAATTCGATCTATTGAGAAGACGAGTCAACCCTTTTGGTGCGACGCACTTGCGTACCGGTTGTATAATGTAAGCATCCCGCTTGAGGAGAAACATCATGTCGAAAGCCAAGGCTGGGGATCATTTCGAAAGTCTCTTTGAATATGCGCCTGTCTCGTTGTGGGAGGAGGATTACAGCGGCATCAAAAAATTCTTTGATGAACTGCGCGTAAACGGGGTTAAGAATCTAGATCAGTATCTGAATGAACATCCAGAAGAAATTGTTAATAGCATGAGCCGCATCAAGGTGACACACGTCAATCACGCCACGCTCACCATGTTCGGCGCAAGCTCTGAAAAAGACCTGCTTGCCAATCTCGATAAAATATTCCGTGATGAAATGCGCGCGCATTTCCGTTCGGAGTTAACCGCTCTTTGGAACGGGGAGATAAGCTGGTCCGGAGACGGGATCAATTACCGGCTGGATGGCGAAGCGCTCCACATCCGTTTGCATTGGCGTATTTTGCCCGAGTGCGAGTCCACGTGGGAGTGCGTCCTGGTGTCCATCGAAAACATCACCGCGTTGAAGAAGGCAGAGGAACGATTCCATAATTTATTTACGCACGCGCCGATCTCATTGTGGGAGGAAGATTACAGCGCGCTCAAAAAGGAGTTTGACAAGTTGCGCGCGCAGGGTGTGGTGGACCTGAAAACGCATCTCGCTTCGCACCCCAAAGCTGTTGACGGTTTCATGAGCCTGATCCGCGTACTGGATGTGAATCAGAAAACGCTCGACCTGTTCGAAGCCAGGGATAAAGAGAGTCTGCTGGCGAATCTCAATAAAGTTTTTCGGGGTGAAATGAGCGATCATTTTGCCAATGAACTTGTGGATATGTGGCATGGCAAAACATATTATGAACGCGAAGGTGTGAACTATTCGCTGTCAGGCGAAGCAGTGAATGTGCATCTGCATTGGACGTTGATGCCCGGGCATGAAAAAGATTTTGATTGGGTGCTGGTGGCGTTGCAGGATATTACCGCGCGCAAAAAGGCGGAGGAATATCTGCGTTACCTTGGCACGCACGATGTGATGACCGGCTTGTATAACCGTGCCTTCTTCGATGAAACTTTACTGCGGCTTGAGAGCGAGCGCCATGACCCCGTCAGTTTCATCATCATGGACTTGAATAATCTAAAGATCACGAACGACCGCTACGGTCACCAGATCGGAGATCAATTGATCCGCCGCACGGGCGAGGTGCTCAAAGCCAGCATCGATAATGGCTATATCGCGGCACGCATCGGCGGCGATGAATTCACCCTGATCCTGCCGGATGCCGATGAGCAAACCGCACACGCCATGATGGAACAGGTGGAATCACTCGTGGAGATGAATAATAAATTTTATCGGGAACCGGAGTTGAGCCTGTCGCTGGGGTCGGCAACCAGCAAGCCCGGTGTGCCGCTTGAAAAAATCATCAGTCTGGCTGACAAAACGATGTATACAAATAAGGGACAATACTATCGCCGCCGCAAAGAGGATCTTTAATTCACTTACCTTACGCAATCTCGCTCAAAGGCGGTCTGTGGCCGCCGTGTTTTACAGGTTATTTCGCAGGGTCACAGACCCTGCGAGAGCATAAACTGCGCAAGGTGAGTAATTCATCTATCGCGATGTCATACTGAGCCGCTTTGCGGCGAAGTATCTCTACAACTGTCTCAAAGACCCTTCGCTGCCGCTCAGGGAGGCATGGCTGTGAGGTTCTATTGTTCGTACTCAGCGAATGGGATCCCGTTCAAATGATTGCTCAATGCCTGCCGCACATATGGAACAGTGTTGGCAGGCAAATTATTTATATCCACCCAGCGCACATCGTCACATTTCTCGGGCTCGGCGTTAAACGGTTCGCCGTCCCATTTGTGGACTTGCACAAAGAAATCGACGCGTTCATCATCTTCGATGCGGTGCATGACGCTTGAGAAAGTCATGTTACTTTCTTCGAGATCCACCCCAACCTCCTCCTTCCCTTCACGGATACCAGCCTGCATAACCGTTTCGCCGCCGTCCAAATGCCCGGCAGGGACGCTGTATTCGCCATCGCGAAAACCGGTGTTGAATCGGCGTATCAACAGAATCTGATTCTCGCGAAAGAAAAATAAGTGGACGGTGGCGGGGAAACGAGCGCGCATAATTAAGACCTATATAAAATCCATGTCACTCTGAGGGAGCGGTCTTCGCGACCGAAGAGTCTCGTCTTTGCGAGGGTAGAGACCCTTCGCTACGCTCAGGGTGACATTTATGATTGGAAGTATTTCTCCCAAACTCTCTGTTTCTCTGCATCGGGAATAAACGACGCTTCGTAGGCAAAGCGGTTACAGATGTTGATCTCGTCCATGCTCATGCCCAGCACTTCATGGGCAATGCGGTATTCATTGTTGAGATTCGTCTCCAGCACTTCGGGGTCATCAGAGTTGATCGTTACTTTCACACCGAGATCAAATAGTTTTTTGAGCGGATGCTCTGCAATGGTCCGCACACCATTGGTTAGGTAATTGCTCCACGGATTCACTTCCAGCGTGATGTTATGCTCTTTGATTAACTCTACTGCCTTCATATCTTCGATAGAATGGATGCCGTGTCCGATGCGGTCTGGCTGAAAATTATTGATCGTATCAATCACAGCCGAGGCTGGTGTATCCTCCCCGGAATGGATCGTCACCTTCAAGCCTGCTTCTTTGGCTTTACGAATTGGCTTGATGAAGTCGGTCATTGGGTAGAGCAGTTCGCCATCCGCCAGGTCAACACCCAGAATGTGATCACGATGCTGAATAGCCCAATCTACGGTTTTGACGCAGGACTCCGCGCCCATGTCGCGTGAGGTGATGGCGATATAACCGGTCGCCATGTCAAATTCTTTTTCAGCACGAACTTTGGCACGGAGCAAACCTTCGAGACAGGCATCCCAATCGAGGTTGTGTCCGTGAAAAGCCCAATCAGGTGAGAAACGGACTTCAAAGAGTTTGATATTTTGTTTGGCAGAGTCTTCAAAGAGTTCCCACGCAATACGTTCCACAACTTCGGGTGAGGTGATGCTGTTCTGGAAAATACCAAAGGCGTTCAACACAGCTTCGAGATTCTGCATCTGCTCATAGACTTTGACATGCCTGTCCAACTCGCTGACCTCATACGCAGGCAATTTCAAATTGGATGCTTTGGCAACATCAATGATCGTCTGCGTGCGGATCGCGCCTTCGAGGTGGATGTGGATTTCGGTTTTGGGAATGTTGTTGTATTGCGGGTCAAAGTTTTTCATGGGTAAATCCTTTTTTACCACAAAGGGCACGAAGCACACAAAGGAAAATCATTTTGCTTTAAGGCTTTAAACTTCGTGACCTTAGTGTACTTCGTGTTTAATAATTTCCCACCAAGCGCAACGCAGCCTGCAACAAGACATTCGCGCCGTTGACGCAGTCATCCCATTGGGTGAATTCTTTTGGCGAGTGGCTGGTGCCGTTCATTGATGGAACGAAGATCATACCAATAGGACACAAGTCCGCGAGGGATTGACCATCGTGACCGGCGCCGGAGGTCAGGAATGTATGAGTTAATCCCAAATCGTCACAAGCTTCGGCATAGGCGCGCTGAACTTTATCGCTCATGAGGCTTGGCGAATGTTTGCCAAGATACTCGATCTTCAATTCCAAGCCGAAACGTGTCGCCTCTGTATTTGCCAATAATAATAAAGCGGCATCGAGTCGCTTAAACTCATCTTCATCCGGCGAACGAAATTCAAGCGACACATCTACCCGTGCGGGAACAATATTGAACGCGCCTGGTGCGAAATCCATTTTGCCGACGTTCACTACACTATTCGGAAAATCCTGCATCACCAATTCACGCGCGGCGAGTGTGAACGCGCTCGCACCCAGAGATGCATCGAGGCGATCATTCATTGTGGTCGAACCAGCATGATCCGCACGCCCGATGAACGATAGACGATATGACCATATCCCAACGATTGCAGAGACAATGCCAATATTAAGCTTTGCACGTTCGAGGCGTTTGCCCTGCTCGATGTGCAATTCCAAATAACCCGCAAATGACTCTTTCGGGCGCGCCGCGCTCAACATGCCTTCATCGGTCAAGCCCGCGCGCTGCATGCCTGCGACCAAGTTATCACGTCCACCGCGCGGACTTTGCAACATCACTAGATTAAGATGACCAGCAATTGCCGCGCTGCCAAGTAGACCGACCAACGTGCCTTCTTCATCGGTAAAATCAATCGCTTCGAGATTCACTTTCAATTTGATTCCGCTTTCTTTTATTGTTCGCAATACTTCAAGCGCGGATATGACTCCCAGTGCGCCGTCGAAACGTCCGCCATCCAGGACGGAGTCGAGGTGGGAGCCGAGGAGCAACGTTTGGTCTCGATACGCCCCGCCAGAATCATGCGGGGCTACTCGACCAGCGGTTGCGAGGAATGCAGAATGATTCCCTGCGCCGTCTGTTTTAAACTCCAAGCCGGAGCGTGCGATCTCTTCGCGGAACCATTTGCGCGCGGCGAGATGTGCCTCACTGAAAGTGGGACGGTGCACACCGCCCTCGGCTGTCGCACCGATCAAGGCTAATTGGTTAAACGAAGCCAGCATTCGGTCGGAGTTGACGCGCAGGTCTTTTGTCATATTGTCTCCTGAGTAAGAAAAGCTGAAGGGAGGCTGTCTATCTTGTAGTTATTTTATCTTACTGAGTGCGTCGCACCAGAATCGACAGGACAATCCAAACGATAAGATTTTATCTGCTTAATGAGATAAGTCCACCCGTTTGGTGCGACGCACCCGCGAGACACACATGGATTTCAAACTGACGATCTTCTCTGACTATATATGACCGTGGTGTTATGTCGGCCAGGGTGTGGTCGAGAAACTGAAAGCGGAATATCAAGTGGATGTGGAATGGCGTCCGTTTTATTTGCGCCCCGATACGCCGCCTGAGGGCTTAGACTTGCCAGATTATATTAAGCGAGCGCGCAACAACGGCTCAGAGGATCGGTTGAGTTCAATTGCAAAAACGTATGACATGCCGTTTCGTTCGACGGAGCGCATCTATAACACGCGGCTGGCGCATGAAGCGACTGAGTATGCGCGCGAGCATGGTAGAGGCAATGAGTTCCATAAAGTCCTTTTTCACAAAGTGTATGCTGATGAACAAGACCCGAGTCAATGGGATGTGTTGCGCTCCGCCGCGGAGGAAGTTGGCTTGGATGCGGAGGAAATGCAACGCGAAGTGGATGAGGGCAAATACACATCCAATGTTGCAGAGCAGGTCAATTGGGCGTATCAGATCGGTGTGAGCGGCGTGCCGACCTATGTAATCAATGATCGTTACGCCGTGGTCGGTGCACAGCCATATGAAGTGTTCAAGAATGCGCTGGCTCAAATCATGAGCAAGAAAGACTGACGAAAGTACGATGGAAGTAGATATGTCTCATCTTGTTTGAAATTGATATAGCTTTTAACAATAAAGAGCGCCCTTTTTCGGAAGGGCGCTCTTGTTATCTTCTTTATCTTTTCTATACTTATCGCAATGCGGACGATGCCTGTGGAATCTTCGCGGCTTTCATAATCAAACGTAAAGCCTCATTAACTGCCTCATCACTTGGGAACGCTTTGGCAATATCAGGGTCAAGGACAATGACGTTTTTTCCAATCCTGTGTTTGGGGTCGAAGCGGCCTTTAGGTAAAATCGTCATTTTCGAGAGATCATATTCTTTCTTTAATTCGTAATCATTCTGTTTCGTTGTAGAATTTTTCTTCATTTTTTGTCGCCTTTCTGGCGCTGATAATTCGAATGAGCCTTTTACGTTCCGTATGCGCCGCCATCAAAAGCCGCACTTTGTCGGACATGCCAATTGTAATTTGGCGTTCTTCTTCCGCAGAATGTTCCTCATCTAAAAAACTGATGAACCGCGGGTCTGCAAATATTGTACTCGCTTCTTCAAAACTAACATCATGCTTTTTTAGATTCTTTTTCGCTTTTTCTGGATCCCATTCGAATTGTAGTTTTTCGTCGTCATTATCTTCCATGATGCCTCCAAGTTTCTTCTATTTTTCTTCCACAATCTTGACCTCAGATCATGAATCAAAAGGGCTGGCAAAAAAAGAATTAGAATAAATCAGTTGAAACTAAAGCCCCACTATAGTGGATAAGGGAATCTAGACATAAAAACGGGCATAATTAAGCTACATTTTCTGGAGAAAATCATGCCCAAAAGAAAAAGACTAACCGCAGGT
>JAYUGV010000238.1:0-1501 GCA_043767565.1 Anaerolineales bacterium
CAACTTTCTTCGCCTATGACGAAATGACTTGGGATGCAGTTGCTCAACTACCGCGCGACGTGCCACTCGTACTACCCCTCGGTTCAGGATATGACTTGAACCTGCTCGCCAGCCAATTAAGCGATCCGCCCCGTATCGGACTCCTGCAGCCATTTCCATATGGCTGGCGCGGCAGCGGACTTGAGCTTCCAGATCAAATTTTTGCGCAATATGTTTTTAATTTAATTGATAGTCTGCGCGATGATAGCTTCTCACGTGTTTACTGCCTCGCTCCAAGTGGGCTTGACCCGCAGACATTTTTCATCGACAAATTTTCTTCATCCGTTTTACGGCTCCCATCTCCCACTCAAAATGCAAAGCCTGTATTTCTTCCACCAGATGGCGAACGCAGTAAAGTCATCTTGATTCCGATCGGACATACCGAACAACATGGATATCACCTGCCCCTCTCGGTAGACACCATCATAATAAATTCAATTGCAAAAGGCACAGTTGACAAAGTGCCTACGCGCTGTTGGACAATGCCGGTCATGCCTTATGGAGTCAGCACGCATCGTCCATCATTTGCAGCAACGATGAATGCCGGCGGACGAGCCTTCGAAGATTTTTGGGGGGCGGTCGTTGATGTTTTAGTTTCACGAGGCTTCGATCGTTTCTATTTGATGAGCGGACACGGCGGCAACTCATCGTTTTTGGTTAACATTGTGAAATACGCAGGCGAACGCCATCGCAGAATATTCTGCGCCACAGCTTTTCTGCATACATCAGGGAGAATAGGCGCTGAGGTGATTCCAAAGTATAGAACCTCAAAGATCGGCGGCATGGGACATGCTGGAGAATTGGAAACATCATATATGCTTCATCTGCGTCCAGATCTATGCCAAATGGAACGTGTCGTTGATGAAACGGATTTTATTACCACGCCTGATTACTACATGGATTGGATCGAAGGCGGGGCTCTCGTGGCGAATCCGCCCTGGGATGATGATACAGCTACCGGGGCGTACGGCGCGGGTAGTCATGGTACGGCTGAAAAAGGTCGGTTATGGCTCGAGGCTGCGATCGAAGAGAAAACAGATCACGTGAAGCAAATCCATGAACAGCATGAGCGGCGCGAGAAACGACGGAATGAAGGCTATGGGTTGTGGGGAAAATTCAAAAGATAAAAGCATGGGACTGTCACCATGGTGACAGTCCCTTTTATTATTTGCGGATGATCTTGAATGCCATATCTGAAGAAAGATCTGGCAGGTTCAAAGTGCAAGGTTCGTTTGTCTTACAGTTTATGTCAAAGGCGTCAAGATATTTGCCCTGCCATGTATCAAAGGGCTGTATTGAATAACTTCCTTCAGCAAGACCTGCGATCTCAATCTGCACATTTGAACGTACTGTGATCGACGAGCGCACCTCCTCAATCGTTTTGCCTTCAGCTGAATAATCTTGCACCCAGAATAAGCCGCCATCTTTTCCAGCGACACCCCAACCGCGTATGACAGCATCA
>JAYUGV010000239.1:0-3924 GCA_043767565.1 Anaerolineales bacterium
ATGTAGGATAATGTCGTCTGTAGTCATGGGGTGGCTCCTCATTAGGTCTGATCACCTTGAGGATACCCCATGACTCAACTAGCACCAAAGGTTATATAAGGATGTTCAACATCTGGCGTTCACAGACGTTTTGACCGGGATCAACAACCGCCGCCGCCTGTTTGAATTGCTGGATGAGGAATACAGGCGCACGTTACGCTATCAGCGTCCACTTTCCCTGATGCTCGTGGATATCGATCACTTCAAAAAGATCAACGATACTTACGGTCATGCCGCCGGTGATGAAGTGTTACGCTGGTTTGCAAAACAATGCAGTGCCATCATCCGCCAGAAGCTTGATCTGATCGGTCGTTTTGGCGGCGAGGAATTTGCCTTCGTTTATCCTGAAGCCGACCTTGCTTCCGCCATCGGCGCGGCGAAACGCCTGCATGTTCATATTACTGACGCGCTGATCCCATATAATAAGATCGAATTGAAGATCACTTTCAGCGCCGGGGTCGCAGCCCTGCCGTTGGATGAAGAGATCACATTCGAGCAGCTCATCGAAAGAGCCGATAAGGCTTTATACTTTGCAAAAGAAACCCGGAACTGCATGGCGTATTGGGACGCTCAAACCGCCATGCCCCGGTACATACGCTGAACACAAATTTTTAAAAACTGGATGGACTTACAATGAAACTCGAACTGCTCTTTGATGCCAAAGCCACGCTCGGTGAAGGTCCCATTTGGGATGCCCGCACGCAAACCGTTTACTGGCTCGACATTCTCAACAAACGCATCTATGCCGGTGCGGATGTGCTCATCGAACTGGATGAATTCATCGGATGCATTGCTCCGCGCAAAAGTGGCGGACTTATTCTCGCCCTGAGCGGAGTGGCGAGTGGAACGAGCCGCGTAGACGAAGGGCGCTTCAGCTTCGCAAGCCTTGAATTGGATACCGTCCGAGCAGCCCTGCTTCAGCCTCTGACAGCCGAACCCGCCGACAACCGCTTCAACGACGGCAAATGTGATCCGCGTGGGCGCTTCCTCGCTGGCACGATGGATATGAATGAGACAGACCCGAACGGCTCGTTGTATTCATTCGATGGCAAAACGATCACGAAGATATTGAGCGGCGTCACCGTTTCGAACGGCATGGCATGGAGCCCTGATCACAAAACCTTTTACTACATTGATACCCCCACACGCACTGTGCGCGCTTTTGATTATGACCTGGAGACTGGTGCGATTGCGAATCCTCGCAAGGCAATCTATGTCCCCGAATCCCTTGGCTGGCCCGATGGCATGACCTCCGATACGCAGGGCAATTTATGGATCGCCATGTGGGGCGGCGCAAAAATGACCAAATGGAATCCGAACACAGGCGAATTGCTTGAACAGCTTCCCGTCCCTGCGAAGAACGTCTCCTCCTGCGTGTTTGGCGGCAAGAATATGAACGAGCTTTATATTACATCTGCGCGCAAAGGTTTGGATGAAGCCACACTGGCACAGTATCCGCTCACGGGTGGTGTGTTTCGCCTCGAGACCAATGTCGAGGGCGTGCCTACGTTCGAGTTTGCGGGGTGAATGTAGCGCGACATTTATGTCGCCTTTTAAGTAGCCAGCCAAAAGTATTTTTACGGGGTTCGTCCAGCAGTTGCATTGCTAAACACCCGCGCCTTCGGCAGTGCAACTGCCGAAGTAACAAGCTTGTCTAATAACTTATGGCAATTGACTTTGTTGCGAGACTGCAAAGCGTCACGTAAGCTCAAGCCGCCGTCCTCGGCGAAGGGAGCAAATCCATCTACAAACTTTTAGCGCACCTTTGTAGAAAGTGACTTACATGTGCAGATACACAGCTACTAAAATGGCGAAGTCCGCCGCCATGTGACCGAGCACCGGTGCCAGCAGTCCCTGATCTTCACGCGCGAGCTCTCTCCAAAGCCAGCCTGCAAATACGAGCACTGCCAGCCCCAAAACGATCGAACCTGTGTGAACCTTGCCGATCAAGATCAACGCATGAAAACTTGAGTAAATAAAATCATACAGATAAAGGCTTTTGGTTGGACTTCCAAAATGTCCGCGCCAGAAATATTCCTCCACGAATGGATTGACCAGCGCAAAGTAGGCAATGAACGGAAGCCAGGTTATTGAGTTCAAACCCAACGACTCGACCTGGGCAGGTAGATCGTTCGCAAATCTGAATTTGTCCCACAAGAAATATAAAGAGACGCCGCTGCTTCCGCATAGCAGAACGCTTAAGACGATCCATTTGATATTTGTGCTTTTTAATAAAATTGAAACGGGGAGTTTTGGTCTTGCGATCAACAAAGAAATAAGTATGGCAATATGGAATCCTGCCAACGCGCCCCACGCGCTGTGAAAAACGAATAATCCTAAACCCACCGCGAGATACGCCAAGGCTGGCGCGATCCATTTCATGAGACCTGCGTGATGATCGTATGCTTTGCGCCTGATTGCATCAAAGATTTTGCAGCGGCTTCGGCTTGACCTGGCTCAACCAATGCGATCATGTTGCCGCCGCGTCCGCCGCCGGATAGCTTTGCGCCGAGTGCGCCTGCGCTGCGCGCGGCTGAAACGAGGGTGTCGAGTTCTTTTGATGAGACAGTTAATTCTTGTAGGAGTGCATGATTTTCGTTCATTAGTTCGCCAAGTGTATCCAACAGCAAGTTGTTGGACTCCAGAGTTTTTCGTGCTTGCTTTGCGATCTCGCCCACCTCATCAAATACACTTTCCCATTTCGCTTTATCCGCTTCCCACAGCTTTCGCACATCGCCCACGGACTCTTTGGTCGGTGCGCTGATGCCGGTGTCGCCGATGACGATCATAAAAGGTTGACCGACTTTGAGTGTTTCCATGGTTTGACCTTTGATGAAGTAAACAGGTTTGGCATATGTGATGACGGTGTTGTCGATTCCCGAAGGAGTGCCGTGATGGAGTTTCTCGATCTCGTAGGCGAAGGCATTCACCTGCTCATCGGTCATCGGGTAGTGGATGTGTGTTGATAAGGCGCGAGTGAGGGCAACGGTCACAGCCGCGCCGGAACCGAGACCGGATGCGACGGGAATGGTCGATGTGATCTTTATGTTGAGCCCCTCGCCCTTTGTCCCTCTCCCAGTGGGAGAGGGGTTGGGGTGAGGGTAGCGTGAGAGGAAGAAAAGGTTATGGATGACAGAAGCAATTGGATGGTCGGAGGGAAGCGTGTTTAGTTCGGCGTGCAGGTGAATGTCTGGCGCGTCGATCCAAATCCCTGCGGAGTCAGAGTCCCAGACTTCCACATCCGCATGGACTTGTGTGACAGGCACAGCCAGCGCGGGACGTCCGTAGACGACGGCGTGTTCGCCAAATAAAATGATCTTGCCCGGCGCAGATGCGATGGTCATTTCGAGAGGTAAAAAACAGCAAGTATCGCCAGACCCCATAATAAAACGGTGATTTGCAAAGGGCGGTCTTTGAGCGCCACTTCATCAGGCGCGCCCGCCGCGTGACCGGTTTGGATCAACTGCAGATAGCGGAAGATGCCATAGACCACAAATGGAATCGTCAGCATCATGCTGTGATTCGCGGGCAGGTTCGGCGCAGTGAACGTGTAGAGCGAATAGGTCACGATGGTCGTGCCGGATACGATGGTGATATATTGATCGAGCAGGGGTACGGTGTAGCCGTCCAGCACTTTGCGGTGCGAACCAGCGCCCTGTGAAAGCAGAGTCATTTCGGCGCGGCGTTTGCCCAAACCAATATAGAGCGAGAAGAGTGTGGTGATCACATACAGCCACGGCGAGAAACGTTCCACCGTGATGAGCGCCACGCCCGCCGCCACGCGCAGGACGAAGCCAGCCGAAACGATCATCACATCCAGGACCGGCACATGCTTGAGCCAGCGTGAATATAAAATATTGATCGAGAGATAAACCGCTAAAATGA
>JAYUGV010000240.1:0-25628 GCA_043767565.1 Anaerolineales bacterium
GAAGATGCGTTTGAAGTCCTTGCCCGCATGGAGTCACAAAAACGTCTATTTGATATGGTCATCATTGACCCGCCCATGTTCGCACAAAATGACAAACAAATTGACGGCGCATTATCCGCCTACCGCAAACTGACCCGTCTTGGCTTGGGCGTTCTGCGAAAAGGCGGCACGCTCGTCCAAGCCTCCTGCTCCAGCCGCGTGGACAATGATTCCTTTTTCGAATCCATTCATCAGTCAGCCAAAGAAGCGGGTCGTCGGTTAACAGAGATCGAACGGACTAGTCACGCACTCGATCATCCCATCCGTTTTAAAGAGGGCGCTTATCTCAAATGTCTGTTCGCTTTAGCGGGTTGAGTTCCCTCTCCCAGCGGGAGAGGGTGTCCGATGACGGGTGAGGGAGATCACGCAAGAAGTCGAGGGAAACGACGAAGGAGTTGGTGGCGAATTAGAAGGGAGACTACCAAGGCTTGTATCGAGAAAACATTAGATTCTGAGTACAGAATATCACCACTAATTCCCATTGTGCATGAGTAGGAGTTGTTGTATAGTTCGTCAAAACAGATTTGGAGGAGAATCTTATGGCAACGTGGAAATGTCCAATATGTAATTGGGACAATGCAGAAAAGTGGACTGCTTGTGCTAAGTGTAATTCACCTAAGTTTTCAGCATCTTAATCTGATATGCTCATAATAAATCCACTCCGGGAAGAAATCCGTCATCTAATGACAGAGATTGGCAATCAAAAAAACCAAGCGTCTCGTAAGTGGGAGTATTTTCAGATCACCAGTGATGAGATAAAGACTTATGGTGGTTTAAATTTCTTAGGAGCCCAGGGGTGGGAATTGGTTGCCGCAACAAGTTATTCCGAAGGTGGAGGTATGACTATAGGAGGAGTCGGTAGTTCGAGTTATGCAATCAAGGTTTTGTATCTGTTCAAACGGGAGATCCCTGCCCTCCCTCCAGATTTAGAAATGCGTTGGCAAAATGTGATGAGCCGCATTCCGAAAAAATATTTGCCGATAATTATGAAACTTGAGGGATTATCATAAGGAGGAGTACAACACGCCAGAGTCTATTCAGTATGTGAAAGATATGTCACGCAGAAGTCGCGGGATACGATGACAGAGTTGGTGCTGATGTAGCGAGAGGCTATGCAAACGCCAGCTTGGTAGAAGGCATAGACCAAATTGCAGAGTATAATTATTTCTACGATGACGGAAATAAACAAACCTCCTCTAAGAGTATTTCTTTGTCACGCATCCAGTGATAAAGAAATTGTACGTGTCTTATATCATCGATTGGTGAGTGATGGTCTTGATGCTTGGCTAGATGATGAAAAACTTTTGCCAGGACAAAAATGGGAGGTTGAAATCCCAAGAGCGGTGAAGAATTCTGATGTTGTTATTATCTGTCTCTCAAAAAACTCGATTACAAAAGAAGGGTATTTTCAAAAGGAAATTGAATTTGCTCTTGATTCTGCTAGTGAAAAACCCGAGGGTACTATTTTCTTAATTCCTGCCAGACTCGAAGATTGCGAAGTTCCACGTCAATTAACTGGCTGGCAGTGGGTGAATCTATTCTCAAACAAATCTTCTCTTAATGAGACCGATTACGTCAAACTTTTGCAATCTTTACAAATTCGCGCCGAAACCATCGGAGCATTACCTCCAAATCAATCGACGTTTATGAATCGAAAAATTGAATACCGGGGAGGGATCGAAACTCAAATATTTAAATTTGCTGATCTTATCCTTGATACGGGAACTCGTCTCGCGTCACGTGGAGGTCGCTCAATTTCTTTATCCCCAACGGAA
Source organism: Anaerolineales bacterium (assembly GCA_043767565.1). Classification (GTDB taxonomy): domain Bacteria; phylum Chloroflexota; class Anaerolineae; order Anaerolineales; family Villigracilaceae; genus Defluviilinea. The sequence goes on from JAYUGV010000240.1 coordinate 1,815, forward strand.
TATCAATTATTGAAATTATTTTTAGAGTACCCGAATCAAGTTTTAAACCAAAAATTTATACTTGAACGAGCATGGGAAGATACCAATGAAGGGGATAGTAATATTGTTGAGGTATATATAAGGTATTTGCGTACGAAACTCGAATCAGGAGGAGAATCGCGTCTGATTCAAACGGCACGAGGAATGGGCTATGTGTTGCGTGACGAATGACTTCAATGAGGTAAAAGTTGTATTCAATGCTTATAAGACTTTTTAGTGAATCTGGTACTTCCAATTCGTTTGACTGGTCTCTCTTTTTTGCGGGCATCTCCGTTATTGTCTCGTTTATTACGCTATATCTTGCTCATATCAGAGGACCTAAATTTGTCTTTGTGATACCAAATAGCCCATATCCAGTAACGGGTTACCATAGTGATCAAAACACACTTGAATTTGAGTTGCTAATTGTGAACACAGGAATCCGCTCAGGTATTCTTTACGAAATTAGAATATTGCCTGATAAGATTTTTGTTCAACCACAATCTAGTAGCACTGAATTTGGGTCTAATCAAGAAAAGTGGCTTCCAAAAGTACTGACACCAGGTCAAGAATGGAAAGGGAAAGCCCAAGTTACATTAGGATTGAACAGTATTGAGAGCCAGAAATATCTTGCTTCTAACGATACAGTAAAATTGACAATTTCTTACTCACACGATACTACCTTCGGAAGACTCTCCACAAACAGGCGTAGTATTAATTTGGATGTCAGAACCGCTAAGGCATCTCAAAAGAGTTAAATTTTTATTACCCCTCTGCGACTACTTGTGCAAGAGGTCTATTATAAAAAGGTGATGATGATAATTACTGCAAGTGGGCAAAATGGATAAAAAATCGTCCTTCAAAACAGGAACAACCTTCACCTGTGCGTGAAGCCCCTTTAAAGAACTCGGAGATTTTCAAAATCTCCGAGTTCTCGTTTACAATCACCCCGATGTTTGAATTCCAGATTACTTCCAAAAACAACCGCGCCCGCACAGGGATATTCACCACTCCTCACGGCGACCTCCTAACGCCGGTCTTTGCGCCCGTTGGCACACAGGCGACTGTCAAGACCCTCACGCCCGAACATCTCAAGGACATCAATGCCACGCTCGTGTTGAGCAACACCTATCATCTCTACCTGCGTCCCGGCGACGAACTCGTCCGTGACATGGGTGGCTTGCACAAGTTCATGCAGTGGCACCGTCCCATGCTTACCGACTCAGGTGGCTTTCAAGTTTTTTCGCTCGCGCAAACCCGCAAAATTGACGACGATGGCGTTACCTTCAAGAGTCACATCGACGGTTCGACGCATCGCTTCACGCCCGAAAAGTCCATTGCGATTCAGGAGAACCTCGGCGCGGACATCATCATGGCGTTCGACGAATGTTCCGACCCCAACGACAAGGCCTACAGCGCAATCGCCATGGAGCGGACCCATCGCTGGGCCGAGCGTTCCGTCAAAGCGCAGACGCGAACTGATCAAGCCTTATTCGGAATCGTACAAGGCGGCGTTCAAGCGGACCTTCGAGCTGACTCTGCCCGATTTATCGCATCTCTCGATACGCCCGGCATCGCCATCGGCGGACTCTCCGTAGGCGAGACCAAACAAGAGATGCACGACACGCTCAATATAGTCACTTCGCTATTGCCCGAAAACAAACCGCGCTACCTGATGGGCGTCGGCACCCCCGAAGACTTGATCAACGGCGTGGCGCGCGGCATCGATATCTTTGACTGTGTGTTGCCAACCCGCTTAGCCCGGCATCACTCCGCTTTTGCTCCCGAAGGACGCTTAAATATGATGAACGCGACCTTCGCAAGGGATGAAAGACCAATTGACGAAGCGTGTGATTGCTACACCTGCAAAACATTTACGAGGGCATATATTCGTCATCTGATCGTGGCGAAAGAGTTATTAGCAGGAACGTTATTATCTATTCATAATCTCAGAGCATTGATTCGACTCATGGAACAAATTCGAGTCTATATCGCCGATGGTTCATTTGAGTCACGTGTGCCTGATTTGCTCAGTCAATGGGCGAATAATGCGAAAAGAATTAAACACGAAGGGCACGAAGTACTCAAAGGTTAAAACCCTTTTTCCTTCGTGTCCTTTGTGTACTTTGTGTTTAAAAAAAGGAATCCCCCATGACCCTCTTCGAATCCCTCCTGCTCGGCCTTATCGAAGGCTTGACGGAATTTATTCCCGTCTCGTCCACAGCGCACATGCTTATCGTGCAGAAACTGCTCAATATCCCAGCGAGCGATGCGATGTTTGCTTTCCTCATCCTTGTCCAAATCGGACCACTGCTCGCACTTATCCTATATTTCTGGGTAGATTTACTTGTGCTCGTCAAAGCATTTTTTGCGAAGCCATTCTCTACAGAGGAGAATAAACTGGTTTGGTATATCATTATCGCCACTGTTCCTGCTTTGCTGGCTGGACTCTTGCTTAAGCATGTAGTTGAAAGCTTGTTCAAGACACCTCTGCTTGAAGCCGCCATTCGACTCATCACTGCCGCAATTCTGCTGACGCTCGCAGAATTCTTCGGCAAACGCGCGCGCAGTCTTGAATCCATGACCTGGGTGGACGCCCTGATCGTTGGTCTATTCCAGATTCTGGCAGTCTTCCCCGGCGCCTCTCGCAGCGGATCAACCATTGCAGGCGGTATGTTACGCGGCTTGGACCGTCCCGCAGCGGCGCGTTTCGCTTTTCTATTGGCAATCCCGGTGATGCTCGCAGCGAGCGGTTACGAATCTTTGGATGTGCTCAAGATGCAAGATCTTGGTTCATTCCTTTTGCCGCTTGCTGTAGGTTTCATCGTTGCTGGAGTCGTTGGCTGGCTGGCGATCAAATGGCTGATCAATTATCTGAATAAAAATTCACTCTATGTCTTCGCCGCTTATTGTGCAGTGCTGGGCGTCATTGTGTTTTTTCTGAAATAAATTTTTAAACGAAACCCTTTAGCCTTTGACTTCTCGAAGCTGAAGGTCCGTGAACCCCACGTCTATCACAGACTTTTCGCCGCTTTCTATGGCGAGCAGAACTTCTCCCTCATCAAAATGGTCGTCGCGTATAGAGGTTGCCAATACACCATTGAGATATACCCGTAAACGATCTCCGTTGGCGATCACTCGTAACCGATTGACCTGATTGAGACCTTTACGTATCGCGCTGTGCCTGGTCCAGCTCATGATGGTTTTCCAATCCATGCCGCCGTCAGCAGCGGTGCCTTTTTGATAATAGCCGAGTGTGTAGGTTCCCAGCGGCGTAATAAGTACACAATAACTGCCAAAGTCTTTGCGGTAACGGAGCACCAGCCCGGCATCGATGAGATCCAAATTTCCCTCATAAAATTGTATGCTGACGCTGGCATCGATGTTGTCAAAATATCCCGAACTGTTCAGGGCGTAATACAAACCGATCTGCGGCGGGAACTTGGCGCGCAATTCGGGCACCGCACTATTGATAAGTTGCACCTTATCCCTGTTTGGGAAACTCCAGCCCGGGAGCAGATCCTGTCGGAAGTCAGCGCCCAGCACCAAATTTCCCATATCCGGTTCGGGTGTAAAAGATTTGGATACGCGGAAGGTGGTGTTACAGTATTGACAAGTGACCACCTCAGAATTAAATGCCGATGCAGGTAAGGTGGCTCCACAATTTGGACAATTTAGCTGGTTTAACATGTTGACTCCGATGCTGGATTTGTAAGCCGAAATATATCTTGAGTTATATAAAAGGTCTAGAGTAATGAATATAAAATCTCTCCTCAAAATTCTCGTCGAAACCGAATCGCCTTCGCACGACAAAGCCGCCGTTGACCGAGTCGGCACCATTGTCGCTGAAGAGATGCGTAAACTCGGTGGGCAGGTTGAAGTCATTCTAAATACAGAAACGGGAAATCACGTATTCTCAAAGTGGGGAAGTGGTAAGGATGGAATTCTCCTCCTATGCCATATGGATACTGTCTTCCCGCTTGGCACAATTCAAAAGACTCCCCTCCGCGAAGATGGCGACAAGATCTTTGGTCCCGGCACATTAGATATGAAGGCCGGAATAATCATTGCGCTGGCAGCAATCGCAGAAGCACAAAAGCAGGGACTCAATCGCCCCGTCACTTTGCTGTGCACCTCCGATGAAGAGATTGGCAGTCATACCTCGCGTGAATACATTGAACGATTAGCAAAAGAATCTGCATTAGTTTTAGTGATGGAGGGCGCGCTGCTCGATGGTTCGCTCAAGACGTGGCGCAAAGGCGTCGGCGGATTTTGGATCAAGGTCAAAGGACGCGCTGCACATTCGGGCGGCGCGCATCAAGATGGACGCAATGCCATCGAAGAGATGTCACATCAAGTTATTGCGATTCAAAAGTTAACCGATTACGAAAAACAAACCACGGTCAATGTTGGGGTCATCAATGGCGGCACGGTTTCTAATGTTGTGCCTGAAGAAGCGCACATCGAAGTGGATGTCCGTGTGATGCAACCGGGTGAATGGGAACGCATCGAAGCCGAAGTGAAAAATCTCAAGCCGGTGCTTGATGGCACAACTATCGAAGTCACTGGCGGATTGAATCGTCTGCCTATGCCGTTCGACGATCTAATGAAGTCTACGTTCGAGAAAGCAAAGTCTATTGCGGCTGGCATTGGAATGGATCTCACTGCGGGCGGAACTGGCGGCGCCTCGGATGGCAACTTTGTCGCGCCGCTTGGCATCCCTGTGCTCGACGGCATGGGTGCCGTGGGAGAAGGCTATCATTCTGAACGTGAATATATTTTTACAAACAGCATGGAACAAAAAATGAGGTTGATTGCGTCTTTGATTCGTGAATGGTAAAAATATGATCACCTATGTCGTTGCGAGGAGCGCTCTCCCTGGCACCGCCCGCCAGGGCAGGTGTGTTCTTGGCGACGAAGCAATCTCCCACACGACGAGGAGATTGCTTCGGGCGAAAGAGCGCCGTCCTCGCAACGACATTCTCCTCTTTCTTCTTTCATCTTTTCTCCTCTTTTCCTGCACGACGAGCACGCCTCAACCTACGCCGCAAGTTGTTTCGGTTTACTCAAGCCTTGCCACCCAGCCCTGGCTGACCCAACTCTACGATTGCGCGGCAGAATCATCCGCCACCATCCGTTTATCCGATTTCGCGTCCGCTGCCGATATCCGTTTACAGATCGGTGAACCGGAAGTTGCATCGGTTGCTTATCAAATTGACACCGAAGAGATTCTCATCGTCACGCAGCGTCAAAGCCCGATTCAGAATCTGACCCAAGAAGAAGCCCAAGCCTTGTTCATGGGGTTGGGAGATCCAGCGGTGCAGGTATGGGTGTATGCGTCAGATGCGGATGTGCAAAAGGTGTTTGACCAACTCGTGATGAAAGGCAGAAGCGTGATGTCGTCTGCGAGTGTGGCAGTTAACCCGGGACAGATGTCCGATACGTTGGTCAATCAGCCGAACACGGTCGGCATCCTGCCTAAGCAATGGAAGGCGGGCGATTCGCGAGTCGTCTTTTCGGCGGGGACAGTGCCCGTGCTGGCGTTGACGAAATCGGAGCCTGTAGGTGTGGTCAAAAATTTGTTGACGTGTATGCAGAAGTCCAAGTAAAATCAGCGGACTATGGCGGTTATTCATCCTGAAGTTTCCACAAAAAAAGAAATGGATTCTGCCCTTGCCGATCTGACTGCGCACAAAGATGCGTGGCTGGCGGTGAGTGTGTCAGAACGCATCCAAATCCTGGATGAGATTGCGCGCCGACTTGATGGTGTGGCGGAGCGTTGGGCAGTTTTCAGCGCAGAAGCGAAAGGCTATGGCGCGGGGCATGCCGTGGAGGGGGACGAGTGGGCGATGTTCGCAGGCGTGCCGAGAAATATTTTACGTTTGAAAGAAGTGTTGAACGATGTGAAGACGAATGGACGACCACAACTGCCAGCCGGTTTTACGACTCGCAATGGACAGTTGACGGTGCAGACGTTCCCGATCCAGGCGCTTGAGAAAACTGTGTTCGCTGGCTATAGTGCTGAAGTGTGGCTGGAGCCGGGCGTGAGCGAGCAGGACGCGTTGGCTTCGCAGGCGAAGATCTATCATGATCAGCGACAGACCGGCAAAGTGTCGTTGGCGCTTGGCGCAGGGAATGTCTCGATGCTTGTGCCGTGCGATATCACGACCAAGTTGTTCTTGGAAAATCAAGTTGTGCTGTTGAAGATGAATCCGGTCAACGATTATTTGGGACCGCTGATCGAAGAAGCCTATCGCCCGTTGATCGAGCGTGGATTTTTGCGATTGGTGTACGGCGGTGCCAAAGAAGGCGCGTACCTGTGCAAGCACAAGAGTGTGGATGTTATCCACATGACGGGGTCGGATAAGACCTTTGATGCGATCGTGTTTGGAGCCGGTGAAGACGGCGCAAAGAATAAAGCGGCAAAGAAGCCCGTGATTAAGAAACCCGTCACGGCTGAGTTGGGCGGTGTCGCGCCATTGATCATTGTCCCCGGCGCATGGACGGACGCTGAGATCAAAGAGCAGGCGAAGCAGGTTGCGTTCTGGCTGGTCGTGAATGCTGGTTTCAATTGTCTCTCGCCGCGAATGATCGTCACAGATAAGAATTGGGATCTGCGCGAAAAATTTTTGAATGCGGTCGAAGCGGCATTGGGTGAGTATCCTGTTCGTAAGGCGTATTATCCGAATGCGCAAAAGTTTCATGACGAGTTTCTCAAAGCGCACAAGCATGCCAAACAGATTGGCTTGGCACGTGAAGGCGAATTGCCGTGGACGTTGATCTCGGATCTCGACTCGAAAAAGAAAAAGGACATCGCCTTTCGCTCAGAGGCGTTCTGTGGTTTGTTCGGTGAAACGGCACTCGATGCGGAAGACCCGGCAGATTTCATTTCCAAGACTGTGGCTTTTGCTAACGAAACGTTGTGGGGCAACCTCACAGCCTACATCATTGTCGCTGATAATGCGGATGCAGATACCAAGTCTGCACTTGAGCAGGGGATTGTTGATTTGAAATACGGGACGATCTGTATCAATGTCTTTGCCGGGTTGGCATACGTGTTGATGGGCGCGCCGTGGGGCGCGTTCCCCGGCAATACGATCTACGATGTACAGTCGGGCATTGGCAGTGTGAACAACCTCTTTATGTTCGAAGCGGTCCAAAAGGGCGTCTATCGCGCGCCCTTCAAGAAACAGCTGGATAACACCACGCATACACCCAGCTACGTCGCATCTACGAAGGCGATCGCCCGTCTGTTCGGGAAACCAACGTGGGGCAATTTTGTAAGGTTGATCCTGGCGAGTATGAAGAAGTAGGGGAAGTAGACAGGTAAACAAGCAGATACGGGAGGATCGTATAATGGGGAAAATGACCGCTGACGACTGACCGCAGAACTGACTCTGGAGTCGGACAGCTTGCTGTCCAACTGAATTAAGTTTATGCCTGTCCATCAGCAAGCTGATGGACTCCAGAAAAGGATACGAATGAAAACTCCCCTTTGGATTCCCTCCGAACAGCGCAAGCAGGATGCCAACATCACCCGCTTCATGGATGATGTGAATCGGCGCTTTGGATTAACGCTCGCATCATACTCCGACCTTTATAACTGGTCGGTGAACAACATCCCTGATTTTTGGCTGACAGTTTGGGACTTTGCCGAGATCAAAGCCTCACAGCGTTTTGATTCCGTAGTGACGGATTTATCCGTTATGCCCGGCACGCAGTGGTTCCCCGGCGCGAAATTAAACTTTGCCGAGAACCTTCTGCGCTATCGTGATGACGGACTCGCATTCATCTTCAAAGGTGAGACTCAATCTACAAAGCGGATGACGTATGCGGAGCTGTATGATTCAGTGGCGCGTTTAGCTTACTCGTTGAAAGAATCAGGCGTCGGGGTGGGTGACCGGGTCGTCGGGTATATGCCGAATCTCATTGAGACGGTCATCTGCATGTTGGCGGCGACCAGTCTCGGCGCGACGTGGTCATCCTGCGCAACGGATATTGGCGCAGGGGCGGCAATCGAACGGTTGGGACAAGTCGAGCCGAAGGTGATGATCACAGCCGATGGATATTTTTACAAAGGAAAAATTTTCGAGACGCTGAGTCATGCAGCAGAGGTGGCGAAAGGAATTCCATCGCTGAAAAAAGTGATCGTGGTTTCGTATGTGAGCGAACGGTCAGAGATTTCACAAATTCTGAATGCGGTGCATTATGCGGACTTCCTGTCGAAGGAGGCAGGCGAGATTCAGTTTGCGCAACTGCCGTTCGACCATCCGCTGTATATCATGTTCTCATCGGGGACGACGGGCAAGCCGAAGTGTCTGGTGCAGGGAGCGGGCGGTGTGCTGATTAATCATTTGAAAGAGTTGCTGTTGCACACGGACTTGAAACGCAGTGACCGAATTTTTTATATCACGTCGTGCAGTTGGATGATGTGGAACTGGCTGATGAGTTCGCTGGCGGTGGGGGCGACGATTGTGTTGTACGATGGCAACCCGAACTTCCCAGATGCGGGTGCGATGTGGAAGTTGATTCAAGATGAACAGATTACGATTTTCGGATGCAGTGCCAGTTATCTGCATTTCTTGAAAAAGGAAAATGTTTCGCCACGCACAAGTTTTGATTTATCGTCGTTGCGTGAAATCTCGCAGACGGGTTCGCCGCTCTCCGCTGATGGGTTTGAATATGTGTATCGTGAAATCAAATCTGATTTACATTTCAACTCCATCGCTGGCGGCACAGATATCAACGGCTGTTTTGCGGCGGGCAGTCCCATCGTCCCGGTGTATGCGGGTGAACTGCAAAGCCCGGCGCTCGGCATGAAGATAAAGTCGTACGATGAGAAGGCGAATCCGCTTTGGGATGAGCAGGGCGAGTTGGTGTGCGAAGCGCCAGCGCCATCCATGCCGTTGTATTTTTGGAACGACGCCGACAGCTCGAAATATCACAAGGCATATTTCGATGTGTATCCCAACGTGTGGCGGCACGGCGATTATGTGTTGATTCACAAGGACACGGACGGCATCACGTTTTATGGTCGCTCCGATGCGGTGTTGAAGCCGTCGGGTGTGCGCATCGGCACGGCGGAGATTTACGCTCAAATGGAGAATCTGCCTGAGATTACTGATAGTCTCGCTGTGGGGCAAAATTATCAAGACGACCAGCGTGTGATCCTCTTCGTCAAACTGGCGGCGGGCGTGGCGCTCACCGACGAACTGCAAAACAAAATCCGCAAGACCTTGCGTGAGAACGCCTCGCCGAGACATGTCCCTGCGCTGATACTCGAAACGCCCGAGATTCCGTACACGCTGAATATGAAGAAAGTCGAAAGCGCCGTGACGAATATTTTGAACGGACGGGCGGTGAGTAATAGGGATGCGTTGATCAATCCGCAATCGTTGGAGTTTTATGAGGGAGTGGTAAAGCAACTCGGTGGTTGAGTAGCCCGAAGCGATAGCGGAGGGCATATCGAAACCACCACGAAGCAAAAATATTCTTGTTACTTGGTGGTTTCGATACGGGACGGAAAATCACCGTCCCTACTCAACCACCGAAGTTGGATGAAGTGCCCCGCTTCGGACTCAGCCGAGGGCTGATTCTGACCATTAGGCTTTTTCTTTCGGGCGGAGTTTGAAGGCAGGTATAATGAAGGAGATACACCATGAAAAAATTTCTCTGTCCCTATTTGAAAAGCGATGTAGAATTAACAGATGAACGCGAAGCCCATATTGCGGAAATACATCCAGATTTATTGCCAGAATATTTGCCGCAACTTGGGCAAACGCTGGAAGACCCCGATGAGGTACGGCGCAGTACCCGCATGAGCGGTGCGCGAATGTTTTACCGCTGGTTTGATGATGTGCGGCAGGGAAAATATGTGGCAGTGGTATTGGTGAGTGAGTCGACTCCCACAGAACGCAACTGGATTATTACTGCTTATATTACCCGCCGCATTATGAATGGAGAAATAGAATGGCAGAAAAATTAACTTTTCAATATGACCGCGAAACGGATATTTTACACATTAATACCGTTCCGCCTTATGCCGAACAGGAATCGGAAGAACTGGAAGATGAGGTTATTGTGCGGCTGAATCCAAAAACAGGCAAGGTGGAGAATTTTGAAGTGTTGTTCTTTACCAGCCGCTTGCTTCGGAGCGAGTTGTTTTCCCTGCCTGTGATTGCAGATCTACGTCAGATTCCAGCAACGTAATCAGACGTTCGAGACGCACTGCTTTATTCCAAGCGCGGGTTGGTTCGGTTTCGAGAGGCTTTTTCTTTAGCTCTGACAAGTTCAGCGATATGAATTGGAGAATTAGATATGGAAAACGGTCAACAAATTGCGGATGATAAAAATCGAGGCTTGCCTTGGAGTTTGATACCAAGAACACTACTTGCGTTATTCGGAGCAACCATAACGCCATCCATTATTGCATCGATATTTAGTTTGGCGAGCGTCACCCCCAGCACTACTTAACGATGGGAGAATCCAACAGAATGGTAACTGGACATCTTTTATTGGAATTATCATAATCATATTTATTGTATCCTCCTTGCACATAGTTTTATTGGGAATCCCAGCATTCATGATAGGCTGGTATTTCAAAAAGATTCGTTGGTGGACCTCAGTTATTGTAGCGTTTCTTATTGGGTTGTGCCTACGGCGATTCTTCTTTGGCCTCTAAAGTATCCTGAGTTGCATTCAACATCTAGTCGCTGGGATGGCGAAAAGATGGTGCAGACCATGATTGATGGAACTCCAACACTTGCAGGTTGGATGGGTTGGATTTTAGCTTTTACTGTCATGGGTTTATTTGGAGTTAGTGGCGGTCTAGTATTTTGGTTAGTTTGGAAACAATACGACAAGTCAACATCATCTGACTAAAAGAGTACATTTTCGAAATATCAAATTACCCACTCCAACAAATCGGAATGAAAAGGAGCCCCATGCCTTGCAATTGCTGTGAAATGGAAGGGCCTCACCCCGATTGCGACGATTGATCGGCGTGTCCGTTTGCCCCTCTCCAAATGGAGAGGGCAGGATGATGAATCCTTTTCTGTTGTGAAGGGCGGATTGGGTTTCTGAGTCAATAGGTGTTTGAAGAGCAAAGGCTTCTCCCCCGTGGGGGAGACGGGAGAGGGGTTTCTTGTTATGAAGCGACAGTCTCAAACGCAACTCGAACTGAATCAGTTAGTTGAGCGGTGAAGTTCAGTTTCTCGAATCCAATCACCTTGCCGTTGCGATCTTTCATCAACACAACCTCTTCCCCTGTTTCCTCCGCGACATATTCGTCGGCGGGATTCCCGAACCAAACGGTCAGTGTGTTTCCTTCACGGTCGTAGTAAACTTTTACTTGTGCCATACCTGTACTCGTTCCCATAATTACAACTTGTCCGACTCTTCTGGTTCCACGTCAGGGGCTTTGTTCAAAATTTCAAGGAACTTTTCACGACTACCACGTTTGGATTTGCCCCGTGCTCTCGCAATTGCTGAGTTAATATCTTTCGGTTTGAGAAACGCTTCCCTGGCTTGCTTGCGAGCCTGTTTAATGATGGTGTCAAATCGAATTTTGATTTCATTGCGCAGTGCGCCAAGGTTATATTCTTTCTTCATTTCGCCAACTTCATGAATTCGTCGCGCTCAATTTCACAGTCACGCAGAATCTTGGACATCAATCCTGGTCCAATGATTTCACCACCATGCACAGGGACAACAGTCCGCCTGCCGTCGGTATGCCTCAGAAAATGATGGCTTCCTTTTACGCGCAAGACTTCAAATCCCGCCTTCTTCAATGTGGCGATGACCTCCTGCCCTGTGAGCCGCGGCATTTTCGCCATCATACCTGAACAGCAATCCTTTGCACGCCTATAAATTCATTTGAGACAATATCCTCATCCATTTCAAGGCATAACTCGATTGCCTCACGGATTCGCTCCATCAGTTCATCCAGCGACCTGGCTTGTGTGTGACACCCCTGCAATTCAGGGACGCTGGCAACATAATAACCTTCCTCGTCGCGTTCGATAATGACGTTAAATTCTTTGGTCATGGTTTTGCTCCCGGATGTATTTTACACCTTTCATGCGCCGAACGGGCATATAATCGTAACCGACGAAGTCCTCTCAAGCATCAGAATTGGAACAAAAGGAGTCCCCATGCCGTGCAATTGCTGTGAAATGGAAAATAACACCTTTGGCGAAGATGAAGCCAAAGCGAATCTCAAAGACTATCGCAAGCGTGGACCTGCGAACCAGACCAAGTTGATTCTCGAAGCGGTGCGGTCGCTGGGGTTGAAAGGTGCTGCGTTGCTGGATATTGGAGGTGGGATCGGGACGATCCATCACGAGTTGTTGAAGGATGTGGCGAGCGAAGCTACGCACGTGGATGCGTCGTCAGCGTATTTGAAGGTTGCTACGGAAGAGGCAAAACGACTGGGGCATGAAGCGCAGGTGAAATTTATCCATGCCGATTTCACCGATGTGGCGGCAGAACTTCCGCAAGTGGATGTGGTCACGCTCGACCGAGTCGTATGTTGTTACCCCAATATGCGGGAGTTGCTGAAAGCGGCTTCGTCGAAGAGTCGCACGGCGATCGCGATGACCTATCCCCGTGATGTATGGTGGACGCGCGCGGCTGTGAAAGTGGCGAACTTTTTTCAAGGACTGGGGAAAGACCCGTTTCGGGTGTTTGTCCACCCGGTGGCTGAGATGGAAGCGTTGTTGAATGGGGAAGGGTTGAGGAGAATATCCACGCGCAGGTTGTTTGTGTGGGAGATGTCGTTGTATCAGCGGGGATAAATCTTTTTACCACGAAGGACACAAAGGTCACGAAGGAAAACCTTTTAAGTTCTTCCCTTGGTGTACTCACCTGCACTTGCGTTAGGTGCAAGTGTCGTGTCCTTTGTGTTTAAAGAATCAAATCTTCGGACGTTGTTTATGCCATTCAGTTGCCTGCTCATAGGCGTAGGCGGCATTGAGTACTTTTGCATCCGCCCAGGCGCGTGAAATAATTTGCAAGCCAATGGGCAAGCCCTCTTTTGTGAATCCGCACGGAATGGAGATGGCGGGCAGACCAGTGAGATTGAACGGTGCAGTGAAGCGTGTAAGCCGCGCGGCTTGCTCGACTGCGTCATTACCCTCAATAGTAGGTGCGGCGATGGGGGTGGATGGGACGATCAAAAAGTCATGGGACTCAAAGAACACTTCGCATCTTTTCTTGACCTCGGTCTGCGTGCGCCTTGCGAGAGCGTACTCTGTCGAGGTGGTTTTTGCGCCATCCTCGAGTCTGCGGCGGATATCTTCGCCGAACATTTCGGGGTGTTCCTGCAAACGGTCACGATGGACAGCCGCGCCGTCTGAACGGGTCATCGTAGAATTGGCGAGGGCGGCTTCACGCATCCAATTCACATCGACATCTTGTACCTTGCATCCCATGGATCCAAAAACCTTTGCGGCATTGTGTACGGCATTCAATACTTCTGGGTCTGCGCTTTCGACAAACTCACCAACTCCCAGCGCGATCTTTCTGCCTTGCATATCGTCCACCAGGTGACCAAGATAATCACCGGTCAACATTTTGATCGAGGCTGGGTCAATGGCATCATAAATGGAGATCACTTGCAGCAGGATAGCGGCATCGCGGACACAGGCTGTGAGTGGTCCCACATGATCGAGATTCCATGAGAGGGGGAATACGCCGCGTGTGCTAACGCGTCCAAAGGTAGGCTTGAAGCCGACTACACCGCACAACGAAGCCGGGATGCGGATCGAGCCGCCAGTATCCGTGCCAAGTGCGCCAAGTGCCATGCCGGTTGCCACAGCAATGGCTGACCCGCTGGATGAACCGCCGGGGATGCGGGTTACGTCCCATGGGTTGCGGGCTGTCCCATAGTGGGGATTATTCCCTGTGACGCCTAATGCGATCTCATGGGTATTGGTTTTCCCCATGATGACAGCGCCAGCTTGTTTGAGCTTTTCAACGACGAAGGCATCGGCATCGGGAATATTGTCGGCAAAGAATTTTGAACCGGCAGTGGTGCGTATGCCAGCAGTATCAAATAGGTCCTTCACGGCGATGGGGATACCGCGCAGCGCGTTGGCAAGCGCAACGGGAATGGTCTGCCTGGAAGGTTGTGGGTTGGCGGGTGCTTGAGAATCACAAACAGTGATGAATGCCTTAAGCTCAGGGTTGAGTCGCTCAATTTGACGGAAGCAGGCTGCGGCTAAGCCCTGAGGCGAGATTTTTTGTCCACGAAGGAGATCCAGGGCGTTGGAGATAGTCAGAGTGTGAAGATTGTCCATTGCCTCCATTATAATTGTGACATATGAATTTTATACAACCCCCATCTGTCACATTTGCGCAAAAAAGATTTTTGATATTTCTTGCTGGTCTGGCACTGATTGTCATGCTGTTAGGTGGGATCGCCACTTCACGCTATGGAGCAGGTGTGGCTTCTGACTCGGTCAAGTATCTGGCTGTTGCCCAGAGCCTGTTGGATGGAAATGGGTTGTTTGACCATCGTGGTTTGCCGTTACTTTCGTGGCCCCCTCTGTATTCGATCGTATTGGCGGGGTTGAGTTTGGTTTCGGGACTGGATGTTTTTGTGGCAGGTTGGTGGTTCAATGTTTTCCTGTTGGGGGTAAACCTTTTTTTGAGCGGGGTGATTTTTTGGCGTATCTTTCAGACGAAGCCGTTATATGCATATCTTGCAAGTATATTTGTGTGTCTGTCTATTTCAGCGCTGCGTATTCATGCGACGATCTTTTCAGAGCCTTTATATTTAACAATGACACTGGGGTTGATACTCGTCGTGGATGGATATATACGGCGAGGATCGCGCCGCGCATTTGCCTGGATGGTGGCGCTGAGCGCGCTTGCGCCGATGCTGCGTTATGTTGGGTTGGCTGTGACGGTTACAGCTTTGATCGTAATTCTTATCGAAAATCGTAAAGCGCCTCGGGTCTTGTTGCGGGATGGCTTTGTGTTGGGGTTGGTATCGATCATACCGATTGGGTGGTGGTTGCTAATACACAATATTTTGATATATGGGACGTTATTTGGCGTGGGCGATGCGCCTGTTGATGTATATAAAAATACTACACTTGCGCTAACTAAAATATTGCATTGGTTTGTTCCATACCTGGCGCCGCTCATGCCCATAATAACGCGACCCCTGATCTTCCTGTTTCTGGCGGCGTTGTTGCTTTGGTTATTAAATCGGCAACGCGGCGACCTGATTCGGTCTTGGGCGCAGGCATTAATGGATCGTTCGGTGTATCCGACCTTGACCTATGGCGCTGTATATTTTGCGGCTGTTGAGCTGACAATTGTCACTGGCGATCATCAATGGCTGGATGCCGATGATCGGTATTATGTGATTTTGCTAGTGCCCGTGATGTTGCTGGTTCTATTTACCTGCGATGTTCTTATTCGACCTCACTTGTCGCTGACCTTTCGAAAAATCAATCTGGTTTTGGTATTCTTCTTTGTTTGCTGGAGTGTTTATCCATTGTATGGAATGAGAGAATACCTGGTGACCGCTCTTGCAATTGGGGAGCCGAGCGGTTATAACCGTTTCAACACCTTCACATTCCAAGAGAGTGGCGTTGTCGCTGAAATGCAGAAATTGAGAGCCGATCAGCCGGATGCAATTGTGTACAGTAATTATGTCGACGCCGTTTGGCTCTATACGCGTAAACCGGTGCAAATTTTGCCATCAGAAACTGTTTCTGATTTTACAACCGTATATTCCGGCTGGCCCCATGACAAACCTGGTTATATTGTCTGGTTTAAGCCAAACGAGTATAAGCATTATCTTTCGCCGGATGAACTTTCCCAATTCAGCGTATTGGATTTAATATATTCAGACTCCAGCGGCGATATTTATTATGTTCGGTCGCGTTGATGTGTATCATGCCAAAATATCCTTTATTGGTTCTTCTGCTAGCCCTGTTTTTGTTTTCTTGTGCTGCCCCAGCTGCTGATCTTTCTGCAACCGCCGTCCCCTCCGAGATTGTATCTGCGACTATGCCAGCGCCTGTTATTCCTACGCAAACTGCCCCCCTGAAATTGATCCCCAAGCACAACGATCTGATCTTTGTAGAGTTCTTTGCGGTTACCTGAACGGATTGCAAAGATATGGATCCCATCGTGAATGGGCTAAAGAAAAAATACAAGCATTGTATGAAGCTGGAACGGGTGAATTATCATGAATGGACGGCATGGCATGATCTGCTTTTCCCGACCGGTTCTCCGGAATTTGCGCTATTAGATCATTCAAAGAATGTGTTGTATCGTTGGATCGGTGTCATACCTGCGGAAGAGTTCTCAGCCATATTAGATCCATTGTGCTTTGGTTAAATAAATAGGCTCACCCAAATTAATCTTACGAACTTTTAGCCATAGATTTCACTGATTTACACGAAAAAAGGCAGCCCAAGTCAAAGGGCTGTCTTTTCGTTTAGTCCGTTTGGGACAATTAATTTAAAAATCCGTGCGCGAAGCGTCCGTGTAATCCGTGGCTGGATTCTTTGTTCGGGATTAATCATGTTTCTATTTAGAACAAGCCGACAACTTTCCCAGTTTTGAGATCAAGGTCTACATCGTAGAAGACGGGGCGGGTGGGTAAGCCTGGCATGGTGCGCATATCGCCAAGGATCGGGTACAGGAAGCCTGCGCCAACGCTTGCGCGGATCTCACGCACGGTGATGCGGAAGCCCGTAGGCGCGCCTTTTTTCGTCGCGTCAGTGCTGAAGGAGAGGTGCGTCTTCGCCATACAAATGGGAAGTTTATCAAACCCAAGGCGGGTGTAGCGTTCGATCTGTTCTTCGGCTTCGGGGGTGTAATCGACACCGTCGGCACGATAGATCTCGCGGGCGATGGTCTCGATCTTCTCTTTGATCGATATTTCCAGCGGATACAAAAACTTGAAGTCGCTTTTCTTTTCTGCGGCTTTGATAACTGCTTCTGCCAATGCTTTGGCGCCTTTGCCGCCATCTGCCCAATGAGTAGAGACGACCGCGTCCATCGCGCCGAACTCCAATGCGGACTTGCGGATCAATTCCACCTCTGCGGCTGTATCGGTTGCGAAAGAGTTGACGGCCACGACCACATTCACGCCATACTTGAGCGCGTTCTGAATATGGCGTTCAAGGTTTGGCAGACCGGCGCGGAGCAGATCAAGATTCTCGTCAGTGTATTCAGGAGCCAGTGGTTTACCCGCCACGACTTTGGGTCCACCGCCGTGCATCTTGAGTGCGCGTACAGTAGCAACCATCACCACTACCTGTGGGATCAAACCGGAGTAGCGGCATTTGATATCGAAGAATTTTTCCATGCCGATATCGGCACCAAAACCTGACTCGGTAACAACGAAGCCGTCTTTGCCAACGAGTTTGAGCGCGATCTTATCGGCGATGATCGAGGATTGTCCATGGGCGATGTTGGCGAACGGTCCCGCATGGACAGTGGCGGGAGTCCCCTCGAGGGTTTGCATCAGATTGGGTTTGATGGCGTCTTTCATCAAGACAGTGACTGCGCCAGCCACACCGAGGTCTTCGGCGGTGACGGCTTCGCCGCGCTTATTCGTGGCAACGACCATCTTGCCGAAGCGGTCGCGCATGTCTTCGAGTCCCGTTGTCAGCGCGAGCACAGCCATGATCTCAGAAGCAACTGTAATGTCGTAGCCGGAGCGGTGTTCAAATCCCGCTTCATCTTTACCCATGCCGACCTGGACTTCACGCAGGAAGCGGTCATTGATATCGATCACGCGGCGCCAGGTGATGGTGGCATCGTCGATATCCAGCCGCGCAAAGCGACTGCGTTCTTCGGATGTCAGGTCGTTGGGATCCGTTTTGTTGACGCCGAGTTTCTTCAACCGGCGGGTCATGGTGGGGGAGAACTTGCGGCTGCCCTTTTTATCCACGGGGCAGAGGGCGTTGAATAACTTTTCATCGTCCTGTTGTTTTTCGTGCATCACACGCGCATCCAATGCCGCAGAGACCAGATTATGCGCGGCAGTGATGGCGTGGATATCACCGGTGAGATGCAGGTTGAAATCCTCCATCGGGATGATCTGCGAATATCCACCGCCCGCCGCGCCGCCCTTGATGCCGAAGGTCGGTCCCTGTGAGGGTTGGCGGATGGCAGTGATAACTTTCCGACCGAGGTGTGCGCCAAGCGCTTGGCTTATGCCGACAGTAGTGGTGGTTTTGCCTTCGCCAAGCGGGGTGGGGGTAACGGCAGTCACATCGATATATTTGCCGTTGGGCTTATTCTTGAGACGTTCAAGGATCTCGAGTTTGATCTTGGCTTTATAAGGACCATACAGTTCGAGTTCGCTTTCCTTGACGCCCAATTCCTGAGCGACCTGGAGAATGGGTTTTAATTTACCAGCTTGTGCGATATCAATATCAGAAGGCACAGGTTTTAGCAATTTCAACTTCGTCGGTGTGAAATTGAACCTGGCAGGCGCGGCTTTTTTCGCTGCAACCTTCTTGACAGTGGGTTTCTTTGCTACCACTTTTTTGGCGGGGGCTTTGGACTTTGTTTTGGTTGCCATTTCTGTACTCCTTTGATTTTATATAATAGGCATTGTAATTATCGGGAAGATCCGGGTTTTAGGCAATAGCCTTCCTTCCCGTTTTTGGAGGCATTGTGTCATAAAAAATCAGGTGACAGTCATGTGGAAAATGACCGTCACCTGATTTTTTATCCTGCTGTAATCAATGTTCCCAGTGTTTCCCCCGTCAATGCCCGGACGATATTGCCCGGTTCGACGCCTGAAAAGATTTGAATGGTCATTTCGGGATTCGCTTCTATGACTTCCAGCATCTGCTTGACCTTTGATTCCATGCCGCCAGTGACATCTGCCGCCGCGGATTTGCCAACGCCCGCTTTGATCTCATGGAATGATTGAGGGGTGATCGTTTCAACGATCTTCGTTCGCTCTGGGAAATCTGCCCAGACGGCGGCTTCGAGCCCTGCCAATAAGATCCGTTCAGGACTCAATGCAGCAGCCAGACTCAGAAAGAGATCTTCTGTCGAAAGGATCGTGCCGCCGCGCACTTCATCAAAAACCGTATCACCAAAGACAACTGGGACAATGCCGGTTGCCAATGCCATGCGAATGGGTGTCGTATCCCATAGCGATACCTGTCCATCGCTGGCGATCACACTCGCAGAGGGGGGCAGGGCAATGGCATGCACACCCGCGTTATGTAATGCCTTCATCACATAACGATTCAGCGAAGAGGCTTGATACCAAACTTCTGCGAAGCCCTCCCAATAATTTTCTTCGGTCTCGTCACGTTCACGGTGGGAGAGTGGAGTTGATTTTGGCGGCAGCGGCAAGCCGTCGCGCGTTTTGTATTCGCTCGCAGGCACGTGACCAAAAGAACCGGCACCATGTCCCAGTACCAGACGCAGGTTCGGGTGAGTCTGAAGCGCGGTTTTTATCTGCAGCGCCAGGTCATCCATCACATCCAATAGAGGTGTGTAGGGCTGGGTCTTATCCGTAATAAGTGAGCCGCCGAGTTTGAGGAAGACGAGTTCTTTCATAGCTCTATTGTAACCAGAAAAAAACAAAGGTGACAGCCACTTTTGCGGAGCACTCCCGAAGTGGAACGCAGGGAGCAAAATGACTGTCACCTCATTCAATAGGCAGTATAATCTCGACGTTTATGAGCATGGGTTTGGGCGTCATGATTGTTGCTGGTTTGTTTGCACTGGTTGCGTTGCTTGCCGCACGGGCGGGTATTCGTTCCATCCAGTTTGCGCGCAAGGTTGTTTTTTACCGCACGCGCCAGGCATATATGGCGACGGGCTGGCAATGGCTCATCGTCGCTTTTGTTTTGTTTTCTTTTTCGGTTGTATCAGCCGCATTCGGGCAGACGGTTGTCGATCAGATCTTTCCACCTGCGCCCACGCCAACGGCTTCACCGACACTGACCCCGCTGCCCACTGCTACGCAAACCCCATTGCCGACAAATACAGACACGCCCACGCTCACCCTCACGCCCAATCAGACTCTGACCGTTGCAGTTGTGCTTTCACAAACTCTCACACCAACACCTACGCAAACTTTGACGTTGACCCCGAGTCTGATACCATCCCTGACGGGGACTCCATCGGTCACTGCTTCGATTACAGCGACCTTTACCTCAGCCCCAACCAATACTTCCTCGCCGACAGCCACCTTTACAGCCTCAGCCACTGCGACAGTTATCCCCACTGCCACCCAAACTCCGTCACGGACGCCAGCCCCAACAGCAACACCCGTTCCGACAAACACACCGAAACCTAAATCTACATTTACATTCACCCCAACGAATACGCTGACCCAAACCCCAAGCTCAGCACCGACCTTCACGTCGACTCCCAGCATCACACCAACCTTTACGCCCTCACGGACTCTTGTTCCTACTTCAACCGTGAAGCCGACGAATACGCCGCGCCCGACTCAAACACCGCAACCTACATCGACAAATACATTCACACCCACCGCGAGCGCGACTTCAACTTCAACGTTGACACCCACCAGCACGCTGACATCAACACCCTCGCAGACGCCCATCCCAACCTCAACTGTCAAGCCGACAAATACTCCGCGTCCCACTGCCACGCGTCAACCGACGAACACGGTAACTTCAACCGCCACGCTCACGTTGACCCCGACTTTAACTTTTACGCCGACCCAGACGTTTACATCTACGCCTAGCTCTACGCCAACGCTAACGTTCACTCCAAGCCTTACATCCACATCTACAGCCACGCGCACACCAGTACCGACATCGACTCCCACATTGACCCGCACGCCATTACCAACTTCAACATTTACATCCATACCAACAAAAACTTTTACGCCAACTGCGAGTTCCACGCCCACATTTACTTTTACTCCGAGCCTTACCTCAACATCTACATTCACGCAGACATCGCGTCCCACTGAAACGGCTATATTGACTCGTACGCCGTTGCCGACATCAACAGCAACTTGGACCCGTACGCCGTTACCAACCTCAACGTTTACATCCACACTGACGAAAACATTCACACCCACTCTGACGTTCACTCCGAGCCTTACCTCAACATCTACACCCACGCGGACTCCGCGTCCTACTGAAAAACCAACTTTGACCCGCACACCGTTGCCGACATCAACATTTACTTTGACGCCGACAAAAACATTTACACCAACAGCCAGCTTTACCCCAACGTTTACTTCAACTCCAACAAAAACTTTCACCCCCACCCCCACCCCCAGCTTCACACCGACGCTGACAGTTACACCCAGTCTCACCTCAACAGCGACTGCCACGCGCACGCCGTTGCCAACTTCAACATCCACGATGACGCCGACGAATACGTTCACGTCAACGCCCAGCTTCACTCCGACGCTGACATTTACGCCAAGACCCACCTCAACAGCGACATCGACCCGCACACCGTTGCCAACCGCTACGTTTACACTGACACCGACAAAGACCTCAACACCAACGCCCAGCTTCACTCCGACGCTGACAGTTACTCCCAGTCTCACCTCAACTGCCACGCGCACACCGTTGCCCACTTCCACATTGACGCCAACCGCAACTGCGAGTAATACACCCACCGCAACATTAACGCCCACCATCACACCGACCTTCACACCTTCGCGGACGCCAATCCCGACCTCAACGGTCAAGCCCTCCGAAACGCCGAAGCCGACTGCCACACGTCAACCCACTAAAACCGCGACCTTCACTCCCACGATCACATCCACGCCGACGCTGACTTTCACGCCCACTCAAACCTTAACCGCTACAGCGAGCTCCACTCCCACGTTGACATTTACGCCAACCCTCACACCGACTGCGACATCAACACGCACACCGCGCCCCACAGTGACAAAGACGCCCACAGTCACACCGCGCCCGACCCCCACAGCCACCTTTACGCCAACGAATACATTCACGCCCACTGCAAGCTTCACCGCGACATCTACATTCACACCGCGTCCCACGAACACTTTGACGCCTTCCTCCACACCGCGACCGCCCTCCACTGCTACCTTTACGCCAACCCCGACCTTCATGTCCACGTTTACTCCGCGTCCTACTCAAACATTCACACCGACATTTACAGTCACTGCCTCGGTCACACCGTCATACACGCCGACCAAGACCTTCACGCCCACATTGACACCCTCGCTGACTGCCACAAGCACGTCCACATTTACACTCACGCCCTCGCAGACTCCCACCAAGACCGCGACCTTTACGCTGACACCTTCGCGCACACCGACCAAGACTTTTACACCAACTCTTACACCGTCGCGAACTCCTACTAAAACCAATACACCGACCATCACACCCACGTTTACACCGAGTCTCACACCCACCGCCACACTGACTCCATTGCCGACCCGCACGCCTCAGTATGTGAAGGTCAATGTCTACTTCACAGATAACAAACGCTTGATCGCCGGACAGCTTCCGTACGAGGTCGCGGCGACGCGCTATGTCCCATCTTCAAAGAATCTGATCGGCGGCGTGCTCGATGAATTCTTCAAGGGTCCGGGCGATGTCGAACGCAACCAGGGGCTCGCCCTCGTGCTCAACGGTTTCACCGGCTACAGCAAACTTGTCTTTGCGGATGGCGTCGCGCATGTTTATCTCACGGGCAGTTGCCAATCGAATGGCACGCTCTATACTATTGCGCTCCCGCTTGTGCTCAACCTCAAACAATTCCCTGAGGTGCAGTTCGTCAAGATCTATGATGAACATGGCGACACGCGTGAACCCCTTAGCCGCAGTGACTCCACGCCAGTCTGCCTCGACCCAACCTATACACCCAGCGCAACTCCCACGCTCACGCCGACCAACACTGCCACATTCACGCCCAGCCCAACTGCGACTGCGACGTTTACCCTTACGCCGTCTTTCACTCCAACCTCGACCCCAACCAAAACATTTACGCCGACGTTGACACCGAGTCTGACTCCAACGAAAACTGCCACGCCAACCTATACAGCGACTCTCACCCCCAGCCTGACTCCGACATCCACGCTGACACCTTCGCGTACCCCGACGAACACGTTCACGCCGACACTGACTCCGTCCAATACACCTACACTTACATTCACGCCGACCAACACCCCAACTCAAACACCGTCGCTTACTCCAACGTTGACATTCACTCCCACGCGGACTCCGACCAACACACCAACGCGAACACCGCTTCCAACGAAAACATATACACCAACGTTGACTCCGTCCCTCACCCCGACGCTTACATTAATACCATCGTTGACCCCGACTCAAACACCGCCCAGCACGCCGACGTTGACATTCACTCCCACGCGCACTCCGACCAACACGCCGACTCGCACACCACTGCCAACGAAAACATTTACCCCAACATTGACTCCGTCCCTCACCCTGACGCTGACCTTCACGCCATCTTTGACCCCGACTCAAACACCGTCTGGCACGCCCACGTTGACATTTACTCCCACGCGTACACCGACCAACACGCCAACTCGTACACCACTTCCAACGAAAACATTTACACCAACATTAACTCCATCCCTCACCCCGACGCTGACCTTCACGCCGACACTAACTCCGACTCAAACGCCGTCGAGCACTCCGACATTGACATTCACGCCCACGCAGACTCCGACTAACACACCGACTCGTACACCACTGCCAACGAAAACCTTTACCCCAACGTTGACTCCGTCGCTTACCCCAACGCTGACCCTCACGCCCACATTAACTCCGACCCAAACACCGTCCAGCACGCCCACGTTGACGTTCA
>JAYUGV010000241.1:0-9696 GCA_043767565.1 Anaerolineales bacterium
TATAATGTTTTTGGGCGTGGCTGTGTTCTCTTTTGTTTAGGCATAAACCAAACTTACACAATTACGCCCTTTTTGTCAAACCTTTCATGCACCAACGCCATTACCAATTACCAGTTCCACAAACCTCACCAACTGCTCCATCCCCTTTTCGATCGGCGCCGTGTTGATGTATTCATCTTTCGTGTGCGCGCCGCCGCCGGTTGAAATCCCCAAGACCAGCGCGGGAAAATTCTTACTCAGCGGGATATTCGCATCCGTCGAACCTGTTGTTAAAATCGCTTCCAAACCCTGCGCACGGATACATTCCATTGCCAGTTGAATCAACGGATGATTCGGGCTCAACTCACCTGCGGGACGCTGCCCGATGACTTCCGCTTCAATACTCAGCCCGGGCTTGCTCGCTGCACGAATTATTTTTTCCGCATCTGAAACCAGTTTCGCCAAAGCCTCCTGCCCCTCCGAACGGAGGTCCAATTCAAGCCAAGCTTCCGGCGCGATGACATTGATCGAAGTGCCGCCAGAAATTTTTCCGACATTCATCGTGGTGCGCGGTTCCTTCGGTAACTCCATTGACACCAACTGCACGACCAGTTTCGACAATTCATGGATCGCTGACGGTTGACCATAATCAGACCACGAATGTCCGCCTCTGGTCGTTGCCTTCACCCGATAGCGCTTCACCCCCACCGCGCGGTGATAGACGTGTCCCAACGCCATGCCTTCCAATACGAGATAAGCCACTACATCACTGCCAAAGCGATCTACCACTGCCTTCATACCGCGCAGGTCGCCCAATCCTTCTTCACAGACATTCGCCACGAACCAAATATCGCCAGCGAATCCCCCTCTCCTTTCAGGAGCCCCCTTCGGGGATGATAAGGGCTGGGGTGAGGTCTGTCGTTCACGAATCATCCCAATCAAACCAATCAACCCTGCGACGCCCAATGAGTTATCGCCGATTCCAATTCCATAAACCTTATCCGCTTCATGTCTCACTTTCAGATCCATATCCAACGGAAAGACCGTATCCGTATGCGCAGAAACAATCAACGGCTTGACGTTCGACGTTCGACGTTCGACTTTCAACGCCCCAAAGACATTCCCCACCTCATCAATGGAAACATCACTTAATCCCTCGCGTGTGAATAAATCGCGCACAAACTCTGCCCGCTTGGACTCATTAAACGTCGGTGCAGGGATCTGTTGAATTTCAATGGCAAGGTCAATGATACGTTGGGTGATGTTGGTCATATTTATATTTTACCCTCTGCCGTTACCATTCGCCATTCTGCATTCTATATTCTTCATTCATCCTTCTGCCTTCATCATTCATCATTCGCACTTCAAACTTCCCGCACCATATCCCGTAACACATTCAAGCGCGCCTCTGCCAACCCCGGCATTACATCCAACGGATAGAACGCGCCGCTGCCTTCCAACTTCAACGAAGCGGACACATTACCACACAACACACCTTCCAATGGATCATAGTTTCTGCAGAAGCCCGCCATGAACCCGCCGCCAAACGCATCACCGACTCCGGTTGGATCAGCGAGGCGTGTTGGGTAGGCAGGAATTTCCCATTTGCGTTTATTGCTTGCCACGTAGAGCAACTGTCCACGCACGCCGCATTTGATCACCACATAATCACAACCGTACAACACGATCCCTTCTGCCATCTCCCACAGGTCATGTGTCTCAGCCTGAAATAGATTGCGCAACTCCTCCTGCGAAGTCAGAAAAGCCGTCACACCGTGGATCAACGGCAATTCGCGCCGAGTGGTTGGGGTCATCGAAGCAGGTCCCGGGTCGAGAATGAACGTGTGTGTCGTCCCGCGTTTGAGGGCGGCGAGCATCTGCGCCTGAGTCATCAGATCCATCGGGCATAGATACGCCGCACGCGCATTCAAATAATCAGCAGGAATATCGGTGACCGAAATTCTGAGCGCTTCATCCAAAGGCTTATCCGCTTGATAACCAAGCAGGGATTTGGGGAACGTCATTTCGCGCCGCGCAAATTGCGATACCGGATTGATGCGACTCAACTCGAAGGATTCGGTGTACGCCAAAAAATCGCGCGCATCCACATTCTCTTCAAGGACTTTGATGCCGCTCGTATCAAGCCCGCGCGACATGCAGTCGTTCAACCATGCGCGCGGAAAATCATTGCCGACGCGTCCCACCAAGCCGACGCCTGATTCCCACACCCTGAGCCCTGCCGCCACGTATAGCGGATTCCCACCTGCCACATCCAGCCGCGCAGGACCTGTGGGAGGCAGTAAATATTCACGCTTGAGTTGACCGAAGATCAAGTAGTTGGGAGTCATAATTACTTTCCGTCATTGCGACCTTCGGGAAGCAATCCCTCTTGTCGATGAGGAGATTGCTTCTCGAAGACTCGCAATGACGGGTTACTTCCTATTCAATTCATCTTCCCGTTCAGGGATGGTAAAACGATTGATCGTGGTGTAATCGACTAATGAATTTAGATTCCGATTCATCCACACTGTGAATGACCAAGCCCACGGCAGGATCTGCATCGCGCGCGGACGGCGCACGAGTTGCACAACTGCGCTCCCTACTTGATCGGCAGTCAGCAACAAAGATTTGGGAGTCGCCGCGTTCGTTTTACGTTTGATACCTGCATGTGATTGGAACTCCGTCACCACCCCACCGGGATAGATCATCGAAACGTCGATGCCCCAGGGTTTTACTTCACGCCGCAGCGCTTCGGAGAATCCATGCACAGCATGTTTGCAGGCGGCATAGACAGTATATGTCGGCGTGGCAACCAACCCAGCCATTGAACACATGTTGATGATATGACCAGCTCTCTGCTTGATCATGATCGGCAATACCTGACGTGTGGTCTGGATCACACCCAATACGTTGACATCGAACTGCGCTTGGATATCTTTGACCGGGTCAAGATTCTCCAGCCAGTCCAATCGTCCAAACCCGGCGTTGTTGACCAGCACATCAATACGACCGAACTTATCCATGGTCTGTTTGATGAGTGCTTGAATATCTTCGAGTTTGGAGAGGTCGGCTTGTACGACCAACGTTTCGGCTCCTGAACCCATCGCAAGGATTTCCTGCGCAAGCGCTTCGAGCTTATCCACGCGCCGGGCGGCGAGGACTACCTTTGCCCCCTCCCTGCCAAATTGACGCGCGGTCGCTTCGCCGATCCCAGATGAAGCGCCAGTGACGATAACTACTTTATTTTTAATGTCCATGAGAGTCTCCTTCTATACTGTTACGCTCTCGCAGGGTCTGTGACCCTGCGAAATACGGCGGTCATAGACCGCCTTTGAGCATTAAACACTACGGACCCCAACGCGGCTGGTAATCACAATAATCGTTATTCGTTAGTCGGCGCAGGTCAGTGCCGTCGCTGCGGATGATGTAAATTTCACAGCCGTTATCTTCATTGTAGTGATCGAAGTATGCCGTGAACACCACCCACTTGCCATCCGGCGAAAAGGACGGTCCCTGGCTGTTACCGCCGCTGGGTGAGAGTTGATGGACGTTCGAGCCATCGGCATTCATGATGAAGAGTTCACGATGCCAGGGTTCACCAGAATAAGTGACGATATATTGTCCATCGGGTGACCAGTCACTGCGGCCGCGGATAGCGGGAAGATTGGTGATCTTCTTTAGTTTCGAGCCATCCAGTTTAACCGTGTACAGTTGATTGGTTCCATTCTTATCGGAAGCAAAAAGGATTTGAGTCCCATCTGGCGACCAGGTTGGATCCCAGCCATTGATGCCGGGGATATTCCCGGAATTGCTGCCGTTTGAATTTGCGATAATGATCTGATAGGTATTTTTGGCAACTGAATTATGCATGTAGACGAGTTGCTGTTTATCGGGTGAAATTTCAGGGGCA
Organism: Anaerolineales bacterium; assembly: GCA_043767565.1. Classification (GTDB taxonomy): domain Bacteria; phylum Chloroflexota; class Anaerolineae; order Anaerolineales; family Villigracilaceae; genus Defluviilinea. The sequence continues at coordinate 3,890 of JAYUGV010000241.1, forward strand.
TTATCGACACCAAAGAGACTTGTCAGTTGATCCACGCTGCCATGATTGAGGTCCAGACTGTAGACTTCATAATTATTATCGGCTAGATATGCTGAATACAGCACATGCTGCGCATCGGGTGAAAGTGATGGATAGAAGTGACGAATATTATTCTCGGTGGTCAATCTTCTGGAGTCAGACCCATCGGCTTTCATGATGCAGATCTGCTCGGTACCCTGATCTGTGAAGACCTGGCAGGTGAACACGATATGTCCGCTGGGTTGGTCGGAGGCGGATGGCGATGGGGCGGAGGTCTGCGCGGAGGAGGAGCTGGAGGTGGGCGCGACGGTCGCAAGGTTGAATACAGGAGTCGCAACCGATTGCGTGACTTGAGGCACTGAAATATTGGAAGGCGTAGAGGCTTGGAGTGTGGCGAACAGGTCGGGGGGCGGAGTGGAAGCGGCGGGCATGTTACAGCCCGCTGTCATCATCAAGATAAGCAGCGTCAAAATGGATTTGGTCTTAGTCATGTTCCGTTTCAATGGATTCAAGGTAACACTCCTCGCCGGTCAGAATCTTTGCGCCGACGCTCCCGCAATAGGGGCAGGCTATTTTTTTATCAACCGGGTGATATTTTTGAAAGCACGCCATGCATTGCGCTTCGGCAGGTATAAGACGGAAGTGCAATTGCGCGTGTTCCGCAGGTGTGCCTTTATTAATCGCGTCCCAATCGGTTTGGATGGAGGCTGGGTCGAGCTCTGAGATCTCGCCGAGGGCGATGTGCAGAGTTAAAGCGCGGGTTGAATGCGTTTCATTGATATGCCGCAGGGTTTTTGAGAGGAATGTTTGGGTGATGTTCAATGCGCGCATAACTACAAAAAACAAACAGCAAGCTGTTCGACTCCAGAGTTTTAAAATTGCCTCAGGTCGGTCTATAAGCCGCGTTCTGTCCATGGCGCCGAGGCACCACTGGGCGGTCATCTCTCTAGGCAGTCGACCCGAGATTAAAATGGAACGAGCCGTTCCTTATCTCTGCTTGACCTTGCTCCCAGCGGGGGTTGCCTGGCGCGCGCGTATTACTACGAACGCCGGTGGTCTCTTACACCACCTTTTCACCATGACCGACCCTCATCCCCAGCCCTTCCCCCGAAGGAGAAGGGAGTCCCCTCTCCCTTCGGGAGAGGATGAGGGCGGCTGTTTGTTTCTGTGGCCCGATCCGATAGATTACTCCATCCCGAGGTTTCCTCGGCACTGTGCTCTGCGGAGTGCGGACTTTCCTCGATCCTGACAAGCAGAACCGCGATCGCCCAACCAACCTGAGGCAACTTCATGATACACGCAAGAGAGGTGAGCGTCAACGGCATGATCGGTTCATCAAGAACACCGTCCGCGGTCTAATTGACTGATGTTACACACCGTCCCGAAGGATTTGACGGCACAACAAGGTTTTCAAGAAATCCTTCAGGACGTTTTACGTGCAACTCCTTCGCCGAGGACGGCGAAGGAAGCAGATCCATCTACATCCTTTTAGCGCACCCAAGCAAATTGAATATCAGTAATCAATAGGACATGCGGTAAAATAGGAAGCAAGCACTACATTCGATTGGAGTCACTGTGAGTAACTGGCCCGGAAAAAAAATCATCGGTCTCACCGGTAATATCGCAACAGGCAAGAGCGTTGTGCGCCGCATGGCAGAGCACTTGGGTGCCTACACCATTGACGCAGATGCGCTTTCTCATCGCGTTATCTCAAAAGGCGCACCTGGTTATCAACTGGTGTTGGATAAATTCGGAACATGGCTGCTCGATAAGGATGGACAGATCGACCGTGTCAAACTGGGACGTCTCGTGTTTGCAGATGGACAGGCGCTCGCGCAACTTGAAGATATTGTCCATCCCTTTGTCCTACAAGCCGTCGATGTACTCATCAAGCGCGCCCCGCAGCCCGTGGTGGTGATCGAAGCCATCAAATTACTCGAAACCGATCTGCGCAGCAAATGCGATACCATCTGGGTGACGGATGCAGCCCAAGCCGTACAAATTGACCGTCTCGTGCGCAAACGCGGACTGACCCAAGATGAGGCGTCGCAGCGCATCCACTCCCAATCTGGTCAAAAAGAAAAACTCGCCTCTGCAAAAGTCATCATCAACAACAACGGTTCGTATGATGATCTGTGGAAACAGGTCAACGATGCCTGGAAGCACATCTCCCCTGCGCAAGAAGCAGGTCAGGCTACGTTAGTCATGCAAAAACCCGGGGTAGGTGCTCTTTCCCTCCAGCGTGGCAAGCCGCGCGATTCACAAAAGATCGCCGACTTGATCACCCGCCTGAGCAAAGGCAAACGCACCATGAACTCGGATGATGTCATGGAAGCCTTCGGCGAAAAAGCCTTCCTGCTCCTCCAAATGGATGCGGAACTCGTCGGTGTGGCGGGCTGGCAGGTGGAGAATCTGGTTGCGCGCACGCTCGACCTTTACCTTGACCTCAAAGCCACCGCCGATAAGGCTTTGCCGCTTATTTTGGAAGAAGTGGAACGTGCCGCAGGCGACTTGCAATGTGAAGCCTCGCTGGTCTTCCCGCCCATGGAATTGGTCGGCTTCGATGCGATTTGGAAGCAAGCCGGTTACGAACGCCGCACACCCGAGTCGTTGGGCGTCCAAGCCTGGACCGATTCTGCGCTTGAAGCCATGCCTAAAGGCGGCGCTTTATTCTTCAAACAACTTCGCACAGACCGGGTTCTAAGACCGATCTGATCCATTTGAAAGTCTTTCGTATTAATATCAAAGATTATGAGATCTCGGTAATTAAGTAACTGATGTTACACATCGTCCCGAAGGGTTGAACGGAAAAAATCTTGAAGCGCGAGAACCTTCGGGACGTTCTGCGTAAGGTGAGTAAGTAAATAGTAATTGGCAATAGGCGGGAGCCTCGTTTCAACCGGCGGCTGGTTTTGCACTGATAAAATTTTCAATGCCAAATTTACTGCATCTCAATTACTTGTTACCAATTACTACCTCCAATGGCAAATTTTCTCAACAACATCCTCTTTATCTTTCAAAGACTCAACTGGCTGAGCGTTCTTGATATTCTGCTCGTTACGCTGATCTTTTTTCTGGTGTTGTTCTCACTGCGCGATACCCAGGCGATGATCCTGTTGCGCGGCGTCATTTTTTTGGTCGTGGCGCTGGTCCTGCTGACCACACTCGTTGAACTCCCCGCTTTTTCATGGCTCGTACGAAATGCATTACCGGCTTTGCTCCTTTCCATCCCGGTGATCTTTGCGCCTGAAATCCGCCGCGCACTCGAACGGCTGGGACGTGCCGGCACCTTCAGCATCGGCTCCACTACGAAACAAACCGCCAGTGTGGATATGCAAAAGGTCATCCGCGCGATCGTGGATGCCTCCGCGCGCCTCTCCGCCCGGCAACACGGCGCGTTGATCATCCTCCAGCGTATGGATAGTCTCGAACAATATATTGAGACCGGGGTGCAGATGAACGCGCAAGTCACGCCTGAATTATTATTGCAGATCTTTTACCCCGATACGCCTTTGCATGACGGCGCAGTCATTATCACCGAGGGGCGCATGATCGCTGCCGCCTGTGTGATGCCGCTCTCCGCCAGCGGGGTGCTCAACAAAACACCCGAGCGCCAAATGGGACTCCGTCACCGCGCCGCGCTGGGTATTTCAGAAGTCAGCGATGCAGTATCAGTTGTCGTTTCAGAACAGAGCGGTTCGATCTCCATTTCCAACTCGGGGCGCATGATCCGCCGTATCGACCCGGAGCGTTTGGAAAACATCCTCACTGCATTCTTCCGCCCCGATAACACCACGCCGCGCCGCGTCTGGTTGAATCGTTTCTTTCCGTATCTATTTCATCGAAAGGATAAGTAAAGCGAGATAATATCTCGCTCAACATCATGCGCTGGTTCGCTTCCAACATTCGCACTTTTTTGCTCGCGCTTGTCCTCGCCATCGCGGTGTGGATCTCTGCGGTCACGTCGGCTGATCCAGATGAAATGCGTATCTATCCCAACGCGATCCCTCTCGAGATCATCGGACAGGACTCTGCGCTCGTCATCACAAGCGCCCTGCCCTCTACAGTAGAGGTAACCTTGCGCGCACCCCGTTCTATCTGGGAAAAGTTGACCGCACAGGAAAATTCAGTGCAAGCCACACTGGACTTATCTGGACTCAGTACCGGCGAACATAGCGTAGACATTCAGGTGAGGCTTCTCGTTGGATCAGCGCAGTTCGTTCTTGCCAACCCGACAACTGTTACGGTTATCCTCGAGCCGCTCGCCACCCAGACCCTGCCCGTAGACCTTTCTCTTAGTGGACAGCCCGCCATCGGCTACAAAGCTGGTGATGCAGTACTTGACCTGCAAGAGGTCCTGATCTCAGGACCCGAGTCAATCGTCAAGCGGGCGGTGCGGGCGCGGATCCTTGTCAGCCTGGAGGGGGCTCGAGAAAGCATTGACCAGTCTGTCGTTGTCCAGATCGCGGACGAGAAGAATAATCCGCTGAGTGGGATCGGCGTCACGCCGCAGTCCGTCCATGTCAATATCCCAGTCAGTCAGCAGGGCGGGTTCCGCGATGTGGCGGTAAAAGTCATCGTACAGGGACAAGTCGCCAGCGGCTATCGGCTGGAGAATATTTCGGTCTTTCCTCCAGTGATCACAGTCTTTGCATCAGACCCTGAATTGGTAAATGCTCTGCCGGGTGTGGTGGAAACCCAACCGCTCGATCTCCAGAACGCCAAGGAAAATATTTCCACGCGGCTGGCGCTCGTGCTCCCTGAAAATATCACTGTCGTCGGCGCGCAGACCGTGCAGGTGCAGGTGGGCATCTCCCCCATTCAAACGAGCATTACGTTATTGAATCAACCGATCAACATCATTGGGCTGCCGGAAGGGCTCGCCGCTCAGGTGTCACCGCAAACCGTGGATGTGATCATTTCGGGACCGCTCCCCATTCTCGATGCGCTGACCGCGCAGGATGTCGTTGTGTCGGTAGATGTGACCGGGCTTACCTTGGGCACGTATCAACTCACGCTCAAATGGGAAGTGCTGGTGGGCAATGTGCTGGTAGAATCCATTCTGCCAAGCACCATAGAAGTGGTATTATCTATCCCCGGCACACAGACACCGACACCCACACCGACACCCAAGCCGTAAACTTAAACATAAAGGACACAAAGTACACAAAGTACACAAAGTACACGAAGGAAAATCTAAGGGAAGTCTTCTCGATAAGAAACTCAACAAAACCTTAGTGCCCTTCGTGTCCTAATGCTCCTGCCGCCGTCCTCGGCGGCAGATTCAGCGCCGAGGACGGCGCTGAGAGCCTGGATAATCAAAATGACCAAACCAATCGTAGCACTCGTTGGCAGGCCCAACGTCGGAAAAAGCACTTTATTCAACCGCCTTGTGGGCGAACGCATGGCAATCGTGGATGAAACCCCCGGCACCACACGCGATCGTCTGTTCGGTGAAGCTGAATGGAACGGTATCACCTTCCATGTGGTGGATACCGGCGGCATTGACCCGACCCACGGCGGCAAGACCCCGCTCTCCATCGGCTCGGCAGATTTTATTGACGATATCCGCATTCAGGCACAAGTCGCGATCAACGAAGCAGACGTGGTCCTGTTCGTGAATGACGGTCAGACCGGCGTCACCTCGCCCGATCTGGAGGTGGCGGACATCCTGCGCCGTTCGCAAAAGAAATTACCAAACGGCACCTTCTGGCCCCCGATCATGGTCGTGGTCAATAAATGTGAAGCCCGTGATACGCGCGACCAGGCGGCTCAATTCTATGAGTTAG
>JAYUGV010000242.1:0-3901 GCA_043767565.1 Anaerolineales bacterium
GAGTGCGGCCGATCAACATTTGGTCATGTTTCACTTGCTCCACAAGGTTAGACTGGCTTACATTGCTCTTTTTACTCGTAACCTTGCGCTGTAATAATAGTAATCATCATAATATGTCACCCTGAGCGACAGCGAAGGGTCTCTGAGATAATCACAGAGATTCTTCGCTCGCTAGCGCTCGCTCAGAATGACAATACGTTCTCTGGAGGTTATATGTCATCCATTCTCGAAGTTCAAAATCTCGCCAAGAAATACGGTGACTTCACTGCTGTCAAAGGCATAACCTTTGATATCAAAGAAGGGGAAATATTCAGCCTGCTCGGACCCAACGGCGCAGGCAAGACTACAACCATCTCCATGCTCTCAACTCTATACACACCCACCTCCGGCGACGCAACCATCGGCGGACATTCCATCACGAAAGACCCGATGGCGGTCAAGCAGGTAATTGGCGTTGTGCCGCAGGACCTTGCCCTCTACGAAGACCTGACCGCAAAAGAGAACCTCATCTTCTGGGGACAAATGTATGGCTTGAGCGGTAAGTCCCTCACCAGCCGCGTGGATGAAGTGTTGGAGCAAATTGGTTTGACAGATAAAGCTAAAAACCGAGTCAAAACGTATTCGGGCGGAATGAAGCGCCGCGTCAACATTGGCGTGGGATTGCTCCATAAGCCGCGTCTGCTTTTCATGGACGAACCCACCGTCGGCATTGACCCGCAATCACGCCGCGCCATCCTCGATACGGTCAAAGATTTAAACAAGCAAGGCATGACCGTGCTTTACACAACGCATTACATGGAAGAAGCCGCTGAGCTTTCTAATCGTGTCGGCATCATTGACCACGGCGAACTCATCGCCCTCGGCACACAAAAAGAACTTACCCAGCAAGTCGGGCAGACCGAAACACTTATCCTGCATGTCGGCGAGAACGACGACTCGGAAGCGCTGGCAAACTCGCTCAAAGGCGTCAAAGATATTCTTGAAGCCACTGCGTCCGATCAGGCAGTCTCGGTCATCGCGCACGAAGCCGAAGATGTGCTGGCGGCGGTTGTCACAAAAGCCAACGAGCGCGGCATCAAGATTCGTTCCATTGATATTCGCGAGCCAAATCTCGAAGCGGTGTTTCTGCATTTGACTGGGCGCGCGTTAAGAGATTAGCCACAGAGACTCAGAGATTTATCTTTCTCAGCGTCTCTGTGACTCAGCGGCAAAAGAGTCCACTATGAAAAAACTACTCCTCATCGGCATCAAAGACCTCAAACTCATGTTTCGTGACCGCGCCGCCCTCACGTTTATGCTGCTCGCGCCGTTCCTGCTCACCATCGGCATGGGCTTTGTTACGGGTCGTTTCAGCGGCGGCTCCAGCGGGCTTTCAAATATTCCCGTCGTCATCGTCAATTTGGATAAACAGGATTTGGGCAACGCACTCGAAGATTTATTTAACTCTGAAGAATTATCTGACTTGATGGAGCCCGCCGCTTCAACCGACCCTGAGGCGGCTCGCCAATTAATAGACAGTGACCAAGCCTCAGCAGTTGTCATCATCCCAAGCGGCTTCACCGAAAGCGTTATCCCCGCTGACGGAAAAATGCTTGACCCGAACTTTGTCCAACCCGAAGCCGTGCAAATCGAAGTGTATACGAATCCATCCAAGCCAACAGGCGCGGGCATCGTCAAAGCCATCGTGGACGAATTCATCTCGCGTGTTGAAGAGGGACGCACGAGCGGCATGACATCCATTGTCGGGTTAATGGAAAGCGGATTACTGAATCCACAAAATATAAAAAGCGAAGCGCAAGGGTTGTTCCAACATGTAGACCAAACCGAATCAACAGCCATCACACTCAAAACCAATAAAGAAGGCGCCGCCGCCGTTGACTTCGACATGCTCGCTTACTTCGCCCCTGGCATGGCGTTGATGTTCCTGATGTACACCGTCTCCTATGGCGGACGTTCCATCCTTGCCGAACGCGCCCAAGGGACACTGCCGCGCCTGATGATTTCGCCCACACAGACCGTGCAAGTGTTGGGCGGCAAAGTGTTGGGCATTTTCTTCATGGGTGTGGCGCAAGTTGGGATATTAATTCTCGCATCTTCGTTATTCTTCCAACTGAAATGGGGCGACCCGCTGGGCGTGGCTGTATTGATTCTAGTTGCTGTCTTCGGCGCGTCAGGTTGGGGCATGTTCATTACAGCATTGGCACGCACGCCCGCACAAGTCGGTAGCACAGGTTCAGCAGTCATGCTCATCTTCGGCATCCTCGGCGGAAGTTTTATCAACCTTGAACAAATGCCGCCGCTTGTGCAGACCCTGAGCAAAATCACCCCCAACGCCTGGGGCTTGGATGGTTTCACCACGCTCGCCCTCGGTGGCACACTGAAAAATTTAACTGAGCCAATTACAGCCTTGCTCATCATGGGCACGGTATTGTTTGGAATTGCCGTCCTGATTTTCAATCGAAATGGGATTATGCAGAAATGACACGGAACGTGTCACCCTGAGCGATAGCGAAGGGTCTCTACGATAGTCTCAGAGATTCTTCGCTTCGCTCAGAATGACATGACAGGAAAACTTATGAAAAAAATCTTAGCCATCGCATGGAAAGACGCCATCATCCGATTTGCCAGTTCATCGGAGTTGTTGTTCTTTATTATTTTGCCCCTCGTCTTCACCTTCCTGCTTGCAGGTGGGACTCCATCGGGCAATGAAGACAATCGCATTCACCTGCTCGTCGTGGATGAAGCGCAGACCACCATCTCACAACAGATTGTTACTGAACTCGAAAAATCAACCGCTGTTCGCCCTGCGGTTGTTTCTCGTGACAAAGCGCAAAGTCAATTCGACCAGCGGCGTGTTTCGGCTGTGTTCATCATCCCTGCTGGGATTGATGTTGCGTCCCTGCAAAATTCTTCCGCCAACGTGGAATTACTTCAACAACCTAACAACATCAATGCCACCATTGCCGAACGCGCCATACAAACAGCCATTCGCCGCGTGAGCAGCGCCATCTCCGCCGCGCAGAATGCAGTCAAACAACGTGAAATAAAACAACCCTTTGCTAATGAAGCAGAGAAGCAAACCTATTTCGAGAGTTCGTTGAAACTGGCACAATCCATTCAAGCAGACGCGCCCGAACGCGTGACCGTTGTGGAAGGAAACACCAAAGACCAGGTTGAATATGACCCGCGTGCGAATTCATCTGCGGGACAGATGATTACGTGGGTATTTATTCCACTGTTTGGAATTTCGGCTCTATTTGCCTACGAACGCCAGCAAGGAACATTGCGCCGCCTGCTCACAACTCCATCACGTAAAGCGACATTTTTATTGGGAACGATTTCTGGTCAGGTTGTGATGGCGCTGATTCAAATGTCCTTGCTGGTTGGGTTCGGGATACTCGTTATGAAACTCAATTGGGGACGTGAACCGTTGGCATTGTTTGTCCTTCTGTTTGCATCCGCACTTGCGGCAGCGGCATTCGGCACCACGATGGGAACGTTCATCAAGACCGAAGGTCAAGCCAGCGGATTGAGCATCATGTTCGGCATGGTCTTCGCGCTGATGGGCGGATGTTGGTATCCGCTGGAGTTGTTCCCACCCGGGATACAAAACGCCGTGAAGGTACTTCCGACCACTTGGGCAATGCAAGGCATGTTGGATCTGGGTCTACGCGGCGGCGGCTTGATGGACATTTTGCCCGAAGCGGGAGGCCTGTTTGGGTTTGCAGTGATCTTCTTCAGCGTGGGCGTTTGGCGATTCAGGTTTGAGTAAGTCACAAGGCAAATAACAGACATAATTAACCCAAGTTGCTACCTTTCCATAGATTCTCGCCGTTATCCGACTGAGAACCCTCACCCTGCCCTCTCCCACCGGGAGAGGGGGAAACCGTCCTGATTAAAA
>JAYUGV010000243.1:0-9651 GCA_043767565.1 Anaerolineales bacterium
TGCTCTACGCCACCCCTCATTCTTATTTCTGGGCAGAAGACGGCACCAGCGTGAACAAAGGCGATATGAAAGCCCTGATGGATGCGTTTGAAGACAAGATCTATCCCACCGACCGGGAATTCTTCGGCAGCGAATCAAACCCGGGCGTGGATAATGATCCGCATATTTTTGTGCTGTACGCCTCTGACCTGGGCAGCAATATCGGAGGCTATTTCAGCTCATCCGATTCCTTCAACCCTGAGGTCGTGAAGTATTCGAACGCCCATGAAACCTATGTACTGACCTCCACAGCCGATCTTGCTGATGAATACACCTACGGCACGCTGGCACATGAGTTCGTGCATATGATCCAGAATGCCACCGACCGTAACGACGAATCCTGGGTCAACGAAGGCTTCGCAGAGGTCGGCGCATTTTTGAACGGGTACACAATTGGCGGTTCAGACTGGGAATATGTTCAAAAACCAGACCTGCAATTGAACTCATGGGCAGATAATAACTCCCTTGATTTTGGTTCCCACTACGGACAATCGTTCTTATACCTTGCTTATTTTCTGGATCGGTTCGGTCAGGATGCAACCAAAGCTCTGACCGCTAATCCTGAAAATGACCTCGCCAGTGTGGACAATACTCTGGCTAACCTGAATGTGACCGACTCGCAAACCGGAAAAGTTGTTACGGCTGACGATGTCTTCATGGATTGGGCAGCCGCGTTATATCTCAAAGACACAAATGTTGGCGATGGACGTTACGTCTTTAAAAATTATCCCGACTCGCCGCAAGCTAGCGCTACGGATGTCATTAAAACCTGTCCGCAGGCTCCAACGGGATTCGCGATCAATCAATATGGCATTGATTACATCAAGGTGCAGTGCGCCGGAGATTTCACCCTGCATTTCAGCGGCTCAACCGTGACGGGACTTTTACCGGTGGATGCTTTTTCCGGCAAGTACGCATTCTGGTCGAACAAGGGCAACGAATCAGACATGACCCTCACCCGTGAGTTCGATCTCACGAACGTCAGCGGACCGGTTACCTTCAGTTATCAAACCTGGTTCGATATTGAAGAGAATTGGGATTACCTGCATGTAGAAGCCTCTACTGATGGAAAAGTGTGGCAGATACTCACCACACCTTCCGGAACAGATGCCGACCCATCCGGTCAGTCTCACGGTTGGGGTTATACCGGCGCGACGAATGGCTGGAAGCTTGAAGAAGTTGACCTTTCACAGTTCGCTGGCAAGAAAGTCCAGATTCGATTTGAATACATTACCGATGCCGCAGTCAACGGCGAAGGCTTTCTGCTGGATGACGTTTCAATCGATGCCATCAAGTACGCGTCCGATTTTGAAACAGATGATGGCGGCTGGGTCGCGAATGGCTTTGTCCGCGTTGAAAACGTCCTGCCGCAGACCTATCGGTTGAGTCTGATCGTCAAAGGCGCTACCACAACCGTCACTCCCATTGCATTGAATGCCGACCAAACTGCCGACATTCCGCTTTCACTAAAGTCCGGCGAAGAAGCGGTGCTGATCGCGACCGGCACTACGCGGTTCACAAAGATCCCTGCTGCATATCAGGTTGAAGTAAAGTAATTCACCGTTCATCCAGCAGTTCAACTGCTGGATGAACAAGAGGACCTATGTCAACAGCCCCAAGATCAGAAGTCTTGCAAATGGCGGAATTAGTCGCCTATCAAGATGGCTCCGTGGTCAGCCGCCAGATCACCAAAGCGGACGGCGGCAATGTCACGCTCTTCGCCTTCGATAAAGACCAGGAACTGAGCGAACACACCGCGTCCTTCGATGCACTCGTCCATGTGCTGGAGGGTGAAGTTGAAATAAAGATCTCAGGCAAACCGTATCAACTCTCAGTCGGCGATGCGATCATCATGCCCGCTGATGAACCACATGCTGTTCGAGCCATGCAAAGATTCAAAATGTTGTTGACGATGATACGGAAGTGATTAGTCAAGCAGTGAACAGTAAGCAGTAAACAGTGAGCAGTGATCAGTGATCAGTAAACGAACATCCCGCAAGGCGCAATGCCTGCGGGATGTTCGTTTGTAACACGACATTTATGTCGCGGGCAACAGGCACTACTCATGGCGACATCAATGTCGCATTACGAAGCCGCCTTGACCGGTGTCTTCAAAAACGACAACGACATAAAGATCGGCACAAACGCAAGCCCGGCGGCGATCATCGCCATCACTGTGTAATTCGTGGCATTGAAGATGAACCCGCTGCTCAAACTGATAGCGGCTGAAGCCAGCCCCACCAACAGGTCATTCGTGCCCTGCGTGCGTGAGCGTTCCACCGGCGAAAGTTGATCAGCCAGCAGAGTGGAACCGCCCACAAAACAAAAATTCCAACCCACACCCAATAAAAAGAGTGCGATCCCCAAAGGCAAAACATCCGGCGAGATCGGCGCGGTGATGCAAGCCAAGAGCAAAGTGGAAGCGCCGATCAAGATCATCCGGCCGCGTCCCCATATATCCAACAGCCAGCCTGAAACGATCGAAGGCGCGTACATCCCGAACGTGTGCGCCGAGATCACCGCGATAATATCGCTTTGCATATGATTATGATCTTTCATATGCAGGGACGTGATCACCATGATCGCAACCATCACCACCTGTCCCAGCATCATCGCCGTCAGCGCCGTAATCGCCGCCGGTTGACGCAGGATCTCTAAGATCGGGCGCGCCTCACCATGTGGAATTAAAGCCGGATACAGTTTGGCGATTTCTTTGCCCACCTCGCGCGGATCAGGGCGCAAACCCAAAAAGACGAACATACCTGCGATCGCAAACAACACCAGCGTTGTGAGATACGCGCCCGCCAGTTCATCCATGCCGATACTTACTGCATAGGCACTCATCGGCGCCGCCGAGAAGCGCGCCAGAATGGTACCGATCACACCGCCCAAAACCACTGCCGAGATCGCGCGTCCGCGCTGATCGGGCGGGTTCACCTCGGCTGCCGCAAAACGCCCAAGCAGCACCGCCGCATTCGTAATGCCCATCAGCATCAACCCCGCCGTCGCCAACATGAACGACGATGACTGGATCGCAAACAACACCAGCCCATTGCCCAACACACCGATCATCAGTCCTAATGTGATGCTATTGCGTCGCCCAATGCGGTCCATCATATAGCCCCATGCCGAAGCCGAAAGCGCGCCGCTCAACAAATACAGCGCTGTCGGCAAGGTTGCCAGCGAACGATTCCCAGCCAATTTTTCACCGAGGATCGGGTTGATCGCCGCCGCCGCAATGAAGCCTGCTGAAGCCAGGCTCTGCGTGATAAATAAAATTGTTGTAATTTTCAATGCGATGCGTTTATAGTCTGTCATGAAATTGTCCTCTTGAATTTGCCGATTATACGCTGGATGCGGGTAGAATCACGAACATGGATCTGGATTTAAAACCCGCTTCAGACTACCCTCTGCCTGATCTTACCCAATTGCTGGATCTCAGCTTTGAGAATTATCTGGTCCCCATCACCTTCAACCTCTCCCAATTCCTGACCATGATTCGCAAAGACAGCGTGGACCTCTCTGCCAGCCGCGTGCTGCTTGCAGATGAACAACCCGCTGGCATTGCGCTCATCGCCCGCCGCGGCACGCTTCGCGCGAGTCGACTCGCGGCAATGGGTATCGTGCAAAGCCAGCGTGGCAAAGGGACAGGGTTCTGGTTCATGGGGAAATTGATCAACGAAGCGCGGGAACGGAACGACCATGATATGCTTCTCGAAGTCATCGAACAGAATGAATATGCTGTGCGGCTGTATAAGAAATGTGGCTTTCAAAATGTGCGCCGGTTGATCGGCTTGATTCGTAAAGATGCAAAAGAAAGCGCAAAAAAAAACATGGAAGAGCTTGACCTGCGTGAAGCAGGTAGTTTGATTTCCCAGCATGGACTATCAGACTTGCCCTGGCAATTGGCAGGCGAGACGATCGCACAGATGGATCCACCTGCGCGGCCTATCGCAATGGACCGGCTATGATAGTCATCTCCAATCCCAATGTGGAGCATGTGGTGATCTGGTCTCTGCTCGTGGAACCAAATGCGCGCGGCAATGACCTTGGTGTAGAGATGCTAAAGTCATTGATCGCTGATCATCCTGGCAAGACCTGGCACATCCCTGCGATCTTCCCTGAAGAATTTGGCAAACTATTTAAACGCGCTGGCTTTGAACGGGAAGAATTAACCCAATGGCAAATGAGATTGGCACTGTAGTACCGATTTTTAATCACTCACCTTACGCAACGCCAATCCCGAAGGGGCTGGAAGGATTATAGGATGGGCATGCAAGAATTCAAATCCCGTAGGGATGACACAGGTTTTACGAGCTCTGACACCCCTACGGGGTTGAATTTGCCATCTCTCAAAATCTATGATCATTTGACCCTTTCAGGGTCATAGTGCATTTTGCGTAAGGTGAGTTAATCAGTATTACAATGCCAAGCGTTGGGACAGCAAGCTGTCCGACTCCAGAGTCGGATCTTGAAACAGGATCAACTATCGGCTGGGTGTGAAGCGATGTCCTGCGACCGAAGGGAAGTGTCGCAGGGCGGATTTTCGTCACGGTATTGTTTTACGACATGAATGAATCGAGGATATAATCTCAATATTCCAAACCAAGGATGCCGGGCATGTCACTTCCAAAAAAGTCAGCTTCGGAACGAAAAACGATCGGTGTGTTTGCTTCGCAAGTGGGGCGCGCCTGGGGCGCGGAGTTCATCTCGGGTATCACCGCCGCCGCCGAAGCGCACAATGTCAATCTTGTCCATTTCATTGGGGGACGATTAACGCCTCAAATTTCAGTTGAAAAACCCACACCTTCTTTCGGATTATATGATCTTGCCAAGCCGGACCAATTCGACGGCTTGATCCTCACATCGGATATTGCCTACGGTATCAGCGCTGCTGAGTTGAAGGTTTTTTCGGACCTGTATGGCGCCATGCCCATTGTGACACAATCGGTGGAGTTGAACGGTGCCACGATGTTCGTGCCCGATAACGCCGAGGGGATGCGCGCGGTGGTGCGGCACTTGATCGAGGAGCATGGCTATAAACGGATCGCTTTTATTTGCGGTATTCCTGGACAAGTAGATGCCGAACAGCGTTTTCAAGCCTATAAAGATGAACTCCAGGCGCACGACCTGCGCTACGATGAAGATCTGGTCGTGGATGGTGATCACACTGCCGAGGGCGGACGTGATGCGATCGCCACCCTATTGGATGAACGCAAGCTGCGCTTCCAGGCTGTCGTGGCGGCAAATGACCGCATGGCGTTCGGCGCGTTGGAAGCATTACAACAACGCGGCGTGCGCGTGCCGGACGATGTGGCTGTGACCGGCTTTGATGATCTGCGTGAAGCGCAGGCGACCGGTGTGCCGTTGACCACGGTGCGACAGTCATTTTTTACAGCGGGCAAGCATGCGCTTGAAACCTTGATCAAAAAAATTGATGGGGAAACGATCCCGCGTACCATTGTTACACCCACGCAATTGCTTGTGCGTTGGTCGTGCGGGTGTCTGCCGGAGAATGTCCGTCAGGCGGCGGTGTTGCCGCGCGATGTTGCCAAGACCGGCAAATTGGAAAATAAACGTGAAGCCGCCTTACGCGCTTTGCTGAACTCAGCGGGTGTTACCGAGCAGGATCCCGCGCTCCCGCAATTCAAGGATGCGTTCGGGCGGGCGTGGGATGGTTTCTTGTTGGCGTTGAATAACCGCGCCACCGACGATGAATTCCTGAAGACCATCAATGCCATGGTCGAGTTGATGCAGAAACATGAATTGGTAACCTCAGTCTGGCATAACGTGATCTCGATGATGCGGCGTTATGCGCTAGGCGGTATCACGAGTCAAACATCCATGTTGAAAGCGGAAAACTTATTCCAGCAGGCGCGCTTGCTGGCAGGTGAACTCTCACAGCGTTCGCAAGCTTATCGTCGGTTGGTGCTTGAACAACAGGAAGGTGTTTTACAAGGCTTTAGTTTTTCCATGGCGCCCGCCATGACTTTGGAAGATATAGGGAGCGCGATCACGGAACACTTCCCGGATATGGGCATTGAACGCTGGTACGTGATGTTCTACAGCGATGTGAAATCCCCGCAGTCTGTTTCTGCGCCCGCGCCTGAAGGTTATAGTTTGTTGTTCCAATATGAAGGGGCAAAGTTTGAGATCCCGCGCAAACAAGCCTATATGGGCACGGGTCAACTCGTGCCGCGCGGCAAAACACCCGTAGACCATCGTTATACCGCCGTGGTAATGCCGTTGACCCTCGCGAAAAACCGTTTCGGGTTCATGTGGGTCGAGATGGGCCCGCGCGATTGGGAAGTGTACGTACGTATCCGCAACCTGGTCAGCAGTGCGTTATTACGCACCATGCTCGTGCAGCAAAAAGAACAGGTTCAACAAGAGGTGGAACGTTTGCTGGCGGATGCGCGTGATCGTGCCGTGGAGTTGGCAATTGCCAAGGAATTCGCTGAAGGCATGGCGACTGAGAACGCCAACCTGTATTCCAGCGAGCAGTCCAGGCGACGTGCTGCAGAAGCGCTTATAAAGTCAGCACGTCAGCTTTCATCGTTCTCCACCGAGGTCGAGGTCCCACAACAGGTCGTGGCGCAGTTAGCCCAGATCACCCCATCCGATCGGCTGGCGCTGTTCCTTGAAGATGTGAACGGTGTCCCGCGCGTGCATGGTCACGTAGGGTTCCCAGAACAGGCACCGGTGTATGAACTGCAGTATGAGATCGGCGAGACCAACGTCTATCGTACAATTGCCAAGCAGGGTGAACCGCTGGTCATTGACGATCTCAACAACATAAAAGATTGGGGTCAGCCGGAATGGCTGCCACTGGATGGCACATGGGTGGGCATTCCGTTATTTGCAAAGAATAAGACAATCGGTATGTTGACCATGAGCAGGAAAAGAGCCAGGGCATTTACACAGGACGATGTCCTGTTGGCTAATGCTTTTGCAATCCAGGCATCGATCGCCCTTGAGAACGCAAGGCTGTACGACGATCTGAATCGCTTCAACCAGATGATGGAACGCATGGTGGAACAGCGCGTGGATGAACTCAATACCGCGCTTGGCAGACTCGAAAAACTGGATAAGAACAAAAGCGATTTCATTCAGGTCGCCGCGCACGAACTGCGCACACCGCTCACGGTCATCAAAGGCTACATGGGTATGATTAAAGCCGCGCCGCCGATAAAGGATAACCTCATGCTCTCGCAAGCTATGGAAGGTGTGATCCAGGGCACTGACCGTCTGCACCAGATCGTCAACAGTATGTTGGACGTGGCGCGGCTCGAGACGCAGGTAACGACGCCGCATCTCGAAGCCATGACGTTGGGACCAACTCTGCGCCTGATCAATAAAGACTATGCGGAGGATTTGAAGGCGCGTCAACTCACGCTGGAGCTTGACCCTGAGATCAATTCTTTCCCGCCCGTGCTGGCTGATTCTGATCTTATGAAAAAGGTGCTGGATAACGTCATTGTCAACGCCATCAAGTTCACACCGGATGGGGGTACGATCACCGTTGGCGCGCATAAGGTGGATGTGCCTGGACGCGGCGAGTGTTGTGAGATCCGTGTCAAGGATACCGGTATCGGCATTGACAGAGAGAACCTCGTCATCATTTTCGAGAAGTTGTATCAGGTCGGCAAAGTGGAACTACATTCCTCCGGGCGCACCAAGTTCAAAGGCGGCGGACCCGGCTTGGGGCTGGCGATCGCGGCGGGCATCGTCAAAGCGCACCAGGGCAAGATCTGGGTCGAAAGCATCGGTCATGACGAAGAGAAATTACCCGGCAGTACATTCTTCATCCAACTGCCGTTCGCGAAATAAAATCTTGCATAATAGCTCAGCCGCCGTCCCCGGCGGCGTGTTACAGGTAAAGCCTGCGCCGAGGACGGCGCAGGGAGCAGGATAGTAAACGAAAAACATCCCGCCATCATGGCGGGATGTTTTTCGTTTGTTATTACGCATCGACGTGTTGTTTTTTCTCTTTCTTTATCGCAGCAGAGATCTGAAAGACGATCTTGTTATTTTCGTCATCCACATCCACACGGACAACGGCGCCTTCCTTGAATTTGCCGCCGAGCAGTTCCATCGAAAGCGGACTCTCGACATTCTTTTGGATGGCACGTCGCAATGGGCGCGCCCCGAAGGCGGGATCGTATCCAGCCTTGGCGAGCCACTTGCGCGCGCCATCGGTCAACTCGACGGTGATATCGTGTTCGTTCAAGCGGTCCTGCACTTCTTTCATTTGCAGGACAACGATCTCTTCCATCTGTTCAACGCTCAACGGCGAGAACATGATGATCTCGTCGATGCGGTTGATGAACTCAGGGCGGAACGAACCCTTGAGGGCTTTCTCGATCTTCTCATGCGACTCGCGTTCTTCATCACTGGCCTTGCCTTGCAGGAAGCCCAGCGTGCCACCCTTCTTCACATATTCAGTGCCCAGGTTCGAAGTCATGATCAGCACTGTGTTGCGGAAATCGACCACGTTGCCCTGACCATCGGTCATGCGGCCGTCATCCAAAATTTGTAGTAACGCGTTCCAGACTTCAGGATGCGCCTTTTCAATTTCATCGAATAACAGCACGCGATACGGGCGTCTGCGGACGGCTTCGGTTAATTGTCCGCCTTCCTCATAGCCAACGTATCCGGGCGGGGCACCGAAGAGTCTGCTTACAGTATGTTGTTCACGATACTCAGACATATCAATGCGGACGAGCGCTTCTTCATCATCGAACATGAACCAGGCGAGCGCCTTTGCCAATTCGGTTTTTCCTACGCCGGAAGGTCCGATGAAGATGAAGGACCCGATTGGTCGTGACGGATCAGACAACCCTGAGCGTGAACGGCGGATCGCATCCGAGATCGCGTGGATGGCTTCCTCCTGTCCGATGATGCGCTCGTGCAGACGCGCTTCCATGTTCAGGAGCTTGGCTGATTCGGTTTCAAGCATCTGCGTCACCGGGATGCCCGTCCACTGATGCACCACTGAGGCGATGTCGTCCACATCCACCACTTCATCGAGCTGGTGTTCGGCTTCCCAGATATCACGCTTCTCGTGGTAATCCTGTTCGAGGCGCAGGCGTTCGGCTTTCTTCTGCGCGGCGCGTTCGTAATCGCGGTTGAGACCCGCCTGTTCCTCTTCCGCCAGCATCTTGTCCAGTTCGGTTTTCATAACTTTGAGATCAGGCGGCATGGAATACAAAGCCACGCGCAGCTTTGCCGCGGCTTCATCCATCAGGTCGATGGCTTTATCGGGCAAACGCCGATCGGTAACATAGCGGCTGGCAAGCCGCGCCGCAGCGACCAGCGCGTCATCCGAATAGCGGACCTTGTGATGCGCTTCGTAACGGTCACGCAAGCCCATTAGCATTTTGATCGTATCATCCACAGATGGTTCTTCGACATAGATCGGCGCAAAGCGGCGTTCCAATGCGGCGTCTTTTTCAATATGTTTGTGGAATTCATCCAACGTGGTCGCGCCGATGCATTGCAACTCGCCGCGCGCCAATGCGGGCTTCAACATGTTGGACGCGTCCATCGCCCCCTGAGCGGCTCCTGCTCCGACGACGGTGTGCAACTCGTCAATCATCAAAATGATGTCGC
>JAYUGV010000244.1:0-9649 GCA_043767565.1 Anaerolineales bacterium
GCCTGCCGCTTCGAGTCCCGCCGCCAGGTTGAGCGGAGTCTGCCCACCGAACTGCACGATGACTCCAACAGGTTGCTCTCTATCAATGACGTTCAACACATGTTCCAGTGTCAACGGCTCGAAATACAAACGGTCCGCTGTATCATAATCCGTTGACACCGTTTCAGGATTGCAGTTGTACATGATGGTCTCAAACCCCATCTCAGACAAGGCAAACGCCGCCTGACAACAGCAATAATCGAACTCGATCCCCTGCCCGATCCGATTCGGTCCGCCGCCGAGAATGAGAATCTTTTGTTTGTCAGTGGGGCGAGACTCATCATCCATTTCATAGGCACTGTAAAGATACGGCGTCTGCGCCTCAAACTCCGCAGCGCAGGTATCAACTCTTTGGAATGTTGGCAATATGCCAAGTCGTTTTCGCAACTCACGAACATCATGTTGTGTATTTGGTGGTCGAGTAGCCCCGATGCTCTTTCGGGGCGTATCGAGACCTATGTTATATGTTGCATTCTTAGAAAGAAGCCGCGCAATATACGAATCTGCGAATCCTAACTGTTTAGCATATCGCAAAATCGGCTTGAGGTCGCTCTCTGATTTGCAATTCCTAATTTCTAATCCGCAATCTGTAATCACCTGCATCTGCGCGAGAAACCATAAATCGTAATGAGTTCTTTCCGCAATCTCCTCAAGCGACACACCATCTTCAATCGCACGATACACTTTAAATAACCTGTCCGCAGTTGGTATCGAAAGTCCTTCCAAATCATAAGCAATTGGCTCTTTATTGATACCGCTTCCATCCAAAAAATCCACCCCAATTTCAAGTGATTGCACAGCTTTTAGAAGCGCTTCTGGAAATGTCCGTCCCAACGCCATCGCTTCACCCACCGACTTCATCTGCGGTCCGAGAGTCGGGTCCACGCCTGGGAATTTCTCAAACGCCCAGCGCGGAATTTTCACAACAACATAATCCAGCGACGGTTCGAACGCTGCTTTGGTTTGTTTGGTGATATCGTTGGTAATCTCGTCAAGGGTGTAACCGACGGCAACAAGCGCGGCGAGCTTGGCGATGGGAAAACCCGTCGCCTTCGACGCCAGCGCAGACGAACGACTCACACGCGGATTCATTTCGATGACCACCACGCGTCCCGTTTTGGGGTCAACACCGAATTGTACATTCGAGCCACCCGTCTCTACGCCAACAGCGGACAATACGCGATGCGCAAGGTCGCGCAGGATTTGATACTCACGGTCAGTGAGCGTTTGCGCAGGCGCGACAGTGATGCTGTCACCTGTGTGCACGCCCATTGGGTCGAGATTTTCAATCGAACACACAACGACGAAATTATCGGCTTTATCGCGCATCACTTCGAGTTCATATTCCTTCCAACCGAGCACCGACTCTTCGAGCCATGCCTGATGGATCGGCGATTCAGAAATTGCACTGCGAACAGCTTCCTGCAATTGCTTCGGTTCATACACCCACGAAGCACCCGTGCCGCCCATCGCAAACGACGCGCGGACTAAAACGGGATAACCTGTCCACTTCACAAGCTCTTCCGCTTCTGCAAGCGAATACGCCGCTCCTCCACTCGGAACGGGAATATTATTTTTTTGCATCGTCTCGCGAAAGAGCAAACGGTCTTCGGCGGCTTTGATGGCGTTGAGCTTTGCGCCGATGAGTTGCACACCATATTTTTCAAGCACGCCGTTCTCACTGAGCGCCAGCGCAAGATTGAGTCCTGTTTGCCCGCCAACGGTCGGAAGCATGGCGTCAGGTTTTTCCTGCGCGATGATGGCTTCCAACGCTTCGACCGTAAGTGGCTCGATATAAGTTGCATCCGCGATTTCAGGGTCAGTCATGATCGTGGCAGGATTCGAGTTAACTAGCACCACGCGATAACCCTCCGCTTTCAATGCCTTGACCGCTTGTGTGCCAGAATAATCAAACTCCGCAGCTTGACCGATGACAATGGCTCCCGAACCAGGGACGAGGATGGTGTGAATGTCGATTCGCTTCATAATGCAGAATCCTGAATGAAGAATGAAGAATGAGAAATGAAGAATTTCATTTAGGATTATTCCTTTTAGAGGTGTTGATGGAGGAGACGAAAATCGCAATCAATTCATCAGTTTCTTTTTGTAGGTCTCCAAGTTTGGCAACAGGGATAATTTCACCTTCTACCAGCAATTCCAGCCAATAAGCGGTTTCGTCCAGTTCTTTCAATACGCCGCCCATCATGTTTATAAAATCGGCTGGAGATTTTGCCCTGCAAGCTTCACGATATTGTGCGCCAACCGAAGTCCCGCTTCGCAAAACTTGCTTTCCAATCACTTGCGCTTCTCCGCTTTTTGGTAGACTCTGATACAGCTTGATAATCCGCAAGGCAAACTTCTTCGTTCTAACTTTCAAATCCGTCACATCATGCGCCATTGCTCGCCTCCATAAAGAATGTACCGCATTTCATATTCTGCATTCCTCATTCTGCATTCTTCATTAAGCGGAAGAATTCCGCAAAGATATCATGCGCATCATGCGGACCCGGCGCCGCTTCGGGATGGAATTGTACGCTGAAGACAGGTTTGTTCTTCATCCGTAAACCTTCGAGCGAGTTATCATTCAAACTCTTGTACGTAATTTCCACTTCATCTTTGTTCAACTCGCCTTCGGTGACGCAGTAATTATGATTCTGTGCAGTAATTAACACTTCACCGCTTGGCAAATATTGCACAGGATGATTCCCGCCATGGTGTCCAAACTTCAATTTATGCGTATCTGCTCCCAGCGCACAACCGATCAATTGATGACCGAGACAAATTCCAAATATCGGCACGCCACTTGCAATTAATCCACTCACTGCTTCAACGGCGTAAGGCAAACCTGCCGGGTCGCCGGGTCCATTAGATAAAAATACTCCGTCAGGTCTCAATGCCAACACATCATCCGCAGTCGTATCCGCAGGGACAACAATCACATTTGCACCATACGACGAAAGATGCCGCAAAATATTTTCTTTGATTCCAAAATCATAAGCCACCACATGAAATGCAGAATGATGAATGATGAATGATGAATTTTCATTCTGTATTTTCAATTCTGCATTCCGCATTCTTACTTCTACATTCTCAACCCATTTATTTCCTTCATCATTAATCCACCGATAACTCTCCTCGCATGTCACTTCCCTCACCATATCACGTCCATCGAGACCATCCCATTCACGCGCCATCTTCAACAGTTCATCGGCAGATGTTCCCTTCGTCGAAAGCGCCGCTTTTTGCGTGCCGCCATCTCGTAGTTTGCGCGTCAGCCAGCGCGTGTCCACGCCGCTGATGCCAGGCACTCCATGTTGAGCAAGCCAATCAGATAAAGAAAGTGCCGAACGCCAGTTCGACACCACAGGACTTAACGAACGAATCACCGCCGCAGAAATCTGCGGCTTGGCAGACTCATCATCTTCCAAATTGATTCCAACATTCCCGATGTGCGACACGGTGAACAACACACCCTGCCCGCGATACGAGGGGTCAGTCAAAATTTCCTGATAGCCCGTCATACTGGTGTTGAACACCAGCTCAAACACGGCGTCAGCCTCGGCACCGAAAGCCTGACCTTCGATGACCGTTCCATCTTCCAAAACAAGAGTTGCTAATTTCATAAATACCTGGCTCCTACGCTGTACCGCAAATTCCGCCGATTATAGCACTTCTGTTCAGACAAATTCACTGAATGACCGTACCCTTTCCATCCAGCGCGCTAGAAATCGGATTTTGGATTCTTCCATCCGCGATGATGACGCGGTTCACGCCGCCTTTCAAAGCTTCTTCTGCACCTAAAACTTTTTTCTTCATGCGACCCTGCGCCGCTTCACTCGCCGCCGCAAGTTGACTCTGCGGCAGCTGCCTAATAAGCGTGGACTCATCTGGGAAATTCTTCATCAGCCCAGGCACCGCCGTTAGCAGCAGCAAAGTCTCCGCTTTGAGAGCCGAAGCAACCATCGCTGCCGCGCGATCCGCATCCACGTTGAGCGCTTCTCCTTTTTCGCTGACAGCGACAGGTGCGATCACGGGCAGATAACCAGCATTGAGCAACATCAATAACAATTCACTATTCACAGTCTCAATCTTCCCCGTGTGATCATCGCGGATAATTTTTCGCTTGCCATTTTCAATGCTTTGAATCGAATCCTTGCGCGTGGCTTGCATCAATTTACCATCGAGTCCGCACAGCCCGAACGCATTGACTCCCAGCATCTGCAATTGCTCCGTCAAGAGCGAATTGACTTTGCCATTCACTGCCATCAAAAATATTTCAAGCGTCTTCCTATCCGTGTACCGCGATGTATATCCCGAAGGCGACGTGATCATCTTTGGCGGCGTACCAAGTCCTTCACCCAACGCATTAGCTTCTGCCGAACCGCCGTGCACAAAGACGAGTTGCGCTCCCTGCTTCAATAACTGAGCGGCATCATTGCAAATCGCAGAAAAATCCACACCTTCGGTGCCGCCAAGTTTTACTACTATGATTGATTGATTCATAATTTCCATTCCTAACGGTGGTGGAGTAGGGCGAAGCCCGTATCGAGACCACACTTCATCATTCCGCATTCTTCATTCATAATTCTAAATTGGATGAAGCCCCATAAACTCCAAACCCAGCGTTTCATCCCAGCCCATCATCAAATTCATGCACTGCACAGCGGAACCTGATGCGCCCTTCATCAAATTATCAATCGCGCACATAGATACGACATGACCATTGCTTTCATCCAATTCAAATCCTAAATCGGCATAATTAGAACCAGCTAAAATCTTCGGCTCAGGGACTCGGTAAATTCCACGCTGTTCTTTCACAACACGTACAAACGGATTTTCATTTGCCACGGTGCGATACGCTTTCCATAAATCTTTTGTCGCCACACCTTGTCTTACTTTCGCATGAGCAGTCGCCAGCACACCACGCACCAAATCCACGGCAGTCATGGTGAGCGATATATCTTTTATACCTAATTCCTGAATCACTTCCGCCGTGTGACGATGCCCAAACGCAGAGAAAGTCCGAATCACATTGGCGCGTTCTGCATGGAGCGAACCAGAATTCCCTTCCGCGCCACCTTCCGACGAACCAACTTTGATTTCAATAATTACAGGAGACGATAAATCAATCAAATCCACTTTGACTAGCGGCAACAACGCAAGATTGCTGGCGGTAGCATTGCATCCAACCCCGCTGACATAACTCGCCGTTTTCAAATCTTCACGATGCAGTTCAGGCAAGCCATAAACAAATTTACTCAACCACTCAGGCGCGGAATGTTTCTCACCATACCATTGCTCATAAAAATCCGCATCCCGCAAACGAAAATCCGCCGCGAGGTCAATAATTTTTGGCGCAAGCTTGGCATATTCATCAATATGATGCTGTGCTTGTCCATGAGGCTGGGCAAGAAATAAAACATCAACAGGCTCCACTGCCGCCGGATCGCTGAACTTGAGTTGAGTCTGCTTGCGCAGATTCGGATGCACTTGATACACATACTCACCCAAATGTGAGCGCGAGGTCACCTGCTTCACATCCACATTAGGATGCGCCAATAACAATCGTAATAATTCCCCGCCGCCATACCCCGAACCGCCAATAATAGAAACTGTCATCATCAATAATTATTCCTTTTCATCTCAAGTAAGCTCATCCGTTTTAATCCGTGAGTCCGTGAAAAAGTCCGTTTACAGTTATCCGTCCGTTTATCCGCCTTGCCAAAGGCAATCCGCTACACAACATCCGCTGCCACTTTTGCCACGCTCACCACATACTCCACAATCTCACCTGCAATATCAATTCCACTGACAGGCTGCATCGTGTGGAATTCCATCGTGTGGTTGATTTCATTGACCACCAATCCCTTTTCAGGATGTTCAACCAAATCAACAGCCAGCACACCGCCACCGACAGCCTTCGCCGCGCGCAGGCATAATTCTTCGATCTCAGGCGTGATGGGACATAGCTCTCCTTCACCGCCGCGCGCTGTATTCGTGATCCAATGTTCAGACATGCGGTACATCGCTGTCAACACGCGGTCACCGATCACGATGGCGCGGATGTCACGCCCGGGCTTCTTGATATATTCCTGAATATAAAACACTGAATGCTGCACCGATCCCAAGGTGGACTTATGTTCGAGCACCGCCTCCGCCGCATCACGGTCGTTGATCTTCGCCAGCAGGCGTCCCCATGACCCGACCACTGGCTTCAACACCACCGGATATCCAAATGCCTCGATCGCTTCCAATGCAGCTTCGGGCGTGAATGCGGTCATGTTATGCGGCTGAAGCACTCCGTCACGCGCGAGCGCCGCGCTTGTCATCAACTTATCTCCGCAGATTTCCGCGACAGATGCCGTATTCACGGTCGGCACGCCAAACGCGTTCAACAGCCGCAGCGCATACAATCCGCTGTTGTAGCTGATACTGCGTTCCAGCACCGCATCATATTGCTGCCAGGGCGCGGCATCGTCCAGATCAAAATGGATCGCGCGGTCATCAAGCCGCACGTAATCGATGCCGCGCTTTTCCATCGCGCCGAAGATCCATTTCTCTTCGACGCGCACACGCGAATACAAAACACCAATCTTCAATCTTCGCTGCATAATGATCTCCGTAAGGGCGGGCGGCTGCCCGACCCTACTCGCCCCAATCTTCCTGCTCCATGGGCGCGAGCTGCACAGCCGCAGGCTCCAGCGTGGTCACTTCAAGATCAACGCCGCAATCCGAACACACGATGATCTCACCAACTTCAGTTCCCGCCTCCAGTGTAATTTCAGCAGCACATTCAGGACAAGTTACAGTAGACATTTCTATACTCCTTTAATTTTTTGTATTTGACTTTTTACGGATTGGGGACTCGTGCCGCCAACCGCATTTCTTTTTTCAACCGACTTCATCGGATCGAAAACTTGATAGACATCCGCTTCAAACGCGGGACAAAGTGCCTGATACGCTTCGAGCGGCAGTTCCTCCAACCCAATCTTTCGCGAAGCGTCCCCCGCCAACCGGACAGCTTTCCCCGCAATCGTATGCGTTTCTCGAAATGGAATTCCCTTGTTCACTAAATAATCTGCGAGGTCTGTCGCCATCATGAATGAGTCAATCGCGGCGAGCATCCGTTCAGGTTTTGCGGTAATTGTCCGTAACGCGCCAGCAATGACAGGCAGAATTGTCAGCAGGGTGTCCGTCGCTTGAAACACTGGCGCTTTATCTTCCTGCAAATCTTTATCATATGTGGACGGCAACCCTTTGAGTGTTGCTAGCAATCCCGTCAGCAGACCAATCAACGTGCCAGCTTTGCCACGGGTCAATTCAAATACATCAGGATTCTTCTTCTGCGGCATGAGACTTGAACCCGTTGAAAAGGCATCCGCTAATTCAAAGAATCCAAACTCTGCACTCGTGAACAAAACGATCTGCTCTGCAAGTTTGCTCAAGTGGAGACCGATCATGGTTGCGCAGAATAAATATTCGGCGGCAAAGTCTCTATCGGACACACCGTCGATGCTGTTTTGAGAAACATCTGCAAAGCCAAGTGACTTCGCCAAAGCAACGCGGTCTACAGGGACCGGCGTTCCCGCTAAGGCGCCGCTTCCAAGAGGTAATACAGAAACACGCGGAGTTAAATCGGCAAGTCGTTCTCGATCTCGCTGCAGTGACCAGTAGTAACTCAGCCACCAGTGCGCCAGCAAAATTGGTTGTGCGCGTTGCATATGTGTGTAACCAGGCATGAGTGTTTCACCTGCAAGCTCAGCTTGTTCAACCAATGCAGATTGCAAATCTTTCAATGCAGAATCCATTTCGGGAATTGCACCCAGCATCCACAAACGAAAATCTGTCGCAACTTGATCGTTTCGGCTTCGCCCTGTGTGGAGCTTACCTGCCGCATCGCCGATCAATTCAGTGAGGCGGCGTTCGACGGCAGTGTGAATATCTTCATCTGAGGGGACGAAGGTAAACTGTCTCGAAGAAAATTCTTTTCGGATGGTATCAAGCCCAAGTGAGATCGAAGCGTGTTCTTTATCCGAAAGAATGCCGGCTTGATGAATCGCATCTGCCCACGCGCGGCTCCCGTCCACATCCTGAAGCGCCATGCGCTGATCAACCGACAGCGACGCGTTGAGCTCGAAGGCGAGTTGGTCGGGTTGTTGGGCGAAGCGTCCGCCCCAGAGTGTTGTCATCTAATCTCTCTTGAAGCGTGAGTAATCAGGCTTGGGCATGTTCATGCCGGAAACAGGCAGACCGTTGAGCGCGCGGACTTTCATGCTGAGACCAAAGAGGCGGATGAAGCCCTCGGCGTGACTTTGATCGTAAACATCCTCCTGACCGAACGTGGCGAAATCTTCGCGATACAAACTGAATTTGGATTTGCGACCCGCGCTGATGATGTTGCCTTTATAAAGTTTGAGACGCACGCTGCCAGTGATGGGTCCCTGCGTTGAATCGACGAAGGCATCGATCGCTTCGCGCAGAGGCGTGAACCAGAGTCCGTTGTAGGTGAGTTCAGCATATTTGATTGCGACCATTTCCTTGAAGTGCAACGTTTCGCGGTCAAGAATAAGCGACTCGAGTTCGCGATGTGCATACAGCAAAATGGTACCACCTGGAGTTTCATACACACCATGTGACTTCATTCCCACGAGTCGATTCTCAACGAGGTCAACGCGTCCGATGGCATGTGTGCCGCCAATGGCGTTGAGCGTTTCAACAATTTTGGCGGGCGAAAGTTTTTCACCATTCACGGCAATTGGATTGCCGCTATCGTATTCGATCTCAACATAAGCACCTTCATCGGGAGCGTTCTCAGGCGAAGTGGAAAGTTGATACATCGTTTCTTCGGGTTCGTTCCAGGGGTCTTCAAGCAAGCCGCCTTCGTGCGACATATGCCAGAGATTCGAATCACGCGAATAAATGGATTTGATGGTTGCGGTCACAGGGACATTATGCTTCGCGGCATAAGCAATCGCATCTTCGCGTGAGCGGATATCCCATTCACGCCAGGGAGCGATGACGGTCAAGCGCGGGTCAAGCGCCATGACGGTTAACTCAAAACGGACCTGGTCATTGCCCTTGCCGGTCGCGCCGTGCGCAATGGCATCTGCGCCAACTTCATGTGCCACATCTACAAGATGTTTTGCAATTAATGGACGGGCAATCGATGTGCCTAATAAATACTTATGTTCATACACCGCCCCCATTTTGAGCATCGGATAAAGGTAATCGGATGCGAACTCTTCCTTCATATCGTGGATGATGAATTGGCTCGCGCCGCTCTTGATGGCTTTCTGCTCCAGCCCAGCAACATCTTCATCACCCTGACCCAGGTCAGCACAAAAGCAGACCACCTCACAGCCGTAGTTTTCTTTCAACCACGGGACGATCACGGATGTGTCCAGTCCGCCTGAATAGGCGAGTACAACTTTCTTCACTTGCGGTTTCGGTTTCGGACTCATTCATACTCCTTGTATTTTTATCCCCTCTCCCTTTGGGAGAGGGATAGGGTGAGGGGAAAATAAAAAACAGCCATCCGAGAAGGAGGGCTGTTTTGGTTGACTTGTGCGTGTGTTAGCGCAACTTTGCTATTCTATCATCCAAACAAAAA
>JAYUGV010000245.1:0-25339 GCA_043767565.1 Anaerolineales bacterium
GTATGAAGAAGGAAAAGCAGCAGTGTTGAAATTATTTCAAGGCACAATTGTGGTTCTAGCAGAGCGGATACAAAAGCTGGAAGATCAACTTGCAAAGAACAGCCGCAATAGCGGAAAGCCACCATCCAGTGATGGATTTGATAAACCTGCGCCGCGTAGTTTGCGAAAACGGAGCCGCAAAAAAAGCGGGGGTCAAAAAGGACATATCGGACATAAGTTAGAGATGGTCAAAAAGCCCGACCATATCAAAAAGTATCGAGTTGTGGAATGTGCTCATTGCCAGAACTCGTTGAAGCGGCAAAAAGTGGAGCGGGTCGAAAAGCGACAAGTGTTTGACCTGCCAAAAGTACGAATGGAAGTGACAGAACATCAAGTACAGGTCAAGCGTTGTTCCTGTTGTGGGAAAGAAACGCGGGCAGAATTTCCGAAAGGGGTAAACCAAGCGGTGCAATATGGGATAGAAGTAAAGTCGCAGATGACCTATCTGAACCAAGAGCAACACATTCCCTTGAAACGAACCTGTGATGTGTTTGAAGAGTTCTATAGTCATCGTCCAGCCGAGGGGACAGTCTATGCGGCAGGAGCAGAAGTGGCTGAACTTGTAACGCCTGTAACTGAGGCGATCAAAGCACACCTGACCTGGCTTGAAGAAGTCATCGGCAATGATGAAACCGGCATGCGCATTGACGGAAAACTATATTGGTTGCAAACGACTGGCACGGCTTTCCTGACTTATTATGCGTATCATCAAAAACGCGGGAAAATCGCAATGGATGCCATCAACATATTGCCGCGGTTCAAAGGACGAGTTGTGCATGATGATTTGCCATCATACTTTAAGTATGATTTTCAGCATGCCTTGTGCAACGCCCATCATTTGCGGATCTTGTTATTCTTGCAGGAACGTTATCCGCAAAAATGGATTGAGCCTTTGATTGCCCTGATATTGAAGATCAAGAAAAAAGTGGAGACGGTTCAGGCGGAACATCAAATCAAGTTAACCGAAAGGCAGAAAAACATTTATTTTGCCCAATACGACAAATTGATCGAACAGGGTTTGCGTGCCAACCCTCCGCCAAATCCAACCACTCGAAAATCTGGTCAACGTGGGCGATTGAAACAAAGTCCAGCGCGCAATCTTTTATTGAGACTCAAAGAACACAAAGCGGCGGTCCTGGCTTTTATGGTTGATTTTAAAGTTCCGTTTGATAACAATCAATCCGAGCGAGACTTGCGCATGATGAAAGTTAAACAAAAAATCTCAGGTTGTTTTCGATCTGAAGAAGGCGCTAATATCTTTTGCCGCATTCGCGGATATCTTTCCACGGCTCGCAAGAATGGGCAGATGGCTCTCTCTGTTTTGCGCCTCGCCTTCATGGGTACTCCTTACTTGCCCATTTTCGTCGCACCGTTAGCTGTGTAGTTACCCTCATTCTGCATTTAAGGAGAAACCATGACCCGAGTTGGATTTTTATACACCCGTTTACGTGTCGAAGAAAAATATTTATTGGAGGAATTTGAGAAGCACAGCGATGTGGAAGTTGTCCGCATCAACGATGGAGATTCGTTTTTCGATATTAACCAGCTTCCTGAACCGGTTGATGTGTTGTTCGAACGCTCCATCTCTTACTCGCGCGGACTGTATATCTCGCGTATCTTTGAAGCGCATGGCGTTCCGGTTGTGAATTCGTCAGCGGTGGCAGAACGCTGTGGCGATAAATACATTACGAGTCAGCTCCTCGCACAGAACAACATCCCCACTCCCAGAGTGCTGATGGCT
Source organism: Anaerolineales bacterium (assembly GCA_043767565.1). Taxonomy (GTDB): domain Bacteria; phylum Chloroflexota; class Anaerolineae; order Anaerolineales; family Villigracilaceae; genus Defluviilinea. The sequence continues at coordinate 1,781 of JAYUGV010000245.1, forward strand.
TTTGACGAAGAGTCAGCTTTACGGGCGATCGAAGCGATGGGGTATCCGTGTGTGATGAAACCGGTCGTCGGTTCGTGGGGACGTCTGCTGGCGAAAGTCGAGAACCGTGAAATGGCAGAGACGTTGATCGAACACAAAGCCACGCTGGGAGTCAATCATCAGGTCTTTTATATTCAGGAGTACATCAACAAACCAGGACGCGATATCCGCGCATTTGTGATCGGCGATGAGTGCATTTGCGCGATCTATCGTTCCTCCGAAAATTGGATCACGAATACGGCGCGCGGTGGTGTGGCAACGAATTGTCCCCTAACCGACGAAATTGCGGAGTTATGTCAACGCGCGGCGCGGGCTGTCGGTGGGGGCTTGCTCGCACTCGATCTCTTCGAAACAGACAATGGACTCACCATCAACGAAATTAATCACACGATGGAATTCCGCAACAGCATCACAACTACAGGCGTGAATATTCCTGAGAAGATGGTCGAGTATGTTTTGGAACAGGTGACGATCAAAGAGCCGGTTCGTTAGTGGGGAGATAATACGAATGCATGAGGACGCCCAGCCGGGCGTCCTTTTTGATTCTTGAAATAGAACGAATAATTTTGTGGGCTTGACCAGGGATGTAGCCACAGAGTTACTGACCATTGGGAGGAAATTTAAAATCTCTGTGCACTCTGTGTCTCTGTGGCAAAAGTTTTTCTTAGATTACCCTTTTAGCCATTATCTTGAAATTGCCTCTTGAAATTCCCCGAAAAAGTGCTATGATTGTTTATGATGGAATTTGATTGATTATGAGCGATTTTACTCCAACCCCCGAACGCCAAAAACAGATCCTGGCCCTGCTCACACGGCAGGGACGCTTGAGCGTGAACGAGATCGTGGAGCAGTTCTCGATCAGCGTTGCCACCGCGCGCCGTGACTTGGAGTCGCTGGCATTGCAGGGGAAAGCTGAGCGTGTGCACGGCGGCGTGATTGCCATCGAACAGGCTCCGCCTGAGTCGCCGATCTTGGAACGCGAGAGTGAACAGGCGGATGAAAAATCCCGCATCGGACTCGCCGCTGCGAATCTGGTCGCTGATAAAGAGACCGTGTTCCTCGGCTCCGGCACGACCGTGCTCGAAGTGGCGCGACAATTGCGCAATCGCAAGAACCTGACCGTGATCACCAACTCTTTGCCCGTGCTGAATGTACTGGCGGGAGCAGAAGGGATCACGGTCATTTCATTAGGCGGGATGCTGCGTGACAGTGAAATGTCGTTCATTGGGCATATCACGGAGCAAGCCTTGGCTGAAGTCCGTGTGGACAAAGTCATCATTGGCACCCGCGGTGTCAGCCTCGAGCATGGACTGACGAACGATTATATGCAAGAGACCTTGACCGACCGTGCCATCATGAAGATCGGACGTGAGGTCATTATTGTCGCAGACCACACGAAAGTGAATCGTGTATCCACTGCGCTGCTGGCGCCGTTGGATAGTGTGCAAACGTTCGTGACCGATTCAAAAGCAGACAAGAAATTTATTCAGGCGTTGAAGAAACAAGGCATACAAGTTGTGATTGCGTGATATTTTAAATATGTCGAAGGTCGAAGGTCAAACGTCTGACTGTTGTCTTTCGACCTTCGACGAAACGATTGGAAGACTATGAAACTAACCGACTTCAGACCCAGATCACAACTCGTAACCAAAACCACTTTGGTGAACAAACCGAAGTTCCCCGTCATTGACGCGCATGATCATCTCGGCGAACCGTTCGGCGGCGGCTGGGACAAGAAGCCCTTGAGCGAGTTGCTCGATTTGCTCGATGAAGCGGGTGTGACCCACTATGTTGATCTTGATGGCGGTTGGGGTGAAGACATCCTCGATGCGCATCTCAAATATTTCAAAGAGGGTGCGCCTGAACGTTTTCAGGTCTTCGGCGGCGTAGATTGGTCAAAGTGGGGGAGTATGGGTGATGCCTTCCCTGAGTGGGCGGCGAAACGTCTGCACGCGCAAAAGGAACGCGGCGCGCAGGGACTTAAGATCTGGAAGCCCTTTGGGCTGCATGTCAAAGACCATCACGACCAATTGGTGAGCGTTGATGATGAAAGGCTCGCTCCTATTTGGGAAACGGCTGGGGAGTTGGGCTTCCCTGTTTTGATCCATGTCGCTGACCCAGTGGCGTTCTTCGACCCGATTGATGAAACCAACGAACGTTGGGAGGAAATTGGTGAGCATCCTGATTGGGCATTCACGAGTCCGCCGTTTCCGTCGTTTATGGAGATCATGAATGATTTCAAGAGTCTCGCCACTCGCCATCGCAATACGATTTTCATCGGAGCGCACATGGGTTGCTATGGCGAGAACCTTGGTTGGGTGGGGCAGATGCTCGATGACTGCCCGAACTATTACATTGACACATCTGCGCGCTTTGGCGAGATCGGACGACAGCCTTACGCTTCACGAAAATTCTTCATTCAGTATCAAGACCGTATCTTGTATGGCTCAGATATGAGTCCCGACCTCGATGCTTATCGCCTCAGTTATCGCTTGCTCGAAACGGACGATGAGTATTTCAACTACAACACCAGCGAAGTCCCTGGTCAGGGTCGCTTTTATGCCTACGGCTTGTATCTGCCCGACGATGTATTGAAAAAAGTGTATCGCGAAAATGCGATGAAAGTTTTGAAGATCCAATGAACATGGAAAATTACCACACGTACAAAGAGATCAAATCACAGACTGAAGCCTGGGCGCAGGCATTGGATGTCGTTCACGCTTCAACCCTTCCGCAAGCTGGTGACTACGACCAGGTCCTTTTCACTGGCTGCGGCTCGACCTACTACCTCTCGCTGGCAGCGGCGGCTTTATATCAAGAGTTGACCGGTCGTTCGGCGCGGGCTGTCCCAGCGGGAGAGTTGTTGTTGAATTCTCAGACGGTTGTTGGGCGAGATATTATCCCGCCTTACTTGCTGGTTGCCATCAGCCGTTCAGGTACAACAACCGAGACTGTCAAAGCCGTTGAGAAGTTCAAGCAAGAGAAACGCGGCGATGTGGTTGTCATCACCAATTATGATGAAGTCCTTTCGCGCAGTGCGGACGTGAACATCGTGATCGATAAGGGACAGGAAGAATCAGTCGCGCAGACGCGTTCGTTCGCTTCGATGTATGTGGCGGCGACGATGTTTTGCGCGAAGATGGCGGGGCGGGGGGATTTGATTGAGGCGATGAATCAGCTGCCAGTAATTGGTAATTTGGTAATTGGTAAGTATGAAGCGTACGCCAAAGAGCTTGGGGAGAATCTAAACTATGACAGATTTTATTTCCTTGGTTCAGGTATCCGCTATGGACTGGCGTGTGAAATGAATCTCAAAATGAAAGAGATGACGCTTACTCACAGCGAGCCGTTTCATTTTCTGGAGTTCCGTCACGGACCGATGAGCATGGTTAATGAGCAGGCTGTCGTGGTGGGGATGTTGTCGGATGCGAATCGAGTCCATGAGGCGAAGGTGTTGTCAGAGATGAAAATGCTTGGGGGAACGGTAGCAAGCCTGGGTGAGAAAGAAGCGGATGTCTGCTTTGAGTCAGGAATCCCGGAGAGCGTACGTAGTATCCTGTATCTGCCGGTTTTGCAATTGATAGCGTTCTATCGTTCGTTGGCAAAGGGTCTTAACCCTGACCGTCCTGCAAATTTGACGGCGGTGGTCAAACTAGATTTTTAAAAGGAGAGAAGCATGAAAAAGTTAATGTTCGTTCTTGTGATGGCGAGTTTGTTGCTGGCTGCTTGCGGCGCGCCTGCGACACCTGAAGGTCCCGTTGAGATCCGCGTATGGGGACATCAAGCGCCTGCGTTCAATGACGCGGATAAAAAGTTGTTCGATGCATTCATGAAAGAAAACCCGAATGTGACGATCAAGTATGAGACGTTCCCATGGGATGTTTTCATTCAAACGATCCAGACGTCGCTTCCGGCTGGCAACACTGCCGATGTGATCCTGATCCCGGGCGGATATACCTGCCGCTACGCATTGGGCGGACAGTTGCTCGAAATGCCTGCCGATGTGATGACGCTGGATCAGGCAAAAGAGACATTCTATGCCGCGCCGCTTGGTGGACAGACTTGCGATGGCAAGTTGTATGGCTTCCCCGCTGAATACAACCTCGAATATGGTGGCGCGTATGTAAACCCAGCCTTGTTCAAAGCCGCTGGTATTGCTTATCCGCCCAAATGGGATAATTGGGATGCCATGGTCGCCGATGCGCAGAAGTTGACGGTAAGCGGTTCCGACGGCGTGATGACCGTGGCTGGTTTGCATTACACCAATAACGATCAATTGTTCACCTACTTGCTGGCAGGCATACTCGAGCAGGGCGGCAACTATTTTGCTGAGGATGGGAAGCACTTCAATTTCAATTCACCTGAAGCCATTGCGACTATTCAAAAATTAATGGACATGGCGCAAAAGGACAAAGTTGTTGACCCGATCATCTTTAATGCTGAAAGTGAATGGGTAGGCGAGTCATTTGCACAAAGTCATACCGCAATTGGCGTACTAGGGTCGTGGTATGCAGGCGATGCCAAGCTGGCGCACCCTGACCTAAAGTTTGATTATGTGACAATTCCTCCCATGATGGGTAAGGAATATAAATTCACTTCTGTGGGTGGTTGGGGCTACGTAGTGGGTAAGAGCACAAAACATGCTGACATTGCCTGGAAGCTGGCTGCATTCCTCGGTGCAAACCAGGCGAATGTATTTGCATTCAATTCCACCTCAGCGACCATTCCGGCGATGAAGTCAGTTGCTGCCGACCCGAAATTGTTGGAAGTGAATCCATTCGTGGCTGCCGCTCTGCCGCTTCTGGATTATGGTCAATATCAGGGCAACTTGACGGACTCAGATCAGTTGTCATATCAGATCATCTATCCTGATATCCTGGCTGCCCTGCAGGGATCGCAAACCGCAAAAGAGACCGCAGAAAAGATCAACACCGAAGCCAATGCGATGGTGGACGCAACCAAGTAATAATTTTGCAGGGGCGACTCCATTGAGTCGCCCCTGCAGAAAATTAACTACTCACCTTACCTACATGTCATGTTGAGCGAAGCGAAACGAAACATCTCTACGATTGTCTTAGAGACCCTTCGCTGTCGCTCAGGGTGACATGAATAAGCAGCATAAATCTGTGTAAGGTCAGTTAATAAACCAAAGTCTTAGAGATGGAGTTATCTTATGACATTAACCCCTCCCAAACTTGGAAAACAAAGTAACCTTCTGGCGAAGCAGCGTCGCTTCGCGTATACCAGCCTTGCTCCCATTCTGCTTTATATGGGGTTGTTTTCTTTATTCCCGATCGTTTGGGCGGCGGTAATGAGTTTTTTCAGTTATACGCCCATTCGGGTGGGCAGCGGGTTTCTTGGGCTGGGCGGCGCCAATCCCTTTGTGGGCATCGGTAATTTTATCGAGTTGGCGGTCGGGACATCGAAACAGGCGGTCATTTTTCGTATGTCTATTAAAAACACTTTTATGTTCACAGCCTTTGTATTACCGCTCAATCTCCTTATTACCTTGCCGCTCGCAGTCTTATTGGAATCCATCGGAGAGCGATTTAGAACTCTCTTCCGTGCTATTTATTTTTTACCGACCATTAGTTCTTCCGTTGCAGTGACGGTCATTTGGGCGTACATGTACGCGCCCGGCTGGGGCTTGCTCAGCCAGATGATGAAACTTGTGCATCTCGTGCCTCCCAAATCATGGCTGCAAGACCCCACCGCGATGTACTTCGGTGTGCCGCTCGCCATGATCGCTGTGGTCATTGCGCATGTCTGGCAGGATTTTGGATATAACCTGGTGATCTTTGTCGCTGCCTTGCAAAGTATCCCAAAGTCTTTGCGTGAGGCGGCCCGCATTGACGGCGCAAATGTCTTTCAGGAATTCTGGTATGTGGTTGTGCCGCTTCTGAGTCGGACGATCTTGCTCTCCTCGGTATTGACGGTGCTCTCTTCATTACAGGTCTTCGTCATTTTTCAATTACTTTCCCGCGGCGGACCACAATTTCAAACAACGACCATGGTTTTAAGTATCTATGACAATGCTTTTCGATTTGCGAACAACCTCGGCTTGGCATCTGCCATGTCGATGATCTTGTTTATGATCATTCTCGTCTTTACGGTGATCCAATTCCGTGTTCTGCGCACAGACTGGGAGTATTAAGATGGCATCAAAAGCAAACAAACCCCCACTCTGGATCCTGGGAAGATCAGGCACATACATCATTCTGATCGTCGGTCTGATCGCCACCCTGCTCCCATTCGTTTATATCGCCATCTCATCGTTCAAAAACGAAGCGGAGTTGAGTAAAACCCCGCCAACCTTTTTCCCCGCCCAGCCGACCGCCAAACATTATGTTAAGATTCTCACGGATAAGGAAATTCCGCTCGGTCACATCCTCGGCAACTCCGTCTTTGTGGCAGTGTCACGCGTTTTGATCACACTCTTCACCAGTTCTTTTGCCGGTTATATTTTTGCCAAATATCATTTTCGCGGCAAAGACCTGGCGTTTGGCGTTGTGCTGATCCAGATCATGATTCCATTTCAAGTGGTCATGATCCCGAATTATTTGCTGGTGGTGAAGTTTGGGCTGATCGATTCCCTGTGGGCGCTCATCATTCCCGCCATGGTCGATGCGTACGGCATCTTCATGATGAAACAGTTCATCGAGTCCATGCCCGGCGAATTGATGGACGCTGCCCGCATCGATGGCGCCTCCGAGTTCGGCATTTACACCAAAATCATTCTCCCGCAAATGGGACCGCCGCTTGCCTCGCTCGGCATCTTCACCTTCATGGGCGTCTGGAACGATTACCTCTGGCCCCTCATCGTGCTCACCTCGCCCGAAAAACGCACCATCCCACTTTTGCTTGTTTGGTTCAATACCCAGCATTCCTCCAATCAAGGTCTTACGCTCGCCGCATCCATGCTTACATTACTACCCATCTTCCTCGTCTACGTTTTCCTGCAACGCTGGATCGTCGATCAAGCGACCTCCTCAGCATTCAAATAAACATGAAACTTGGAACCTGGAACTTGAAACGCTTTTTGACCATCTTTCTTCTTTCCTCTTTCATCACAGGATGTGGAGCCGCCTCTTCCTCACCCGAGCCTGCCACTGTGACCCATACCTATACCTACTCTGACGCCGCCATCCTCAACCCTGAGCGTGGATTCTTCACTCCGTTTGAACTCCCCGGTTCTGCGGGTTTTAGCGCAGTTCGTTTAACGGGCAACACCCTTGTCCATCTCAACATCCGCCTCGACGATTGGCGTGAGACTGATATCCCACAAGATGTGTTCACTGGCTTGCAAACCAACTTCGACGATATCCGTGCTGGGGGCGTGAAGGCTATCGTTCGCTTTGCCTACAATCAGGGACCGTATCCCGACTCCGAACCAGACGCCTCAAAAAAACAGATCCTTCGCCACATCGAACAGTTGACACCACTCCTGCAAAACAACGCGGATGTTATCGCCTGGCTCGAAGCAGGCTTCATCGGCGCGTGGGGCGAGTGGCACACCTCTACAAATGGACTCGATAACCTCACCGACAAACGCGATATTCTGACCGCGCTCATCGCTGCCATTCCAGATCGTTATGTGCAAGTGCGCTATCCCGCCAACATCATCGACATGTATCCCAGCCCGGATGATGCCGTCAAAGCAAGAGTCGCACATCATAATGATTGCTTCCTTTCCAGCAACACGGATGTGGGAACCTACGAACGACAAGACGGTGTTATCACCATCGAACGCGACCAAAAATATCTCGCCGAACTAACGCGCTTCACTCCAATGAGCGGCGAGACCTGCGCGCCGAATCCGCCGCGTTCGGAATGTACGATCGCAATCCAAGAAATGGAACTACTGCACTTCTCTGCCATCAATGAGGCATATCACAAAGGCATCCTCCGCGAATGGCAAGATGGCGGCTGTTACGATGAGATCTCCAACCGCATGGGCTATCGTCTTTCGTTGACCTCTTCCGATTTTAATGAACAGGTCAGACCCGGCGGAGTCTTGGATCTCACCGTCCACTTGCAGAACACCGGCTTCGCCTCCATCATCAACGAACGATCTTTATATGTGGTTGTAAAGCGAGATACTATCTCGCACTATGCAAAACTAGACATCGACCCTCGCACCTGGGAACCCGGCACTGCGATTGTCACTGCCAAGCTCCATATCCCGTCCAATCTTGAGGCAGATGAATATCAACTTGCCCTTTGGCTGCCTGATGGCTACGAGTCGCTGCGTGATAATCTAATGTATGCGATTCGATTTGCCAACGAAAATATCTGGGACGAGGCGACCGGACTCAACGTGCTGGGCAAGCTGTCTATAACGGAATCAGCTGGCGGTGAGTCTGAGCGCGGGAAAGATTTCACCGTCATATCCGCTGAGTCGACTACATCCAAATGACAAACCTTCAAATCCGCTTTATGCCGCAGGCAGATATCACGTCTGAACTTCAACAAGAGATTGACGCGTTGGACAAACTTGCTTTTGCAGATAATGGCATTGATGATGACCCTGAATTCACCAGCATTCAGTGGTCTTCACCAGATTGGATGGCGTTGGGATTTTTGAATGATGAACTCATCACGCAGTTGTGTTTGCCCAAACGTGAGATTATCGTTGGCGCTGAAAAAGTTTGGGTCGCGGGCATCGGCGGCATGGCGACCCATCCGAACCGCCAACACAAAGGCTATGGCTCGGCATTACTTCAAGCAACAGAGACATTTATGCGCGATGAAATGCGCGTCCCGTTTGGCTTGCTGATCTGCGCTTACGAGATGCGTCCGTTTTACGAACTTGCCCGCTGGCAATTTGCAACTGACTTGCTTTATTATCAACAGGATCATCAACGAAAGATATTGCATACCAGCGTGATGATCTTAGAATTGAATAATCAAACATGGCGCGCAGCCGAAATCGATTTGTGCGGCTCGCCGTGGTAAACAATTATTAGGAGAACAACATGACTAAAATCACTTTTATCGGCGCGGGGAGCACGGTCTTCGCGAAAAATTTGCTCGGCGACATTTTGAGTTTTCCCGAACTCGCTGACTCCACCATCAGCCTGATGGACATTGACCCCGTGCGTTTGAAGACCTCCGAGATCGTGGCGCACAAAGTTTCAGACTTCTTCGACGCGAAACCGAAGATCGAAGCGACGCTTGACCGCCGCGTTGCCCTCGCTGGCGCGGACTATGCCATCAGCATGTTCCAGGTCGGCGGCTACAAACCCAGTACGGTCATCGATTTTGAGATTCCCAAGAAATACGGCATCAAACAAACCATTGCCGATACGCTCGGCATCGGCGGCATCATGCGCGGACTGCGTACCATTCCCGTCTTCCTCGATATTTGCAAAGATATGGAAGAGCTTTGCCCCGATGTGTTTTTCCTGCAATACGTCAACCCGATGGCGATGAACACCTGGGCGATCAACCGTGCCAGCAAAATAAAAACGGTTGGCTTATGTCACAGTGTGCAAGGCACTGCCGAAGTGCTGGCAGGCGATATCGGTGTGCCCTATGAAGAGATCAACTACATTTGTGCGGGCATTAACCACATGGCGTTTTATTTGAAGTTCGAGCGCAATGGCGAAGATTTGTATCCAAAAATTCGGCAGGTGGCGGAAGCGAAATCGTATGCACGCGGATATCGCGAACTTGCGAATCATGTCCGCTATGAAGTCTTCAAGCGCACCGGTTATTTTGTCACTGAGTCGAGCGAGCATTTCAGCGAATATGTGCCGTGGTTCATCAAGAACAGTCAGCCTGACCTTCTCGAGCAATACGAGATTCCCGTTGATGAATACATCACGCGTTGTGAATTGCAGATTGCGGCATGGGAAGCCGAGAGAGCCGCGCTTGAACGCGGCGAAATCGATGAGCAACGTTACGAGCGCAGTCAGGAATATGGTTCGCTCATCATCCACTCACTTGAAACTGGTACGCCACGCGTCGTCTATGGCAACGTTGCCAATCGCGGACTCATTGATAATCTGCCGCAAGGCTGCTGTGTTGAAGTTCCCTGCCTCGTCGATAAGAGCGGACTCCAGCCCACCAAGATCGGCATGATGCCTCCGCAACTCGCCGCGCTTCAGCAGACCAACATCAACGTGCAAGCGCTCGTTGTCGAAGCCGCGCTCACCCGTAAGCGTGAACATATCTATCACGCCGCCATGCTTGACCCTCACACCGCTGCTGAACTCAGCCTCGATCAGATCTGGTCGCTCGTGGATGAACTTATCGAAGCCCACGGTGATATGCTGCCCGAATATCAATGACAAACCCATCTCCTAGCGAGAGATGGGCAGGGGTGAGGGCAAGACTGATTGCCCTCACCATCTTCTCTTTTATTCTAGGATGGAGCACCGCCTCATCCTCATCTGAACCTGATTCTATTTCGAAAGCGACTCCAACTCTTATGCCTTCTACTCAACCCGCATCAACCTGGTGGCATCCCAAAGTGGGACTCACCTGGCAATGGCAGATCGGCGACCTCAATATTGACACCTCCATCGAAGCCGATGTCTATGATATTGATTTATACGTGGATCAAGCCATCATTGACGAACTCCACGCCAAGGGACGCAAGATCATTTGCTATATCAGCGTCGGCTCATGGGAAGATTGGCGACCTGACAAAGATCAATTCCCGCCCGAAGTATTGGGAAAAGATTACGAAGGCTGGAAAGGTGAAAGATGGCTGGATATTCGTCAGATCGACAAACTCGCGCCCATCATGCTTGCCCGCCTTGACCTATGCAAAGCCAAAGGCTTCGATGCGGTGGAACCTGATAACATGGAAGTCTACACCAATGACACGGGCTTCCCGCTTACTTACGAAGACCAGTTGAAATTTGCCCTCTGGCTCGCGGACGAATCCCACAAACGCGGACTCGCCATCGGACAGAAAAACGCTTCCGACCAAATTGCAGACCTTGTGGATGTTTACGATTTCGCCATCACCGAAGATTATTTCTACTATAAACAGGCAGAATCAATGCTCCCGTATATCAAAGTCGGTAAACCTGTCTTCGCCGCCGAATACACTGACCTGCCCGGGAACTTCGCCGCTTTTTGCGAACAATCCAAAGAACTCAACTTCAACACCATCCTCAAAAAACGTGGACTGGACGCGTGGATTCAAACCTGCCCATAAAAAGTCAAACGTCGAAGGTCAAACGTCAGTAGACTTTCGACGTTTGACCTTCAACCTCAAACGTGGAACCTGACACATGAAACCCATCTCCATCGGTAAATTTCGCGGGCTACAACAGATCGCCTCCAAACGCGGCACATTCACTTGTCTCGCATTGGACCATCGCCAGAACCTGCGCAAAGCGAATCCTGCTTTCGTAGATGACGCCGAACTCTCGCACTTCAAACTGGATGTGACCAAAGCGCTTGCTCATCAAGCAACGGCTGTTTTGCTCGACCCGGAAGTTTCCGCTGCCCAAGCCATTGCATCACGCGCCATTCCGAATAATGTCGGCTTGGTCGTCGCCGTCGAATCGACCGGCTACACCGGTGACGCGACTGCGCGGCAGGCACAGATCATCCCCGGCTGGAATGTGGAAAAAGCCAAACGGATGGGAGCAAGCGCAATCAAGTTGCTAGTCTATTACCATCCCGATTCGCCGACTGCGAAAGAGATCGAAGACTTCACTTCAAACGTCGCGAAAGAATGTAGCAAGCACGATCTCGTCCTTATGCTCGAACCGCTTTCATATTCATTGGACGAAAACAAGAAATTATCTTCTGAAGAAAAGCGTTATGTAGTGGTTGAAACCGCAAAACGATTAACGCCGCTTGGCGCAGATATCCTCAAGGCTGAGTTTCCGCTCGATGCTTCGACTGCGCACAGCACAGGCGTGACTGAATCAGACCAAGGCTTATGGAAAAAAGCGTGCGAAGCAATCTCCGCCGCATCCATCACGCCGTGGATTCTTTTATCCGCCGCGGTGGAGTATGATGTGTTCCTGAGTCAGGTCACGGTGGCGTGTAACGCGGGCGCCAGCGGGATCGCAGTAGGGCGCGCAGTCTGGAAAGAAGCCGTCACGATGAGCGGCGATGAACGGACGAAGTTTTTACGATCAACCGCCAAGTACCGCATCTCGCGGCTTACCTCGTTATGTCACGCACTTGCCAAACCATTCACCGATTTCTATACTGCCGAAGCGCCCTTCGATTGGTATAAGAACTATTGAGAGTCAATGAAAAAAATCTACCCGTTTAGTTTCTACCTGCTGTACTACGGCGCCAATGCCTGCATTCTGCCGTATGTGATCTTGTATTATCAAAGCCTGGGATTTTCCGGCGCACAGATCGGGCTGCTGTTCGCGATTTCTCCGCTGATCACGCTGTTCGGCGCGCCGTTCTGGACCGGGCTTGCCGATACGTCGCACCGCCATAAGTTGATCATGAGCATTACCATTTTGGGTTCCATTGGGTTGGCGGTATTGTTCCCATTCGTGAAGACCATCACCGCTGTATTTGTACTGCTTTCCTTGTTCTCGATCATGGTCGCACCGATCAATTCGTTTGCCGATACCGCCACGCTGACGATGTTGGGTGATCAAAAGAACATGTACGGGCGTATCCGCGTGGGCGGGACGATCGGCTGGGGTGTGATCGCGCCGATAGCTGGGATCGTTATCGCAAGATACGGATTGAACTGGGCGTTCTGGTCTTATGCCGCTTTATTGTTCATCGGTTTTTTCGTCAGTCAGCAATTTGTTTACGGGCAGGTCAAACAGCAGGTTTCGATCAGGAGCGGCATGCGCGAATTATTTTCGGACCGACGTATGGTCCTGTTTCTGTCTGCTGCTTTTGTGACTGGCATGGCGTTGACGAGTATCAACTCATTTTTATCTGCGTATATGAACGAGTTAGGCATGAGTAGGTCCATATTGGGGTTCGCACTCAGTATTGCCACCATCGCTGAATTTTTTGTTCTGTTCTTTGGAGACCGCTTACTTGCGAGACTTAAACCGCATGGCTTGTTGGGCCTAGCCATGTTCGCAACCACGCTCCGTTTGTTCCTGTATGCGGTCTTCCACGCGGCAGCGGGCATTCTGGCGTTTCAATTGATCAATGGTTTTACGTTCGCCGCGTTATGGATGGCGGGTGTTTCTTATATCAATGAGAATGCGCCGCCCGGATTGCTTGCCACCACGCAGGGCGTCTTTGGCGCGGCAGTTTTTGGTTTTGGTTCAGCGGCAGGCGGCTTCATTGGTGCGCTCCTGCTTGAGCGGGTGGGCGGCGCGCAAATGTATGTCATCTTTGGCACGCTGATGTTGATTGCGTTGATCGTTTACCTTCTTTTGGAAAGACGACTTCCCAAGATCCATTATGCCGAAGTTTGATATCCTCGTTGCGGGTGAGATCAATCCCGATCTGATTCTTGCGGGTGACGTAGTCCCTGCATTCAATCAAGTTGAAAAGATCGTTGATAGCGCCACGCTCACCATCGGTTCATCGTCAGCGATTTTTGCGTGCGGCGCGGCGCGGTTGGGGTTGAAGGTTGCGTTCATCGGTGTGTACGGCAACGATGTCTTCGGGCGTTTCATGCTCGCTGAAATGTCAAAGCGTAACGTGGATATCGAAAACGTGATCGTTCATCCAAATGGATCAACCGGTTTGAGTGTTATCTTAAACCAAGCCTCCGACCGCGCGATTCTGACTCATCCCGGCTTGATCGCTGAACTAGGAGCCTCAGACATCTCTGACGCCCTGCTACAAGACGCAAGACATTTACATGTCGCCAGTTATTTCCTGCAAACGAAACTTCAACCTGACTTGCCGAATCTCTTTCAACGCGCACGTTCACTTGGATTATCCACTTCACTCGATACGAATTATGACCCCTCCGAAAAATGGACTGGGTTTGATGAACTGCTCTCCGTCACAAATGTCTTCCTGCCGAACGAGAAGGAAGCACTATCATTGACTCGTAAATCGGATGTTGAATCCGCCGCGCGCCAACTTGCTGGGAAAGTCGATGTTGTTGCTATCAAACTCGGCGCGGTTGGCGCGCTGGCTTGCCGGAATAGCGAAATAACTCATGCGGATTCAATTTCGGTCAATGTCATTGACACCGTTGGGGCAGGAGATTCGTTTGATGCCGGATTTTTATTTGGCTATCTCAATGATTGGAGTTTGAAGAAATCGTTGAGGCTGGCGTGCGTATGTGGAGCCTTATCCACGCAACAAGCGGGCGGGACGAACGGTCAGCCTACGTTTGAGCAGGCGATGAAATATGTATCTGGATGAAATTATCCAATCTCAAAAACGTGGCGAAGCGAAGGGGATCACTTCGATCTGTTCGGCGCATCCGTATGTTTTGAAAGAGGCTTTGCGTAGTGACGGCTTTAGCCGTCCGAAAGCGACTGAAGTCGCTGCTACGTCTGTCTTGATCGAAGCGACTTGTAATCAAGTGAATCAGTTTGGGGGGTATACAGGGATGACGCCAAAAGATTTTGTTTCCTATATCCGCGCCATTGCTGCGGAAAATGATTTCCCATTTAAAAAAATTATTTTAGGCGGCGATCATCTCGGTCCGAATGTTTGGCAGAATGAACCGGCTGAATCAGCGATGGAGAAATCGAAGGTGTTGATCCGCGATTATGTGCAGGCGGGCTTTGTCAAAATCCATCTCGATTGCAGTATGCGACTTGGGGATGATCCGCAGGGCGCGTTGAGTCTCGAAGTCATTGCCAGGCGCGCGGCGCAATTGGCGAAGGTGGCGGAGAATGCCCTCACTGCTTCGACAAGCTCAGCACGGCGCCCAAACCCCTCTCCTGAAGGGAGAGGGGGACTCGCTCCACGATATGTGATTGGCACCGAGGTTCCGATTCCGGGTGGGGCGCAGGAACATGAAGAAGGCGTCAGTGTGACAAAGGTTGAAGATGCGCGCGAGACGATTGATGTCACGCGTGAGGCGTTTTATCGTGAAGGACTCCAATCGGCGTGGGAAAGAGTCATTGCGGTCGTTGTCCAGCCGGGGGTGGAGTTTGGCGATGACTTTGTGCTGTCGTATCAACCAGATGCCGCTCAAAAGCTATCCCGTTTTATTGAAAGTCAGTCTATGATCTACGAAGCACATTCGACTGATTATCAAACGCGCGATGCATTGAGTAATTTGGTGCGCGATCATTTTGCGATTCTCAAAGTCGGTCCCGGCTTGACGTTTGCCTTCCGTGAAGCGGTCTTTGCCCTGGCGATGATCGAGAATGAATTAATCGCCAAGGATCAGCGTTCAAATATTATTCAGGTTTTGGATGATGTCATGATGAAGCATCCCGAATATTGGCAGAAATATTATCGCGGTAACCAAGCGGAGCAAGCCATCAAGCGCAAATACAGCTTGAGTGACCGCGCGCGCTATTATTGGGTCCGACCTGAAGTGCGGGATGCGTTTGCGCGCTTACTGAAAAACCTTGGCGAGAAAGTTTTGCCGTATACGCTGCTGAGTCAATTTGTAGGGGAGACGGGGCTCAAGGCTGAGCAGGTAATCGAGCGGAAAATAAATAAAGTGTTGAATGATTATGCAGCAGCATGTGGACATGGCGAATAATTAAACCAAAAGCAGGAGCAACCACAGTTGCTCCTGCTTTTGGTTTCTCCGCGATCTACTTATCGCCTTTAGAGCTCACACTGCCAACACCGCTGACGTTCTTATTCACACTGGGTGAACCATAGTAATTGATCGAACCTGCGCCGGAGACACTGGCATCGAGTTCATCGTCCACCCAGATGCTGGCACTGCCTGCGCCGCTGATGTTGATGCTGGCGGTCTTGCTGTGCAGGTCTTCACCGTTGAAACTGCCGAAGCCGCTGATGTTCAAATCGAGGTTGTCGGCTGTGCCGGTGGCATCCAAACTGCCTGCGCCGCTGAGGTCGAGAGTCAGGTTCTTGGTTGTGATCTCATTGATCGTCACCTTGCCCGCGCCGTTCAAACTAAAGTTCAGTGCGTCGGTCTTCAAGCCAGTGATGGTGAGTTCACCGGCGCTTGAGAATTGGATGTCATCGAGACTCTTGACGACGATGGTGATCTTTACAGGTTTCGTGGGATTCACATACTTGCCATCATCCGACTTGTAGAATATGTCGAGCGTCCCATTTTTGACCTGCGTGATCAAGCCCGGCAGGACGTTGTCTTCCGCTTCGATCTTGACGGAAACTGCCTTGCCCTGCGTGATCGTGATCTGCGCCGGATACTCGATCGTAATCGCATGGAAGTCGCTGACTGTGCGCGTCTGTGATTTCACAACTCCTGAACCGGGTTCACCAGGTCCAAAGGTTGCGCTGTTGCCATCCCATGAGACGAATACCATGGATGGGCTTGCCCAGCCGAACCTCGGGGCGTACACGATCGCCAGCACCAAACCGCCGATGATGAGAATATCCATAAGGATGCGGGAGAATTTCCAGTATGGGCGCAGGATGAGACCGATGCCCGCCGCGATGAGCAGGAAGGGCCAGACATGTGTGAGCGCCCAAATGTTTTCAACCGGGATATTCCCGGATTTGACGAGCAGCCAAATCGCGCCGGTTGCGATCAGTAATAACGGACCAAATATAGATCTTCTGTGTTCCATGATTTCCTTCTTTTGTTTGATATGTTTATGATGAAGACTTAGGAGTTGTGTAAAAGCAACTTCCCGATTCCAGAGTTCGCGAGCAGTTGCACTGCGAGCAGGATGCAGTCCAACTGTATCCAAAACAAGGAGCTTATTTTTACACAAGTGCTTAGGGTCAGAAAATAAATAACTTCCCGTGATGTCTTTGCGAGCCGCCGCACTTGCCTGTGGGTGGCGAAACAATCTCCGTATTGTAAAGCGGGATTGCTTCGGGCAAGAACACACCTGCCTGATTTGCCAAGCAAATCACGGGCGGTGCCAGGGAGAGCGCCCTCGCAAAGACATCGTCTTGTTAGGGAGTAATGGAACTTATATTTTCATGAACCCTTAGTTGACGGGCGGCAAAATGTCGGAGGTCGTATCTTCACGCTTGCCTAGCAGCCCCGAACGGTTCAAGACCAAATATACACCCAACAGAATGAGCAGGATGGGGAAGATGAGATTGCCAAAGGATGAGAAGATCATCTCGAAGAATGAACCGAAGATGATGAACAGGATCAACCCGACCTTCATCACGCTGGCTCCCGATCTCTTCTGCCCCGGGTCATTGCTGTAGACGCCCATGATGTAGATGCCGATGCCCACGAACAGGATGATCAACGTCCAGAAATAGGACATCGATTCCCAATGTTTCGTGATGTTCTGAAAAAGCAATACCAGTCCCATGCCGCTGACGATCGTACCGGGGATGGCGAACCCGGCGGCTTGTTTACCGCCTGCGAACATGGCGGCGAAGAACATTGCACCAACCCCAATGACAATGAAGGGCCATAAGAAACCCCAATTCAAACTGCGGAAGACCTGGCTCGCCAGTGATAACAACCCGAAGGCGATCAAAAGTGTGCCGCCAACCAGTGCTCCAGTATTGGAACGATTTGTCTGCATATAATGCTCCTTTCGAAAATACAATTCCTACCTTTCTTACGGAGAATAGCGGTCAAGGTTGCAAAGAGGTTTATCGCTGTTGAGGGAGTGGCTAAAGGGTTGGGCTAAGAAAAGCTTTTGCCACACATCGTCCCGATGTCCTTCGGGAGAGACACAGAGTTCGCAGAGATCTAAAAAATTTCTCCGTGTTCTCAGCGGCTCTGTGGCTAAATTTCTGGGCAAGTTCCCAAAATTATCCACTCTACGCTGTTGAGTGAAAGGACTAAATCCAGTAAAATGTTTTCCATGTGTTCATATTTCACCCCCAGATTCTTGTTCTCGTTCATCTGCATTTTATTGATCGTCTCATGCGCGGCTCCCACAACGGATGTGCCGATTCTGCCAACAGAGACTGCTCTGCCCTCCGCCACGCTTCCACCTCCAACGGAAACTGCTCTGCCAACCGATACGTCTACGCCTCCGCCTCAACCCGCGTTGGCGCGTTCGCAATATGCGATCGACTTGCAGTTTAACTTTACGACCAAGATCGCAACCGTGGACCAGACGATCACGTATCCCAACTGGACAGGTGAAACACTCAACAATCTTGTGCTGGCGGTTGAGCCCAATTTATGGAATGGCGGGTTTACTATCAATGCTTTGGCTATCGATAATCAACTTATCACTACATATACATTAGACGGTCAGAAATTGGATGTGACGTTGCCGCAGCCTTTGTTAGCGGGTGGCACGCTGACATTGACGATGAATTATGGACTGGTCCTGCCGCCGATGTCAGCTTACAGCAATGCGGAGGATGTCCGCCCGCAGATCTATGGATATACCGAGAAGCAGACTAACCTCGTGGATTGGTATCCGTTCATTGTGCCTTACAAGACGGGTGATGGCTGGCTTCTTTATAATCCCTGGTATTATGGCGAGCATCTGGTGTATGACCTGGCGGACTTCGATGTGTTGATCAAGTTCACTGATGGAGCTGTGCCGCAGATCGCGGCGTCAGGGGCAGAAATGGATTCAGAAAAGAGCGGCAGTCGTCGGTTCGTGTTGGAAGCGGGGCGCACGTTCGCCCTGTCCATGAGTCTGTATTACAAGGTCGCCATGCAGACCGTCGGCGATGTGACCGTCTATAGTTATTTCTTTGCCTTTTATGATGCGCCAGGGAAAGCCCTGCTGCAAACGTCGATTGAGGCAATGCAGGTGTTTAGCGAAAAGTTCGGACCGTACCGCCATAAGACGCTGACCGCGGTGCAGGGCGACTTCAACGACGGCATGGAGTTCTCGGGCTTTTATTTCATCAGCCGAGATTATTTTAATTTGTACGATAACACGCCCAAGAATTATCTGGTGATCATCGCGGCGCATGAGACGGCGCATCAATGGTGGTTTGATAGCGTGGCGAATAATCAGGCGCTTGAACCATGGCTGGATGAGACATTGGCAACCTATAGCGAACGCATCTATTACGAGACTGTCCATCCCGATATGGTGAAGTGGTGGTTGGGCTATCGCTATTTCGAATTTCAGAAGCCCGGTTTTGTGGATACGCCGATCTATGATGGCGGAGGTCAGCGCCCGTATTGGGATAAGGTCTATCTCACCGGTGCGCGCTTTATGGAAGAGCTGCGCGGACGAGTTGGCGATGAGATCTTCTTTGCCTTCCTCAAGGATTATTACACTCAATACGAAGGCAAGCGTGCCACGACTGCGGATTTCTTCCGTGTGCTGCGTGAGCATACCGCTGCGGATATTTCAGATCTGATGACGAAGTATTTCAAGAATACGTATTAGAACTTATCACAAAATAATATGTCACTCTGAGGGAGCGTTCTTTGCGACCGAAGAGTCTCGGACTTCAACGGTAGAGACCCTTCGCTAACGCTCAGGGTGACATTTTTGATATGGCTGTAGGAAAGCCATACGGGATGGTTTGATCATCAAAAAGTGTTGACCTGTGATGGATCAACACTTTTTATATTCGACCTTTCGAGATGAAATATACGCTAAACTTATTACTCCACTTTCACCTGGAAAGTTGTAAAATAGCATTCGAAATATTCATCCAAGCTTTCATGGAGGTTAATATGACAAAAGGTGTGATCGGCATTTTGACAGGCGGCGGCGATGTCCCTGGCTTGAACCCGGCGATCAGAGCTGTGACGATTCGGGCTACGCGCGAGGGTTATAAAGTCATCGGCATTCGCAGAGGCTGGGCGGGGCTGGTTGACCTTATCTGTGATAAAGACGCGGATAACAGTAACAATTTCCAGGTCCTTACTGAGGAGATCGTCAACAAAGCCGGGCGCACCGGCGGGACTTTCCTGCACACGTCGCGGACAAATCCCAGCAGGCTTAAGCAAGACCGCATGCCCCCGCATCTCAAGGAAAAATACACTGCCGAGGTCAACGATATCACGGAAGAGATTCTAAAGAACCTTGCTTTCCTCGGCATTGACATGTTGATCCCCATTGGCGGCGATGATACGTTGAGTTATGGCGTCCGCATGTATCAGGAAGGAGTGAAGGTTGTGGCGATTCCCAAGACCATGGATAATGATGTACCCGGAACGGATTATTGCATCGGCTTCAGCACCTGCGTCACGCGGACGATCGAAATGGCGAACAGTCTGCGGACGGTGGCAGGCTCGCATGAACGACTGTTGGTGCTCGAAGTCTTCGGACGGTATGCGGGTTTCACTGCCATGCTGCCGGCCATGGCGGGCGCCGCGCATCGGTGTGTGATCCCCGAATATAAATTCAACATCGAGCGCCTCACTGAGCTCTTGATGTATGACCGCACCAAGAACCCCAGTCATTATTCGGTTTTGCTGATTTCGGAGGGTGCGATGTTCGAGGGCGGCGAGATGGTCTTTGCGGATAAAACCACCGATGCATTCGGACATGCCAAACTGGGTGGCATCGGCGACTTGGTCTCGGCGCAAATGAAGGACATGACCGCCAAACACAACAACGGTCGTTCGGTGGATGTTGTGAATCAAAAACTCGGTTACCTTGTCCGCTGCGGCGACCCGGATGCGATCGATTCAATCGTGCCGATGGCGTATGGAAATCTTGCGCTTGACCTAATCCTCAAGAAGATCCATGGACGGCTCGTCGTTTTGAAAAACGGACGTTACGACAACATTCCGGTTGATATTGTTACCAGCACAAAGAAAACCGTCAATGTAGATCGCTTCTATAATACTGACCGTCTGCGACCGAAATTTGAAAGCTTTGAGATGACCCCGCTGTTCATTATGACCAGTGATGCGATTTGATAGCTTGAATGATTACTCGGTTTGGCTGTGCGAAGGTGATAAAATCACTTTATCGGCGATGTATTGCATCTTTTAGTCAGTTTTTGAAAAGGAGAAGCCATGTTTACAGTTGAAGCCGTGATTGATGAAGCGGGAAATGTAAAAATTCTCCAACCTGTTTCGCTTCAGGGCGCACGTCGCGCGTTACTCGTAGTTTTGGATGAACCCGCGTTAAATATTGCTGAAACGGCTTTATTGAGCGAAGCCGCGCTTGCCGAAGATTGGATGAGACCTGAGGAGGAGGAAGCATGGTCATACCTTCAGCGGGCGACGTAGTTGTATTACCCTTTCCGTTTTCAGATCTTTCTGAAAGCAAAGTTCGCCCGGCTGTGGTGTTGGCGCGCGCCAACAAAAGTGACTGGATTTTATGCCAAATCACCAGCAACCCCTATGGCGATGCTCAGGCAATTGTCATCACGCAAACTGATTTCAAATCGGGAATGTTACGGCTTCAAAGTTATGCCCGTCCCTCCAAACTTTTCACTGCAAATGAAGGTCTGATTGTTTCCATTGAAGGGACGCTCAAGCTGGAGAAGCTGAGCGAGATTCGAGAAGCGATTATCAGAATATTGAATCAGGCGGATGAATAAATAAACGCTACGACAACATCCCGGTCGATATTTTCACCAGCACCAAGAAGACGGTCAACGTGGATCGGTTTTATAACACCGATCGGTTGCGACCGAAATTCGAGAGCTTTGAGATGACGCCGCTGTTCATTATGACCAGTGACGCGATTTGACCCCCTCAGGTAACTTTTCGGCAGACTTATGTAAGGTTCTCCCCCAAATACGACGATGAGAAATTTGTCTACGTATTCATAGTTTGTATCGTCGGATTTGGGGGAGATGCCCGTAGGGCAGAGGGGGTAAAAGTCGGTTCTATAACACCGACCTCCTGCGACCGAAATTCGAAAGCTTTGAGATGACTCCGCTGTTTATTATGACCAGTGACGCGATTTGATTAAACGAACATCCCGCAGGCTTTGTAAGATCTGCGGGATATTTGATTAATATGATGGGTATGGTTGATATAGGGCGAACACTGTTGTTGACACGAAGGAAATAGAATGGATAGGATGAGATTTTTCGATAAAACTCTGCAGTATAAATTTATTTTGAAGAAGTATGAGCAAATGCGGATATAAAGGAAACGATACTACCGATTCCAAACATAACAATAATAATTATTCCGGACACAACAGCCACTTTACCTCTAATTGCTTTCCCAAGTGGTCCCGGCATCTCTTGTTTGTATACCTCAGCAATTCCTGAAAATACAGGAGTCAAGAATAATGCTCCTAGTGTCATGTCTAAAAAAAACTGGCTGGGACGCCCATGTACTAATTGACCTGCGATAAAGAGTACAACAGCAACTCCAATGAAACCGATAGTTGGCGGAGCAAATACCAACATTCGAATATCAGATACTTCAAAAAAGTGTTTTATTCTCGCCAAAATATCCTTTGCCATTAATCACTCTTCCCGCTTGATCTGAAACGTATCAAAATCCCGTGCCACAGACGTATTTGGGAAAAGTGCCTGCGCTTCCTTGATCACATCCTTTTCGCGATAACGGCGTGAGATGTGCGTCAGAATCAACTTCTTCACGCCCGCCTTGATCGCCAGTTCCGCGCCTTGGCGTGCGGTGAGATGGTTGAACTGTTTTGCCATTTCAGTTTCTTCATCCAAATACGTAGATTCGATCACCAGCGCGTCCGCATCTTGGCAGACTTCGACGAGATTATCGGTCTTCCCCGAGTCACCTACAATGACGAGTTTCACACCCTTTTGAACCGGACCCAGCACATCGTCTGGTTTGATGCGTTTGCCATCGGGCAGGGTGATCTCGTTGCCAGCGACCAGCTCCCGGCGTTCAGGTCCGAACGGCACGCCGAGTTCAGTCGCTTTGTCATTTAAAAACGGACGGCGTGATTTGCCCTCGAACACATATCCCAGACAATCCGGTCCGCGATGCGAAACGGAAAATGCTGTGACCGTGAAATCGTCCGTTTCAAAAAATGTGCCGGGTTTGAGTTCATTCATACGGAACGGCATGGGGGGCTGGTTGCCGCGCAACACCACGCCATCCAGCAATGCGCGCACGCGTTCCATAGTGGAACGCCCGGCGTAAATATCCAATTCCTCGATCGCCTCCCAACGCATGAACGTGGACATCAATCCGCCCAGCCCCAGAATATGATCGAGGTGTCCGTGCGTCAACAAAATGCGCGTGAGATTTTTAAAGCCAGTGCCTGATTGTAAAATTTGCCGCTGCGTGCCTTCGCCGCAATCTACCAAAAAACGATATTCATTGTGCTTGATGATCTGCGCCGAGAGTCCGCGCTTGGCGGAGGGTGCAGATGCCGATGTGCCGAGAAAAAGTATTTCAAACAATGATTTGTCCTTGCGTGCCGATGTGCGATAATTTTACCCTACGCGGAGGATGCGTCGCACTTGATTTAACAAGACAATCCAACAGAGTAGATTCTGCTGTTCTATGAGACTCATCCACCCGTTTGGTACGACGCATATCATCTCATGGCGAGACTGCGTAAGGTGAGTTACTAACTAGACTTTATCGGTAATAAGTAAAGAGCCAATTTTTGGACGCTGAAAACGCTGACTTTCGCTGATTCAAAAAGAAAGATCTGCGTTTTCTGCGTGAAT
>JAYUGV010000246.1:0-9555 GCA_043767565.1 Anaerolineales bacterium
TGTGGGGCGTCGTGCGGGCTTTGCTGGATCCGCTCCATAAA
Organism: Anaerolineales bacterium; assembly: GCA_043767565.1. Taxonomy (GTDB): domain Bacteria; phylum Chloroflexota; class Anaerolineae; order Anaerolineales; family Villigracilaceae; genus Defluviilinea. Next base: position 42 of record JAYUGV010000246.1, read on the forward strand.
GGAAATGACATAAAAGGCTTGATCGAGCGCGGTGGATTTCTCGCCAGTGCTTTTGGATACGCAATCATGATATTGCCCACATACGGCTATATTACAGGCTCATCTTTGGCTTCCAGTGGATCCCAAACCCAAAAAATCATTACCGCGATCATGGCAATGCCTTTTGGTCGCTGGGTGATAGGCGTTGTAGGATTGGCGATGCTGGCAACAGGTTTGTACCACATATACCTGGGCTTCAAAGCCGGCTTCGATCGACAATTTCAAACTTATGCATTGACTCCAAAGGAAGTAAAACTAGCCACGGACATAGGGCGGTTCGGTACCGCGGCACGAGGAGTTGTCTTTGCAGTGGTGGGCGGTTTAATAATTCTGGCGGCTTATCGTGCTAATCCCAGTCAGCCAGTCGGTATGGATGCGGCGCTCGCAACGTTGTTGCATCAGCCTTATGGCATCTGGCTTCTTGGCATCGTTGCAATAGGACTGATCGCCTTCGGATGTTATTCCATGTTGAGTGCGCTCTGGTTCCGTCTTAGAAGATAAATTACTAAGGATATTCTAATGGCTGCTAGTACAAAGATCGCAACCCAGGTTCAAGATCAACAACCAGGCAAAAACATTTTTACCGGTGTACGCTCTCCGGGCCTGTTAGCGAAGTGGCCAATCATTGGAATCATCATGTTCGTTTTCGGCAGCCTGATGTTTGGCGCGCTGACTTATAACCTGTTCGCTCAAGGGCCTCTGCTTGCATGGGATAAAGCCCTGGCAACTAGTTTGCCAGCCATAGGCTTAAAGAGCCCAACCTACGTCAAAGTCATCATGGACGCAGGTTTTTACATAGGACAAGGAGTACTCATCGTTATCGGTATCCTGGCTTGTTTTTACTTCATCCGTAGACGATATTGGCAAGAATTGGTTATGCTGACGAGTGGCCTGGCTGGATCACAATTGCTCTTTTTTATCCTCTCACACTTAATAGCCCGCGCGCGGCCGCCAACTCAGATCTGGATCATCTTGAACATCCCAGGGTTTCCAAGTGGGCACGCCGTTACTGTAGTTGTTTTCTATGGGCTGCTGGCTTACTTGTTGGCTCCTAATATGCCGTCTGCCTTTTGGAAAGTGATCGTGGTGGCCGTATCGGTAATCATTATCGTTTTTGTTGGCTTTAGCCGGATCTTCACGGGCGGTCATTATTTGACCGATATCCTTTCTGGCTACGCATTAGGGATTGCCTGGTCTGGCATGGCTTATACGTGGATTGAAATCTATTACCAAAAAAGAAGGAACTTACATGTCAACCAAGGATAAAACCATCCATGTCAAATTGATCGCCAAACCGGCTGCCGGGAACACCTCACAATCAGCCGTGGGCCTGATCGCATTTGGATTTTATTCGATGTTGAGCACGCTCTGGTTCCGTCTTAGAAGATAAGTCACCAAGGATATTCTGATGGCTACTAATACAAAGATCGCAACCCACGTTCAAGATCATCAATTAGGTAAAAACGATTCTACCGGTGTGCGCTCTCTGGGCCTGTTAGCGAAGTGGCCTATGATTGGATTGATCATGTTCCTTTTCGGCGGACTGGCGTTTGGCGGGCTCACTTATAACTTGCTTGCTCAAGGGCCTCTGCTTGCATGGGATAAAGCCCTGGCAACTACTTTACCAGCCATTGGCTTAAAGCACGCAACAATTCTGAAACCACTTATGGACTCAGGCTATTACATCGGAAGTTGGGTGCTTACCATTCTTGGTTTTCTTTTTGGCATTTATTTCATCGTCAAACGGTTCTGGCAGGAATTGACAATGCTGGCAATTGCCATGGCGGGAGAAATGTTGCTCTTTTTATCCATCTCAAACTTGATCGGCCGTGTCCGCCCGCCAACCCAGATCTGGATCATCTTGAAAATCCCGGGGTTTCCAAGCGGGCATACTTTGGCCTCAGTGGTGTTGTTTGGGTTTGTGGCTTACTTGCTGGCACCCAAAATGCGGTCGGTCTTTGGGAAGGGCTTCGTGGTTGCCGTCGCGCTGTTCATCATTCTTTTTGTTGGCTTTACGCGGGTCTTCACAGCCGCTCATTATTTGACCGATGTACTCGCTGGCTATGCCCTGGGTCTTGCCTGGTCCGGTGCCGTCTACACGTTGATTGAACTCTATTACAAAAGAAGAAGGACTCAAAATGTCAAAAAAGAATAAATCCATGCGTGTCAAATTGATTGCCAACCCAGGTGCTGGGAAGGCTTCAGATTTAGCCGATAACTTGAAGTTGGTTACAGATTACTTAAAGCAAAACAACCTAAAAGTGGATGTTGCGCTGGCTAAGCCAAAAGCAGAAGCTACCGCGATTGCCAAGCGGGCAATTAAAGACGGCTATAAGATTGTGATTGCCATGGGCGGCGATGGTACGATCGAAGCGGTCATGCGTGGCATGATCGGTAGTAAAGCGCGTCTGGGTATTGTCCCGACGGGTACGGAAAATAATATTGCCAAGAGTCTGGGCATCCCTAAGGATTTGCAAGAAGCCTGTGCTTTGATCGTATCTGATAACATGCTCAAACTGGATGTGGGTCAGGTCACAACGAGGAAAGGCAAGAAATTCATTTTCTTCGAGATGGCCACCATCGGACTCTCCGCTGCGGTTTATCCCGATGCGAACAAGGCTGCCAGTGGTAAATTATCCAGCATCAAGGCTGCTGCAATGACTTTCATCCATCAGGAAAGCAGACCAACTGTTTCTCTGACCCTGGATAACGAAAGCAAAATCGAAGTGGAAACAATGTTGGTGATGGTTTCCAATACACCTGTTTTTGGGAAAAACTTCCTGGTAGCACCAGGAGCTTCTTTACAGGATGGTCTTCTGGATATCTCTGTTTATCCAGACTTTGGCAAAGTCGAACTGATTCGCTATTATGCGGCTGTGATGGATGGAGGCTATTCAGGCGATGGAAAAGTCCAACATTACCAGGCACGCAAATTAAAGATAAAAGCCTCTCCAAAGTTGGCTGTCATGGCGGATGGAGTTGCACTTGGCAAGGGCACAGTAAAAATTAAGATCCGTCCAGGTGCACTGCGCGTAATTACGGCTGAGAACAACCCCGGCTTTGGAATCCCACCGAAGGATGTAGGGGAAATACAGCCCATACCTGTTTCCCTGACTGTGGGAAAAAACCATCGCATGGAAAGTGTAATTTCAACGCAATAATCCAAGAAAAAGAGTATCGCATGTCAGAACAAAAAGTTGAAAAGCCTGTCAAAAAAATCAAGGAAGGTGCACAGCAAGCCGCGCGAGCTGAGAGCGCACCTGCACCTGTCCGTCGCTATCGGGCCATATTGTTTCAGGGAGCGCTGGTTCTGGTGGCGGGCGCTTTTGGTGTACTGACCTTTCTGGTCAAAACCACGCCTTCTTTTGCGATTGATCTTCAGATCACAAGAGTCATTCAGTCTATTAATTTCCCGGGCTTTGCGTTTTTGATGAGCCTGATAAGCTGGCCGGGGTTTGGCCCACAATCCATGATCATCACAGCGCTGACCATTTTGTTGATTTATGGTCTTGGCCTGCAATGGGAAGCCGTCATGGCTTTTTTCGCAGCGGTCTTTTCCACAGCGATCAATCTATTGGCAAAAGATCTGGTTCAGCGTCCGCGTCCTACAGCAGGTATGGTGACTGTGTTTGATAGACTCAACGATTACAGTTTCCCGAGCGGACACGTCATGTTCTATATAGGTTTTTTGGGTTTTGTTGGCTTCCTGGCTTTTAGCTTGATGAAACCTTCCTTAAAACGCAGCCTGCTTCTGGTGAGCTTTGACGGACCGGTACTCTTGATCGGTGCCTCGCGTATTTACCTCGGCGCACACTGGGCTAGTGACGTACTGGCAGCTTATTTGCTTGGCAGTCTGATTCTGGTAGTAACCATACAATTTTATCGCTGGGGCAAAACACGCTTCTTTGTTCACCAGCCAGTGGCAGCTGCACCTCAACAGGCTTAAAAGTATCAGTCATTTCCCATGGTGCCATGAGAAGATGGATCGTTAGAAGGAGAAATAGACATGCCAAAGAAAAATAAACCTATCCGTGTTAAATTAATTGCCAACCCAGGCGCAGGGGATGTGTTGGAAGCAGCCTCAAAGATCGAACAGGTGACACGTTATTTAATCGAGGCCGGGTTGAAGGTCGATGTGGCACTAGCCAAACCTAAAAAAGAAGCCATCCCGATTGCAAGGAAAGCCATTAAAGATGGCTATGATGTCATTGTTGGTATGGGTGGGGATGGCACACTCGGTGCGGTCATTCGCGGGATAGCCGGCTCAAAAGTGACTTTTGGAATTATCGCATCAGGTACAGAAAATGATATTGCCAAAAGTCTGGGCATTCCTGAAGATCTGAAGGAGGCCTGTGCCTTGATCGCCTCCGGTCACACTCGTAAACTGGATCTGGGCCAGGTAAGCACCAAGAAAAAGAAAAAATTCTATTTCTTTATGCTGACTGCAATTGGACTGACCGCCACCATCTTTCCCATCATCAAAGAAGTTCCTGAAGGAAAATTCTCCGGGATTGGGAAAGCAGTTGCGACTCTTTTTAAATTTGACGCAAAACCGATCGTTAATCTAACACTGGATGACAAAAGTAAAATTGAAGTTGAAACCATGTTGGTGACGATCGCCAACACGCCTTTGATCGGAGCAAAAAACCTGGTAGCTCCGGATGCCTCCATGGATGATGGCCTCCTGGATATTGCCGTTTACCCGGATTTTAGCAAGGCAGACTTGCTGGCTTATTTCGCCAAGACAGCCCATGAAGGTTCAGCGCGTGATGGAACCATCCAACGCTACCGGGCGCGAAAGATAAAAGTAAAAACTTCTCCAAAGCTTGATATCGCAGCAGAAGGCATCATACTGGGGAAGGGTACCGCTAAGATCAAGATCATCCCTGGCGGTCTGCGGGTGCTTGCCCCTGAACCTGGTCCAGGCGCGGAAAAAACGCAGGAAGAGAAGACTACCCAGGAATTGCCTGAACCTGTTTCCCCGGTTTCCCATTAATCATTGTTTGGTATGGAGTCTGGTATTGATTTAACTGTTGAGATGAACTACGCAAACGCGTCCGCCTTTATATATCAGCGATGTGATAATTTTGGGAACCACCATCGACCAGGTATCTGAGCATTCGGGAGATTCTATTAATGGCAACAGAACTTATTCTCATCAGACACGGTCATGCTGTACGTGTAAATGGAGATTATTTTCATGCACCTTTGACAACCCTTGGGCAGGAACAAGCTGCACAGACCGGTCAGTATTTTAGTGAACCACAAAACCATCTTGATGGTTTTTACTCTAGTCCGCTACGGCGCACACAGGAAACTGCAAAAATTATCGGTGAAAAAATCGGACAAGCCGCGGAACTGCGAATCGGTGTGCAGGAATTACGCTTGAGGGAGTTGCCTGCGTTAGTGATTTTTGAAATTCTTTCGATCTTTGATCCGGTGGAGGATTATCTGGATGCACGGGCAGGCGGCCCTATTCACTGGCCCATTGAGGGACGCGTTTCAAAAGTATTATTGGATATTGTGGCAAAACATCCCGATCAGCGCATCGCTGTGGTTGCCCACTCCGGCGTGATCTCGGCGGCGTTATCCTGGTATCTACCTGAAAAACGCTGGCGGTGGTGGCGTACGACCGTGAGCAATTGTTCATTAACACGTTTCAAAGTAGAGGGCAATCGAGCGGAACTTTTGGTGGTAAATGATATCCAGCATTTGAGCCCTGTGATCGTCACTACCCAGCCCCCGACTGCAACTGTAGAGATCGCCAAGGAAGTTCATCCAGTTGAGAAAGCCCTGGTATTTGACAAGCCGGCAGGTAAGAAAAATTAAATAGCGCATCATCAAAATAATGGCCGCTACGATCCGCGGATTTATCCAGGGTCAAACTCCAAGTATCTATCCTGTACAGCTGGGAGCTTTTGCCGCTCTATTAATGAAAGACTCGATGTTGATACTAAGGGAACCAGAAGATGGCTAAACAAAAATATGAGATCGGTATGGTCGGTCTGGGGGAATGGGGCGCAATCTGGCGCTGAATATTGCGGACCATGGATTTTCAGTGAGCGGTTACGATATTGACTTATTGAAAGTTCAGGAACGCTTCCCCGCTCGATCTCAATTCGACATTTCCTAAACACACATATCTCCCCCAAGTGGCGGAGACGAACACTCCCTGATGGATGGATGTCATTGGGGAGTTTTCGTTGTAGGATGAGATTGTGGTTTTGCACGATATTTCCGAAATCATTGTGTATTCGCATCAACAGTACGTTTCCCGCTTGATATTACTGAGGAGAAAAGTCATGAAACTCGTTTTGCTCTTTATTGCTATGGATATGTTGACCATACTGGCTTATCCATTTGTATTTATGTATGGCAAACTACATCAGTTTTCAAAATCAAGAGCAGGTGTCGATTTTGTAAATTGATTCATCAAATGGATCAGATAAAAGCAAAAGATATGAAAAAGCGAATAACAAAATGAACTTTCGACTTGGAATGACGATTCTTGTCGTGTGTGCAGTCAGCCTATACTTTCCCCTCAACCGCAAGCTGACCGGCGGGTTCAACCTCTCCACATGGCTGGACGCCAAGATTCCGCTCTGGCCTATGTGGGTCTTCCCTTATCTGCTCTGCCTGCCAGCCTGGGCAGGTGGATTAATTTGGGCCGCCTGGAAAATGGATGAGCAGCTTTTTCGTGCCTTTATCAGTGCGTGTTTATTCTTCCTGTCATTGACGACATTATTTTATTATTTCTTTCCAACTTATGTTATACGACCTCTTCTAACCGGGGGCACCTGGGCGATGCGGATTTTGCGAAGTGTCTATCAAAACGATGGTATCTAAAATGTGTTTCCGAGCGGGCATGTGTACCAGACCGCTGTGATCTGCCTATTCTATAACCGCCTGTATCCCGATCATCCCTGGTTTTGGATCGGTATTGTGGTGATTGTTGCGCTTTCAACATTATTTACCCGTCAACATAACCTGACAGATCCGCTCGGCGGACTTGCGGTTGCCTGGTTGGGGTACCGGTTTGGGTTATATCTGTATCCGTAAAAGTTATTGCTTTTATGGAAAAGAGAGGCGTTTGAATATGAATCGAAGCGCAATTTCTTTGGGGCGCATTCTTGGAATTCCCATTGGATTGGATTATTCGTGGTTTCTGATCTTTGCATTGCCGACCTGGTCATTAGCAACCAGTCATTACAAAATCCCTGTGAGGAATATTACGCTTTTCATATTTGGTGGCGTCGCCCAAATCGGAGCCGACCTCCCCAATAAAGTATCTCGTCTGTTTGTTACTCCAAATGGTTTTGCTGAGTACTTCGGCGCACCCAGGGGCGACCAGCTCAATGGCCCAGATCAATTATCAGAGCCAGGACTTCCGGCTAAGCGGATATTCCACTAGGCGCTTTCGCATGTGGTAACCGCCAATTTGCTTACAGTAAAAAGGATTACCAGGCACAACTAATTGAAGAAGCGCGCTAAAATTAATTTATCGATGTGAGAAAAAATGTTGAAGATCGCCGCGATTGATGTTGGATCTAATGCCATGCGCATGATGGTTGGTGAGGTGGATGAATCTTGGCGGGTATCCACCGTCGAGAATATCCGTCTGCCGGTCAGGCTTGGTCAGGATGTTTTCAGCAAAGGCCATCTCGAGGCGGAAACCATCCAGCAGACCGAGTCTGCCTTCCTGCGTTTTAAGCACATTGCTGATAATTATGGCGTGCAACAAATGCGCGCCGTGGCTACCAGTGCAGCGCGGGAGACATCCAATAGCGATCTGTTGATTGCACAGGTGCTCCGCGCGAGCGGAATTGAACTAGAAGTGATTAGTGGGGAAGAAGAGGCGCGGTTGATCCATCTGGCAGTTACCCACGCGCTGAATCTCAAAAATAAACGCACGCTGTTAATTGATATTGGCGGGGGTAGTGTTGAAGTCACTATATCTACAGGAGAGAACATTATCTCCACGGAAAGTTACAATATGGGGACGGTGCGCCTACTGGAAAAATTGGATACAAAGACCAATCTCAAACACTCTTTTGGCAAACTGGTCCGTGAATATGCCGAAGCCGCGCGCTATCGCATCGAGCGCGATATTGGGGATGAGAAAATACAGGTTTGTGTAGGAACAGGCGGAAACGTGGAAGAGATCGGGCGTCTACGTCAAAAATTATTTAAAGCCGATAGTGACCGATTCATCACGCTGGCTGAACTCGCAGAATTGATCGAACGACTTGATCGCTTAAGCTATGAGGAGCGCATCCGTAAGTTGAAACTGCGACCCGACCGCGCGGATGTGATCCTGCCAGCCTGCATTGTTTTGCATATGATCGCCAGCGAGGCGCGTGTGAAACAGATCGCCATTCCCAATGTTGGCTTGAAGGATGGCATCCTGCTCGATATTGCGGAAGACCTATCGCACAGTCCGCGACCACAATGCAAGCAACAGGCCTGGGAATCGGCAGTGCACATGGGACGCAAATATAAGTTCGATGAAAAGCATGCGCGCCTCACCGCCAGACTGGCGATGCGCCTTTTTGAACAGTCCAAACTGCTGCATGGGCTCGATGACAACAACCTGCTCCTGCTTGAGATGGCTGCGCTTTTGCATGACATCGGTCATTTCATCAATACGGTCGATCATGAGAAACATGGTTATTACCTGTTGAGTGCGAATCACCTGATCGGACTCGCGGTGCGCGAACAAAGCATTGTTGCCAATCTGGTTCGTTATCACCGCAAGCAAGCCCCGACCACAGCCGATGAAAATTTTAGATTGCTGTCTCCAAAGGATCGTGCGATTGTCAATAAACTTTCCGCGCTCCTGCATCTGGCTGACGCAATGGATGTCAGCCATGCCAATCCTGGTATCGATGTGAATATTAAGGAGAGAAAATCCGGCTGGCAGATAAAATTATTAGGCAAGAGCGATTTGATGCTTGAGAACTGGTCATTAGCTAAACGCAAATCATTATTCGAGGAAGTTTTTGACGTGAACCTTGAAATAGATTGATGGAATTTGTATGAGCACACCTGCGATTGAAGAACCAAATACAAACCAACTCCTCCTTGGAGCCTTGGAGCAGCGCTGGAAGAATTATGGCGTGGAACTCAAACGTTGTCATGCAGAGTTTTCGAATGAAGCAGTTCATGACCTGCGAGTTGCCACGCGGCGCATGCTGGCGCTCATTCAATTATTGAATTCGATCTCGCCGCGCCCGCGTTTGCAAAGGTTGACGCGCGCGTTCAAAGATCAGCTTGATGAATTCGATGATCTGCGTGATACCCAGGTGATCCTTGCCGAGCTCTCTGAAGTTGTGCACGAACTTCCGCAGCTGCACGAGTTTCAGAAGCACCTGCAATTCACCGAAGAAAAATTACTGCGGAACCTGCGTAAAAAAATAAAACAACTTGAATCTTCTGAAGTCACCAAACGCATCCGCAAAACGCACGAAGCCATCGC
>JAYUGV010000247.1:0-9501 GCA_043767565.1 Anaerolineales bacterium
CGTGTAATTAATTTGGCTCACCAGCAAGTATTGACAATAACCCAAACGGGTCACGCGTTCTTTTTTTGCTTTCATTTCATAACGGTAACGGCTTTCTGCCCAATCGTCAACTTTTCTGTCTTGCGTAAGTCCTATCTAATTAAGCTGATTTTTACAGATATAGGCACGCGATCGCATGTCAAAGTATAGTCGCCAGAGCCAACGAGTTTTGGCAAACCCATGCTATACCCGAAGCTTACCCGAACATCCTTCTTTCCTTTGAATATACAAGTATGGCCCTTTCTATCAGTGCTGGTGATCGTGGGATTTCTATCTGGATAAACACAAAAAGCGTCACCTGCTGAAAGAGGTACGGCAATATTGTTCGTAAAATGACATCCCGGTTGAGTGGCTTGCGGTACCCCAGTAGGAGTTTCTGTACTAGTAGAAATTGCCGTATCAATGGGAGTTATTGTACTAACAGGAATTGCTGTATCAGTGAGAGCTTCTGTGCTGGTACCAAAATCACTGGGCGTTGCCGTCTGTTGAGCAGAGAAAAGAGAATTTTGTGTAGCAGGGGTGGAGTTACAAGAAGTCATCGGCAAAATTAATAGAGCCAGCGCAATCAAGGAATGAGCAGCAAACTTATTCATACAAACTCCTTTGAGGCTTTGTTTCTGGCTTTCATCATCGACATTAAACAACCCTGCGTCAAACCTGGCTTTAGGTCTACGAATATGTACCTAGATACGATCATCGGTAATGGTAGATCAATTTCCTTACTCCATTCTCCTCTCAAAACAATAGCGATCGACCATTCCAGGAAGCCGATGGCAGATGGTTGGAAGAGTTTTATCGTTACTACTATTTGATCTTGACAGAGGTGGGTGAGCCAAGGCAGGTCAAAGTATAATCACCAAAACCAACAAGTTGGAACCGTGGAGATGAGTTCTGACCCTGCGGGATACTTACAGTAACATTCTTCTTTCCATTAAAGGTACAGGTATGTGCTTTCCCATCCGTGCTGCTAATCGTGAGATCACTATTTCTGGCCACCTCAATACAACCACTTGATGAAAGAGGCACGCTAATATCATTGGTATGTGTGCATAAGGGTTGAGTAGGAAGAGGAGTTGGATATTCTGTATTAGTAGGCACAACAGTAGGATATTCTGTATCAGTAGGCGCAACGGTAGGAGCTTCTGTACTGTTATCAATATTCCCTGGCACAGCCGTATCTTGAGCAGGCGGAAGAAAATTTACTGGTGCAGGGCTGGAGTTACAAGAGACCATCGGTAATAACATAGTAGCCAGCGCGATCAATAGATGAAAAGAAAGCTTTTTCATATGTACTCCTTTGGGTTTTCTATTTCTCGATTTTGTCATGACCTTGAGTGCAGTATCCGTCAATGGAAGTTGATTGCCTCCTTTTTATACATTAAACGTTTTTCATCACAGATAGGGATGCCGGAAATCCCACTGTTATTATCCTGTTTTCATTATAGTCCGTATTCGCTTGAGGGAAAGATTTACGAGGAGCAAAACTCAACTTGCTAGTATCGCTTATTACATTCACCTTTATTGATTCACCTATAAACTTTGAAACAAGCGCAGCATCACAGCCGTTAACGAGAGTAATTGTCAATCTGCTTATGGTTCAAAACATTTAATTCTTTATAAAATGCTAAAATTCAACCCATGGATATTCTCTACTCAGACGAACGCTTGCTAGTTCTCAACAAACCCGCCGGTTTACCCGTTCTGCCCGATGGCTGGGAAAAAGACGCGCCTTATCTTGTCAAAATGCTGGAAGAGGCGCACGGCAAAATTTTCATCGTTCATCGGTTGGATAAGATCACCAGCGGCGTGATGGTCTTTGCACGAGATGCCGAGACGCATCGCGCACTCAACATGCAATTCGAGAAGCACGAGGCGCAGAAGGTGTATCACGCCATCGTAGAAGGAAACCCCAAATGGGATGAGAAGGTCACGAAATTTCCATTGCACGCCAATGTAGGACATAAACATCGCACCATCGTGGATGACAAGCACGGCAAACCGTCTGAGACAAGATTCAGAATCTTGAAACGGTATCAAGCGTCGGATTTGCGTGAAGCGTTTGCTTTGGTGGAAGCCATGCCGATGACGGGTCGCACGCACCAGATCAGAGTCCATGCCTCGGCGCTGGGGCATCCGCTGTTGGGGGATGTCCTGTATGGGGCAGAGGAAACCAAGCTGACGGCGCGTCCCGCTTTGCATGCATATTCATTGACCTTTACCCATCCAGCAACCAATGCACAAGTAACCTTTAAAGCCGAACACCCGCAGGATTTTGCCACGACGTTGAAACTTTTGTCCCTTCGATAAACTCAGGGCAAGTGTTTGAAACGCTCAGCGTTGTATGGTATCCTTCGCTCGATGCTTCAAAATCTTCCCACTCTCAGAATTCTCCCGCTCGAAAGTTTAATTCTGCACGAAGATCACGACGATCAACGCACCCTGCCGCTCGTGGAAAAATTACGTGCGCAGGGCATCATCCGCAACCCGCCGATCGTGATGCCACTCGCGGATGGTTCGAACCGCTATATGGTGCTCGACGGCGCGAACAGAGTCACATCGCTGCAAGAGATGGAATTTCCGCACATCGTGGCGCAGGTGGTGGAAGCCAACAACCCGAATGTGAACTTGCAAACCTGGAATCATGTGATCTGGGGCATGCCCACCAAAACGTTGATGAGCGAACTTCGCCACATCAAAGGGCTGGAAGTCATCAAGATCAACACCAGCAGATCGCTGGATGCGCCCAAGTATGTGCCGGTGCAGATCCGTTTGCCCGATGGAAAATTTTATATACTGACAGAATCGCCCAGCGACCTCCCCGCGCATATCGGCACCTTGCATAAGATCGTGAATGCCTATAAAACGCGCGCGTCGTTGGATCGCACCAGCCAAACCCTGGTCGATTCGTTCAATAAGATCTACCCCGATCTGACCGCGCTGGTGATCTTCCCGAGCTTCAAGATCAAGACCGTGCTCAAACTCGCCGCGCAGCAGATCGTGCTTCCCACCGGTATCACGCGCTTCACCGTTTCACCGCGCGCTTTGCATTTGAATTACCCGCTGCATGAATTATCGAGCGGTAAATCGGTCGAATATAAAGAAGCCTACCTCAAGAAATGGATCGATGAGCGCGTAAAGAAAAAAGGCGTGCGTTTATATTCTGAAGCAACCTTCCTTTTTGATGAGTGAACCGATTTACGATTTGCGATTTTGGATTTGCGATTTACGATTACCAGACTAAACGACTACGAGACTAAAAATGGATTTCTTTTTCCCTGAAGACAACCTTAACCGCATGACACCCGAAGAGACGCGCATCATCTCTCTTTCGGCAGAGCCTTATCCCGATGGCTATCGCGCGCGCGTCAACATTGAAGTCACGCCGTATCAAAAGCGACCCTATATCGAAGTCACGCTCAACGACTGTGATGGTAATGAGATCGCCTCATCCAGCATCGTCGAGCCAATGAGTTGGAAAATGGAATTCACCATGCACATCCGCGGTGAGTTGAAAAACCCGTATACCCTGGAAGCAAAACTTTATTACCCCGATGGACCCACGAACGAGCCGGTAGTTTTTTCATTTGATGTAAAGCCGCCGCCTTCTACGCCTGAGCCTGATCCTGCTTAAAGAATAAGATTTATCCTTATGGTTATGATTCCCTGAGCGATAGCGAAGGGTCTCTACTTCCAATATCCGAGATTCTTCGCTTCGCTCAGAATGACATAAGTAAAAATGCCTAAAACTTTCACCCGTTTCTCCGCGCTGATAACAATCTTTGTTTTGATCGGGCTTGCCTTACTCGGCTGTTCGCGCGAGATCGCAACAGAGACTCCCACTACATCCGAATCAACAGCGCCGCTCAACGCACCAACCGCAACAAAAGAACTCGTCCCGGTTGTGCCGAAGAATGCAGATGAAATGGTCATCTTCTCATACGAAGAAGATGGCTACTCTCATTTGTTCGCCTACATCCCCAATAAAATGCCGCTGACCCGTCTCACATCCAACGATTGGGACGATATCACTCCCGCCGCCAGCCCGGATGGCAAGAAGCTCGCCTTCGCCTCCAATCGTAACGGCTTTTGGGATCTTTATCTCCTCGATCTTTCCAGCGGTGAAACAACTCAACTAACGAATACGCCAGAATATGAAAGCGCACCTTCGTGGTCACCTGATGGCGCCTTTCTGGCATACGAGACCTATCACAATGACTCGCTCGAAATCGTGATCGGTCCAGCCAATGACCCAGCCCACGACACAACTCAATTGACAAATTCGCCAGCCGCCAATTATTCACCCGCCTGGGCGCCGGGCGGACGTCAGATCGCGTTCATCTCCAACGGTGAAGTCATGCTCGCCGATCTGGATAAACCCGAAGACCAGCGTTTCACAAATCTAAGCAATACCGAACTGGCTGCTGAGTCACACCCGATCTGGTCGCCCGACGGAAAGAATCTGGCATGGGCTTCAGCTTCACAAAGCGTTGGGCGCAGTGGTATTTACATTTGGGATGCGGCGCGGAACGTTCCGGCACAATGGATCGGTGACGGCGATTATCCCGCCTGGAATAAGCGCGGCGATCAGATCATCACCACAGTCTCTGCGCCGAACGAAACTTATCTCACCACCTATTCATTGACCAGCGAACTTCTGCAAGCACTTACGCCCTTCCCTCAACCCCTGCGCGGATTGACCTGGGCGAACCTGATCATGTCTGATCCCCTGCCGAATGATTTTCAACAGTCCGCACAACTCACGCCTGCCCCGCTCTGGGCAGCAAACGGCAATCCGATTTCGAGCGGCACATCATCACGATATTTGCTTGTGGATTTGAAGGGCGTACAGGCGCCGTATCCACAACTGCATGATCTTGCCGATGAAGCCTTTATTGCCTTACGCGAACGTGTGACTCGTGAAGCTGGTTGGGATGCACTTGCCAGTTTGGAGAATGCCTTCGTGCCTCTCACGAAGGCACTCGACCCCGGCTACAAAGAAGATTGGCTCTATACGGGTCGCGCCTTTGCCATCAATTCGCTGATGACCAACGCGGGTTGGATGGTGGCGGTACGTGAAGACTTTGGCGCGCAAACCTATTGGCGTTTATACATCCGCACACAATTGCAGGATGGTTCACTCGGTGAGCCCATGCACAACACGCCCTGGGACCTGGGCGCCCGTTATAAACTTGACCCGCAAGTTTACGAACAAGGCGGAACCTACAGCGATGTGCCGCCCGGTTATTGGGTGGATGTCACGACGCTTGCCGCGCAATATGGCTGGCAGCGTTTACCTGCCTTACCGAACTGGCGCACTTTCTATCGCGGTGCGCGCTTCACAGAATTCGCACTGACTGACGGTTTGGATTTTTATTCTGCCATGCTGCAACTCTATCCATCCGATGTATTGCTCACACCGACGAGATTGCTCATCCCTTCGCCAACCTCCACAAGGACATTCACGCCCACACCAACCGCCACATCCACGCGGGTACGCCTCTCCGCCACGCCCTCGATAACTCCAACACCGAGCAAGACACCCACGCCCTCGATCACACCGCCGCCTTCGCCCACGCCACCCACCATTATTCCATGAAAATAATCTTTCGCGCTGAGCGTAGGGGCGACAGCCCCGAAGACGAAGCGCACTTCGCAAACCAAACGCTTCGTCTTCGCTCCGCTCCGCTCAGCGCGATGATAGTAATAATTCTTATTCTGCTCCTCACCGCCTGCGCACCCGCATCCCCGCGCGGAGCGGAGCAGACTCCAACTGCGGTGATCGCCGGGGAATCAGCGACCCAGTTACCGGCTGTGATCGAAGCGACGCCGCGTCCCACGATCCAACCATTTCGATTCTTCCTCCCGACTCCCGGAGCCGAACCTGTTTCAGGATGGCGTCCGCCTCTGTATCCGGTGCCGTGGGCTGTTTCGGCTTACGATCACTTTTACTTTACCCGACCCATCGCCGCAGACAATATCAACTGGCCCCTGGCGGAGTATCGCTATGGAGGCGTGTTCTTTGCGCCAAACATCGTCCACACCGGCGTGGACATTGACGCCGAAGAAGGCACGCCGATTCTCGCGGCTGGACCCGGCACTGTGATCTCAGCAGACTGGGGTTTATATACCGAAGCGGAAGGCAATCGCAACGATCCGTATGGACAGGCGGTGGTCGTGCGGCATGATTTTGGATATAAGGGTCAGAACCTGTATACGGTCTATGCTCACATGAGCAAGATCAGCGTGGTGGTCGGTCAACATGTGGAAACAGGTGATGTATTAGGATTGGTTGGGCACACCGGCGCGACCACGGGACCGCATCTGCATTTTGAAGTGCGCACGGGCGGCAATACTTTTTATACAACCTACAACCCCGAATTATGGACAGCTCCGCCGCAAGGCTGGGGTGTGCTGGTGGGACGCATCTCGGGCGAAAAAGGCGAATTGTTGAATCAATATCTGCTGGAAGTGCATCCCTACCCCGCTGATAAGCCTGTACACGAAGCTTTCACCTACGCCCAAGGACCCGTTAACTCAGACCCGTATTATCAAGAGAACATGGTTTTGAGCGATCTACCCGCAGGAATCTATAAGATCCTAATCACTTATAAAGATAAAGATCTTCAAGCCTTTGTAGAGATCTATCCGGGTCAAGTGACTTACTTCACGTTCACCGATAAAAAAGGTTTTCAAGTTGTCCCGCCGCCTCCGCCGAAGTTGGATTTTCTGCCGGGGACGGCGACAGTGACGGTTACGCCAAAACCATAATAGGTTTATAAGTTAATATCTCTTGAAAGAAATCAAACAGCCGACTAAACGCGTCGGCTGTTTTGCTGTATATGAATTGCTTTAGCCTCATCTGGTTGTTTTCAATAGCAGAACCCCCATCAGCAGCCAACCAATTCCAAAGGTTAGAACAAATATTAAGGGCGCCCATTCTATACCCCATAAAGAAACAGAATTCAGTAAAAATGGAGCGAGCAGGGCTAAGACGCTAGTTGTCAACGGAATCCAATTCAGACGTGGAAAGAGCCGGGCTTTGAGATTTGCCACTCCAAATATGATCAAAGCGAGCATGTGGCAAGCTACACTGATCGCAAGCACCAGCCACAGTCCATCTTCCCTGAACCATTGCACTCCTATAAAGCCCTCCCCCATACCAATGGTCGCCACTCCTATTAACACCAGTGCAATGCGGGTTACTTTGGTATGCCTTTCAAGAAACCAGATCCCCACCATGCAAGTCAACAAGCATATAAGGGCCAGGATGAGCAACCCGATATTGGTTGTAAAGTTTACATTGCCTAACCAAAGAGTAATGCTGAAAAGAGCGCCGCCTACAATCCCTGATATACCCTCTAACAGCTTCATTCCAGTGCGTCTGGATTTTCCTAACGCTAC
The DNA here is from genome assembly GCA_043767565.1 of Anaerolineales bacterium. Lineage (GTDB taxonomy): Bacteria > Chloroflexota > Anaerolineae > Anaerolineales > Villigracilaceae > Defluviilinea. The sequence goes on from JAYUGV010000247.1 coordinate 7,441, forward strand.
TAAAACAAATGGAATTACGATTATTAAAATCACCGCCAGCCAACGGACAGGGACTGACGGACGTATATCTGGCAAGGGCACAGGGATGCGATTCAAATAACCATTACAAAGCAGTGGCTGATCTGGCAAACAGTATTCAAACTGTCCGTTCACCATAGTAACCAGGACGTGGATATTTTTCAATTCCTCTGCTTCGACGGTCAATGGGTTTTCGGAGAGGATGATGAGGTCAGCGTATTTACCCGGCGCGAGACTGCCAATCTCATTTTCACGAAACAAGGCATACGCAGATTGAATGGTCATAATGGAAAGCGCTGCCTCGACCGGAAGCGTATCATCCCGCAACCATGAACCAGGCTTGCACGTGTAATACGATTGGACATCATTACGGGTCACAAAACCATACAGGTGCACAAATGGACTCATGGACCAAAATGGATAGTCTGAATGCCATGCGATTTTGAGATCGGGGTTGACCTTCCGCAGCGCCTGCCATGGCCATTCCCAATCGCGATAATCTTTAGGAAGCGGCGACCCGATTGGCATACAACTATGATATTGCCCGGGGATCACTGCCACAATATCCAGTGCACCGAACCGCCTGACCATTTCAGGGGTTAGAATGTTGATGTGCTCCATGCGATGACGATAGGTGTTAGGCTGACCATTCAGCGCAAAGGCAATTGCATTTTGGGCTTGTTCTACAGCGCGATCTCCAATGGCATGGATCGCAACTTGATAGCCTGCCGCTTGCGACTGAGAAACGATCTGATTCAGTTCAGCCTGCTTCATCCACAAATCGCCGAGGCCACTCCCGTTTCTCACTTCAAAACTAAGCGCGGGACGTCCGCACGATCCCCCATCCGTAAATATCTTAATCCCGTTGACTCGCAACATCTCACCGGGCACACGGCTGGGTGGATAGGCAGAATACCAATCCCCAAACACCTTGCCACACGGATCGTTGTAGACCAGGTATAAACTGGTGCGGAGATGCAAAAAACCTGACGCGTTGAATTTTTGGATCTCCCTTAGAAATTGTCGGTCCACATATAAATCCCCGATGGTTGTAATCCCTCTTTGCAGCGCAGATGACTGAGCCTCGTCGAGACTCATGCCTCCCGCGCGCGCATCGTTAAGCACGTGCGTATGGGCATCCACAAACCCAGGCATGAGTGTTCGCCCATCCAGATCAATGACCAGCGTGTCTGTTTCGCGCAGAGCAAGAATTTCATCATTCCCCCCAACCGCAAGGATTTTCCCGTTCTCAACAGCAATTGCCTGTGCCTGCCCTCCATTCTCCATTGTCAGGATAATGCCATTAAAAAATATAATGGGCTGGCTTTGTGGAATTACTGGTTGACCTATCTGCGAGGGCGCACAGGCAGATAGAACCGCTAATAGGAAGACAATAAAAAGAAAACGATCTCTACTCTTATTCATACCAATAAAATCCCTTCGATCATAATGCCTATGCTGATCTGTTCGGGTAATTATAAAGCTCTGAAGAAATAATTCAGCCGACTCGCTTGAGTCGGCTGAATGTAATAAGGCTTAATTTTGAAATTAGTTTCCGCACGGAGCGACGTTGCGCCAGTTGAGCACCGTATCGTTCACGGTCTGTGTGCCTGTGGCTCCGTAGGTGAGCGTCAGTGGGCGGTTGGCGACTTCCGCACAGGCTGGGAAGGGACCATCTTCCTTTTCGACATGATCCCAATCACCCAGCGCATACTTGTATTCGATCTGCGTGGACTCTTTACCGGTGAGGGTGATCGTCCAATGCGTGGCATCCACGCGGGTGAGCACTACACCGCCGGGGTTCCATTGAGGCAGACCACCATCCAAACGATCGAGGAAGCCCGCGATATACACCGAGCGAGCCGTGGCATCTGTACTGGCTGGGACAGTGACAGTGAAGACCAATGTCACTGTGCGGAGTTGAGCCGTCGCCATCACCTGGGAGGAGTTGCCCGAACGGTTGAAGGATAGATCGAGCGCACGGACCACGTAGTAATAGGTCGCGCCTTCGACCACTGCGAGATCGGTATAGGAGGCGGCAGT
>JAYUGV010000248.1:0-9478 GCA_043767565.1 Anaerolineales bacterium
TCACGAAGGAAAAACGCCTGTAAAATTACCGCCTTTTCCCCCTTTGTGTACTTGGTGTCCTTCGTGTTTAGGCTCTTTCCCGTCAATTACGGGAGAGCCTAAAATTATTTTGCTTACCTGCTGGTTTCGATACGCCTTCGGCTGTCGCCTCAGGCTACTCAACCAGCGGGGTTACATTATTACAACAACCCATCCAACTTGCCGCCATCGTCGAAGTGTTTTCTAAAACGCTCGACAAATCCCAACTTTGTATAACTGTGGCTCTGCGTCCCTTTTTGTTCGAGACAGTAGACAGCCGCCAGTGAACCGATCTCACCGCATAACTTCCAATCGAAGCCGTGTGAGTAGCCAGCAAGGAAACCGCCGCGAAACGCATCCCCAACACCTGTGGGGTCAATCACCTCATCTTCAGGCACAGTGGGTATGTGGACCGAGTCGCCGCCCATATATAAGTCCGCACCGTCTTTGCCGCGCGTAATAACCAATACTTGCACATGCTCCAGCATTTGATCGAGACTCCAGCCAGTTTTCTTGGAAATGAGTCCGAACTCGTAATCGTTACAAAACAGGAAGTGGGCGCCTTCCATATCGCGTGCCAGCTCACTACCTTCCAACCGAAGGACCTGCTGGCTGGGATCATATAAATACGGAATTCCCAATTCACGGCTTTCTGCCGGGAATTTCATCATTGCGTCTGGCGCACTTGGTGAAACAATGACAAGGTCTGGTTTCTTATCAAGGTCCTTCAATGACTGCGTTGCAGAGTATCCCATGGCTCCCGGGTAGAAAGAGGCTATTTGTGCAGAAGCCAGATCCGTCGTCGCAAAGAACGAAGCAGTGAACTCGCCCGGGACCACTTTCATCAACGAAGTGTCCACGCCCTTGGATTCGAGCCAGTTACGATAATCCGAAAAATCTTCACCCACAGTTGCCATCACGCGCGGGCGTTCGCCAAGCAGTGCCATTGAATAGGCAATATTCGGCGCAATGCCACCGCGCTGTTTAGACATGCCGTCAACGAGGAAGGAAAGACTGATCGAGCCCAAGCGTTCAGGCAGAATTTGTTCTGAGAAGTGACCGGGGAAGGTCATCAAGTAATCGTATGCTACAGAGCCAGTAAGAAGAATATCCATGTTTATCCTATTCGCAGTAAAAGGCGTGGCGCTGGAGCGCCACGCCAATATATGCGGGCAAAAGTTTATCATGGCAGAACTGGATTGTCTAGAAAATACGCAGGTGGTTTTTGTTCAAAATCTGCCATAGCGACCCTGAATAGATTGATAACTCTGATATGCCAGCATAGGTATCAACGTAAAGGGGTTTTTCTGGTAAAGTTTTAGTGTCAACAAAAAACCTACAGGAAAAACCCCATAAAAACTATAACACGAATTAGCAAATCGCTTCAAAGTATTTTTAGTGAACATGCAGACCGTCTTGCAAAAGAGACAGGCTTTACGCAACGCGTAGTAAAAATAAAGGGTAGTAACTTTGCAGAGACACTTGTGTTTGGATTTCTTAATCAGCCCAAAATGAGTTATCGTCAAATGAGTCAGGCAGGCGCATTATCGGGCTTGCAAATTACAGCTCAAGGTCTGGAACAAAAGTTTAGTGGGCGTTCGGCGAAATTCATGCAGGTGATGTTAGAACAGGCAGTCAATCAAATGATAACTACATCGTTGGGTAAAGACATAGAGTTGCTCAATCGGTTTGAACGCATCCACATTCAAGATGGGAGTGTGATCGGCTTGCCCGATGAGTGTGTAGAGATTTGGCAAGGGGTACGTCCAAAAAACGAGAAGGGTTGTTCGGCAATCAAACTACATGTGAGTTTGGAGTACAAGAGCGGGCAGGTTTCTGGACCTGCATTGGCGAATGGGCGTGAACACGACATAAAGTCCCCGTTCTTTGAGCGTCCCCTACAAACTGGCGAATTGAGAATTACTGATCTGGGTTTCTTCAGTTTGGATCAGTTAGAAAAAGATGCACAGGCGGGCGGTTTTTGGGTGATTCGGTATAAAAACGACGTGATTTTGTATGAAAATGACCAGGAATTACATCTGATCTCTTTCTTGAAGAAACAGCGCAATACCCTCGTTGACCTTCCAGTACAGGTAGGGCAAACCCGGTATCTGCCTTGTCGTTTGATTGCCATTCAGGTTGATGAACAAACTGCCGCTGAGCGAATTCGAAAATTGCGAGAAGACGCCAGAAAAAACAAGAAGTCCTTATCCGCTGAACGTCTACAGCTGGCACATTGGACAATCATTCTTACCAATGCGCCGCAGAATTTATTGGCGCCTCTTGAAGTCTATACGCTGTTGCGTTTGCGCTGGCAGATCGAATTATTATTCCGGCTCTGGAAAACTTATTCTCAAGTTGACGAATCGGAAAGTGAAAACCCTTGGCGCATTTTGACAGAGATCTATGCAAAACTCATGGCGGTCTTGATCCAGCAATGGCTCCTTCTCGCTTCTGTCTGGCACATCCCAAACAAAAGCATTGTGCTTGCTGCTACGCTCATTCAAAAATTCGCAATCCTCGTGCATCTGTTCTTGAAAGATAGTGATTCTTTGAAAATGCTATTGGTCACAATTGTCAAACTTTTGCAATCAACACCTAATTTACTGAAACGCAAAAAACGCCCTTCCACTAATCAGACTTTGCTTGAACCTGAACTTTCCTTATGTTGATACCTATGGATAACTCTGATATGCCAGAAACCCGAAAAGTAACGCAATGTATAAACTACGAAAAGCGATCAAACCAACCAGCGCAACGAGTGAGCCGGCGATCACTGAAAGCCAGAGGGATTTACGCAAGCCATCCAAGGGATCGTATTGAAGGAAAATATTGCGCGCAACGTTTCCGCCATCCAATGGCTGCACTGGCACGAGATTGATCAAGCCCCAAAAGATATTGACCCACAGGAATTGCTGAACCAACATTCCGATCAGTACACCACCATAGGGAACCAAAGCAATAAGCGGCAAAGGAATAAATCCCAGCAAATAGGAGGTAGCTACTGATCCACCTGTGAGCACCACGCCTGCAAGAATAATTCCTGCAAACAAAAACCCGGCAAAAGGACCGGCAAGGGAAATGAAGATCTCCTGCCCGCGTGATAGCGCGACGCTCGCCCAACCACCGCCCCAAGAGATCGATTCAGGGATGGTTAGCCCTCCCCCAAAATGCAGCACAATATGTGACCGTAGACCGGAGCGCCGAAATGCAAAGGCATGTCCCAGTTCATGGATAAGGATGGAGATGAATATTACAAACACCCAGATGGGCACCAATAGCAGGCTGCCCCCAGCGGCGCCAAACAGGATCGAGATCAACCAAAATAATGGATGGACGCGAACGGGAATACCCGCAACGCTAAATTGCAGGTCATATTGAGTAACAGGCGGTTGTTGAAAAAGAAGCATAATTCCTCAATTAACTAACCATGACATCACAAAATTTCCATTGAGAGTATTTTACCCATATTCCCCCAAAAGTGCCCCGCAAAAAACCTTAACATCACAGGCAAAACGTGCAATAATACCCCGCAATGAAATCTAAAATCCTGCAGGAGGACCAATGCTCAACAAATCACGATCGTTGTTCTTTCTGACCTTCATGGTCATACTTAGTCTTGTGCTAACCGCATGCGGTTCAGCGCCTCAATCCTCAAACACAACATCCAATGGAACCACCATCACTATTGTGGTTCCTGAAGACCCACCATCCTTTAATGCAATTGTCGCAGACACCGGATATGATGCGCTGGTTATGGAACTGGTCATGCTTGGCTTGGCAGATATAGACCCGAACGGAAAAGTCTTTGCCGAACTTGCCACAGAACTACCTACCATCGAAAATGGCGGAGTGGTCATTGACGAATCTTACGGTTCCATGTCTGTGACGTGGAAAATGCGTCAGGATGTGAAATGGCAGGATGGCAAATCGGTGACAGCCGACGATGTTCTATTTACGTGGGATGCAATTTCAAACCCGGACACTGGCTCATGGATTCCTGGAAGCGATTACATCGAATCCGTGGAGAAGATCGATCAATATTCCTTCGTGGTTAATTACAACGCTGTTTATCCGGGTTATTTGACTCAATTCGGCGGCGAGCAGATCGCGATCTGGCCCGCGCATTATTGTGACGCCGAACAGGGCTTTGTTGCCTGGGATTGCGGACGCCAGCCTTTGAGTGATGGTCCTTACACCTTGAGCGAATGGGTGGAAGGCGATCACATGACCTTCACAAAAAACGACAATTTTTATCAAGCCGGCAAGCCTGAGATCGAAAAGGTGGTCGTTCAGATCGTACCTGATGACGCCGTCCGCAAGACGATGATGCTCAAAGGCGACGCTGATATCGATATGTGGATCAACACCAACACTGCGAAAGATTTGGAAGGTTCAGACACGGCAAAAGTTAGCATAAGTCCCATCGACCGTTGGGTCATGCGGTTGTATATGAACGAAGCCGCCAAAGGGACAACTGACCCGGCGGCGACACCTCATCCAATTCTGTCAGATGTGCGCGTCAGGCAGGCGATCCGCATGGCGATAGATGTGGATACAATTAACACTGAAATCTTTCACGGGCTGGCAACACCCACCTGGACCGAATTCTTCCGTCCGCCTTACCAGTGCGAAGTTCCACGCCCAGTCTTTGACCCTGAAGCCGCAAAAGCCAAACTTGAAGAAGCCGGCTGGAAAGATGCCGACGGTGATGGCATCCGCGAATGTAACGGTTGCACGACGGGTGCGCCCGAAGGCTACAAAATGGAAATGGAGTTCATCACCTACGCCGAGTTTGGTGAACCTCTGGAGCTCACTCAACAATTAATTGCTGAAGAGCTTGGTGATATTGGCATCAAGCTAAACATTACTGTCGTGGAAGGCAGTGTGCTTTGGGATCTCGCCGAGAATGGTGGCATCGAACAAAGCGGCAACTTCGACATCGATATCTGGGATGATGGCTACGCTGGTGTAGACCCCACCGATTACATTTGGGAGACCTACTCCCAGGAGGCCATAACTCCCGGAGGCGGTTGGAATTTCTTTCGGTGGGACAACCCAGATGTAGATGCGTTGATCGATGAAACCTACACCCTTGATGAACAAACCCGCAAGGATGCCTTCTGCGCGATCGGCAAATTCATCAACGAAGAAGTGCCCGTCATTCATCTATTCACAGTTCCCAATGCGGATGCCTACTCTGCCCGTCTTGAAGGTGTTCAGTCATCGGTCAACGATCTTGTCACCTGGAACATCGCGGATTGGAAAATAAAATAAGGCTTCCACACAGAAACACAAAGAAAAAAATAACCGCGAAGAGCGCAAAGCACGCAAAGTTTTAATGATTTTCTTAGCGATCTTAGCGTGCTTCGCGGTTCAATTCGTCTGACTATCGACTAAAGACTATCAGATTAGATGATCACCTACATCCTCCGCCGACTCATCCAAACCATCGGTTTGCTTTTCCTCCTCAGCATCATCCTCTTTGCACTGGTCAATCTCGCGCCCGGCGGACCACTCTCCGCGTATGGTGGTCGGCGTATTCGACCTGAAAAAGTCGAACTCCTCAAACGTCAATTTGGGTTAGATAAACCTCTGCCCGTTCAATATCTTTATTGGCTCGCAGGCAACGACTGGACTCAAGTAGACACAAACAACGATGGCATCAAAGATGAATACGGCACACGCAAGGGCATCCTGCGCGGCGACTTCGGTTTTTCCTATCGTACGCGCGAACCCGTCCTCAAAGAGATCGGTCTGCGTTTCCCCAACACCATTCTGCTCATGGGCATCACCATGCTCACCGCGCTCGCCCTCGCCATCCCCATCGGCATCTATTCCGCCATCAAACAATATTCCATCTTCGATCTCTTCGCCACAACATTTTCATTCGCCGGGCAAGCCATCCCAGAATTTTGGCTTGGACTGTTGCTCATCTTGATCTTCTATGCGTGGCTAAAAAATCCGTGGACTGGAGAACCTCTTTTACCATCTGGAGGCATGTCCTCCCTCGACAGCGGATTCTCGCTCTCAGACCGCATCTCCCATTTGGTTCTCCCGGTTCTTACCGGGACCTTGGGCTGGGTCGCGTGGTATTCACGTTTTCTACGCTCGAGCCTTCTCGAAATCCTCCCGTTGAACTATCTCAAGTCCGCACGTGCGCGTGGACTGCCCGAACGCCGCGTGATCTTTCGCCACGCCCTCAGCAACGCGATGATTCCCATCGTGACTCTCATCGCACTCGACCTGCCATATATCTTCACTGGCGCAGTCCTCATCGAAACCATCTTCGCCTGGCCCGGCATGGGACGTCTCTACTACCAAGCCGCCGTCGAACGTGACTATCCATTGCTCATGGCAGTCCTCATCATCGGTGCAGCCTTCATTATCCTCTGCAATTTAGCCGCAGATATTTTGTATGCATATCTTGACCCGAGGGTGAGGTATGAGTAAATCCCTCGCGCTGAGCGGAGGGCAGAGCGACAGCGAAGCCCGCAGACGAAGCGCGCGAGACATCTAACATGACCAACTACGACTCCATCGAAATCACTCACGACCCCACCGTCCAAACCGTCAGCGCGGCTAAAACGGTTTGGAAGCGATTCACGAGGCACCGCGGCGCGATCGCAGGCTCCATCATCTTCGGCATCTTAATCTTGATGTGCATCCTTGCACCACTGTCACCCTACGATCCCGAAAAATCGAATCTCCCCGATAAATTTCAACCGCCCTCCGCATCCCACCTCCTCGGCACCGACGCGCTCGGGCGCGACCTGCTCACCCGCATCCTTTACGGCGGACGAATTTCTTTATCCGTTGGTGGCATCGCAGTTGCCATCTCTCTGCTTATTGGCGTACCCATCGGTGCGCTGGCTGGCTACTACGGCAAAACAATGGATGCGATCCTCATGCGCATCACCGATGCATTCCTCTCACTGCCGTCATTTCTTGTCTTGATCCTGCTCGCCGCTATATTACGAGAAGTTGACCTGCCCGTCTTTCAACGCAACAGCGTCATCACCATCAGCTTCGTCATCGGCATCCTCTCATGGATGACTTTCTCTCGTCTCGTCCGCGCCGCCTTTCTCACCCTGCGCGAATTGGATTATGTCTCCGCCGCGCGTGCGCTCGGTTCATCGGACAGCCGCATTATCATCGGTCACATCCTCCCCAACGGCATCGGCGTTGTCATTGTGGAAGCTACACTACAACTCGGTTACGCCATAATTCAAGAATCAGGTTTGAGCTTTCTCGGCTTCGGCATCCAACAACCGACTCCCTCCTGGGGCAATCTTATTTCCACAGCCCAAGACCACTTCATTAAATACCCGTGGCTCGCCATCTTCCCCGGCTTGATGATCTTCCTCAGCATCATCTCCGTCAACTACATCGGTGACGGTCTGCGCGATGCGTTTGATCCATATAAAGTATTAGAGACTGTGGGAGAGTATACATAATATGCTGTCCACAGAACTTATCATTAACGCGCTTGGGTGGGTCGGCACCATCCTGTTTCTCGCTGCCTATGGACTTGTCTCATCGAAAAAGGTTGAGGGCGATTCGGCTCTATATCAGGCCATGAACATCAGCGCGGGCGTTTTACTTGTCATCAATACGATCTATCTACGTGCCTATCCATCGGCGGGCTTGAACATCGCATGGGTATGCATCGGTCTTTTCACGCTGGGTCGCAAGTGGCTCAACCGCAATTAACCCCGCGCTTCACGCCCGATGCGCGCGTTGATGAAATTCCGCGCGGCTTTCGATTATCCATCCCATCTGGATTTGCTGACTCATATCGACTCGCGCAGCTTGATGACTACGCGCTACTTTCAAGAGGACGATTTCCGCTCCGCTTCCCTCCTTCGACTTCTGTTTCGACAAGCTCAACACAACGTCTCAGGACAAGTCTAAGCCTCAGCCTGTCTGCCCGCACTTCAAGCGACTCCATTGCTGGGACTTGGGGATTCGGCTTATGGAATGATCCGTTCGGGTTGTCACTTGGGTTTGGAGGGAATCCGTTTCGGTTACCGGCGCTGCCGAATGCAGTGTGGTTCTTTGGGGCGTCGGAGGAAAATTATTTATCGTTCAAAAATGGTCTCGATACAGGCGAGAAGAACGCTCGCCTGTATCGATCAGCAGCGGGCAATGGATTTATGGCGCAAACATTTCGTGCGCCGAAGTTTCATCCGTGGTTGGTTCTGGCAGGATTGGTTCTCCCCTTTTCACGCAAGCTAGCGCGGCGATTGTTGGGGAGAGTAATTGAGGATGATGGAGTTCAATTATGGAATTCCCAACAGCAAGCTGTTGGAGTCCAGAATCAGAGTCAAAGCGTGGATCCCACTCAATGGCACAGATACAGGCTCGAGTGGAGTCTGAAGCGCGTGTCTTTCGAAGTGGATGATGTGCAGGTGTTTGAGTCGAATGTGAGTCCAAATCCGCCGTTGGGACTCGTCATCTGGATCGATAATCAATATGCGGCGTTCACACCGGAGGGGAAGATCGGGTTCGGCGTTTTGGAAAACACCGAACCTGCATGGCTGGAAGTCAAAGACATCGAACTGAAGTAATTACGACCAATACTGGGCAATCAGCCACTTGGAGATGACATCCAGCGCATCCCACTCCTGCTTGCTGTCCATCTTGATGAGTTCCCATGAAGCCTTGCGCCACATGGCAAAGTTGATGTTCATATTTTCATTCCTTTGAATAGTGTGTCTTTCAATATTTGAGTGTTGGGATTATACTACCACTTGTGAAATCGGATACAATTGGTCAGGTATTGGAAGTTTGGTCGTTAACTTTGAATGGTTCAGGTTTCAATTCCCTGTGTTTAGGAGTAATACCAATGACAAAATTAAGTTACAGTACCTTTGGTCTGACAAAATTGGATTTTTTAGACGCGATCGACGTGGTGGATCAGGCAGGCTATCCCGGAATAGAACTTTCCTTTCACCGCGATCAATTTAATCCGTTCGAGATAACAGATGAGTATCTGGCAACCATAAAAAAACGTTTTGAGAAGACCCGGGTTAGACCGGCCTGTGTAGCAACTGCCTCTCATTTTTTTACCCCCTCCCGCCCGCATGAACCGTCCGTGATGTCTATTGACACTGCTGGAAGAAAGCGCCGTATCAATCTGGTAAAACGGGGAATCGAAGTTGCCAGAAAGCTGGGCGTAAACCTGGTCACGTTTGGAAGCGGTTTTATCAGGGAAGAGCATGTTGCAAATCCATCTTTCAATCCAAACGAACTGCTGGTGGATAGTATCCATCAGTGCCTGAAAGAGGTCAGAGACGATGAGGATATCACCCTATTAATTGAGCCGGAACCAGGCATGTTCATCGAAACTCTCGAACAGGGCATGAATTTGGTCAACGAAGTCAATTCTCCAAAATTTAAATTACATTTGGATCTATGCCATAACTACTGTGCCGAAAGCGATTACATCGGTGCACTC
>JAYUGV010000249.1:0-3828 GCA_043767565.1 Anaerolineales bacterium
CCGCGGTGATCATTTCGCACGACCGCTTCTTTCTGGATAAAGCCAGCAACGCGATCCTGGAAATGTTCCCCGGCGCAACCGAAACCTATCGCGGCAATTACAGTGCGTATTTAAAACAACGCGTCGAACGTATGGAACGCAGGCAGGAAGTTTTCGACAGCGAAAAAGAAAAACTGCAAAAGGAAATGGAATACATCCGCAAGAATGTAGCGGGACAAAATGTGCTGCAAGCCAAAGGCAAACTCAAACGCATCTCGCGCCTGATTCAAGCCATTGAACAGATCGGCATGGAAGCCGCGCTCAAACAAAAATGGATCGAGACCGCGGGCGAGGTTTCTGTTACGATGTCCATCCTGGGCGTGGATGAAGCCGGACGGCGCATCAATGCTTTGCAATCGCCGGTGCGTCAGTTGCCCAATTTACATTTGCGTCTCGCTCAAGCCGCACGTTCGGGTGACATGGTCATCCGCACTGAAAATCTCAAAGTGGGCTTCTCGGATAAATTTTTATTCTCTGCACCCAACATAGACTTACGCCGCGGCGACTGTGCCGCATTAATTGGACCGAACGGCGCGGGTAAATCCACTTTTCTCAAAACGATCCTCGATCAGATCCCCCCGTTAGCTGGTTCGGTGACTCTGGGAGAGAGTCTGCACATTGGATATTTTGCGCAGGCGCACGAAAGCCTGGACGCCAAAAAAAGTGTGATCGAAGAGATCACGGATACCACTGGCTGGCTGCCGCAAAAGGCGCGCGAGTATCTTGGTAAATATTTATTCTCAGGTGACGATGCTTTCAAGAAAGTATCCATGCTCTCCGGTGGTGAACGCGGACGTTTGGCATTAGCCAAGCTTGCCCTGCAAAACACGAATTTACTTTTACTGGATGAACCCACCAACCATTTGGACATCCCCTCACAGGAAATTCTCGAAGCTGTGCTCGATGATTACGAGGGCACGATCCTGCTCGTCACCCATGACCGTTATCTCGTAGATGCCATCGCCACCCAAATCTGGGAAATCGACACGGACGAATCGCATCTCATCATCTTCAAGGGTATCTATTCTCAATTGAAGGAAGAACGCGAAAAAGACCTGGCTCGCCGTGCCGCCGTACAAGCTGAGCGTGAAGAGACAGAAACTAAAAAGAAAGAGACGCCGAAAGCAAAGTCTACGACGAACACGAAGGAAGATAAAAAGAAAGCCGCCAGGAAACTGGAGCTCGAAAAACAGATCGCCGCATTGGAAGCACAGCTAGGCGAGATCAGCGCAAAGTTGGCGAATCCGCCGAAAGATGCGGGCATAGTTATAAAACTGGCGCAGGAATACGATACGGTGCAAAAAGAGATGGATGCGAAGTTGGACGAATGGGAGAAACTTCAAGTCACTTAATCGTTGACTGTAAACTCGGCTATCTTAGGTATAATTGAGTTATGTCAAAACTGGAGAAAATCCGTGACAAGATTTTGCGAGGAACATCAGATGCAAATATCGACTTTGAGGATTTGCGCCAGTTGTTGAACAGCCTCGGATTTGATGAAAGGATTCGCGGCAGCCATCACATTTACACGAAAAGCAATGTGATTGAAATTATCAACTTGCAACCGAAAGGCTCGAAAGCCAAGCCATATCAGGTGAAGCAGGTTCGGAATTTGATTTTGAATTATAAACTGGCAGGTGAAAACCATGATTAAATATGAGGTAATCCTTTATTGGAGCGCCGAAGATGACGCGTTCATCGCGGAAGTGCCCGAATTGCCCGGGTGCATGGCAGATGGAGAGAATTATCAGGAGGCGCTTGCCAACGTGGAAAAGATCGCGCAGGAATGGGTCGAGACCGCCCGTGAATTAGGCAGGGAAATTCCTGTGCCGAAGGGCAAGTTGATATACGCTTGACTGTGAACATCCAAAGCAAAACACTTTGGATGTTTTTAATTTGAAATACGAGCGCGTGCAAAAAAAGATGGATGTGAAGTTGAACGAGTGGGAGGGAATGTAGGGGTAAGCAATAACTGATGGGAATGAACTTTACTTTGAATTCGGTCTTATTAGAGGTAATGACATGACTGAGACAAAGAACAATCAAAAAGCCAAAAAAAGCCCCATGCCAAAGGTGGTTGATAAACAATCACTGTATAAGCATTTCTACTCCCTGCTTCAATTCGAGCTGATTATCCTGACTGGGGCAGGGATAATTTGGCTGTTTTTATTTCTATCAAAAACAGAAAATCTAGCCCGCGTCTGGGCGGTGCTGGGTTTTGGGCAGATCATCATAATTTTCAACATCATCACGGGGCTTCGGGAATACTCCGAATCTCTGGTAATCAAAAAGATGAGGGAAAAGTCTGCCATTATCGAGCCCCATCCGAGTGAGACAGTACAAGAAGAAACGAATGAACAACGGGGAAATAGCCCAGAATTCAAAATCCATGCAACCTATGCAATAGACCTGCCGAAGCTATCCGTGAACGAGCAAAAAGTTTTCGATACGTTGTCCCGCGATCTGAAAATGGAATACGTACTCTGGTCGGTCAATATATATCTGCTGTTAGCCGCCATCCTTTTATGGCTTGATTGGGACACATATCTCTTTGGGATTGAACTTATCCTATTGGCATTGTGCGCATTCCGCCTTGCCGCGCTTGGCAATGACATGAAAGGAGCAGTTGCGGCTGCCATTCCCCGGCACTTAACGACACGGGAACCTCGCAGTATGAAAGTCGGACTGATTCTCTACATGGCATTTCGAGCCGTTTTGTCCGTTGTCGTTGGGCGACCAAATACGTTCTTCCTGACAACCACTGCCAGCGTATTTGCCATAACGATTTGTATAAGCATGCTTCTGTATGGATTAAGAGGGCGGGTCAAGAGGCAGGGCCTTCCCGCCGTGAATATGTTGGCGCTCTGGGTTTTTGGCACACAAAACATCTGGGATTTGTTGGAATATCTCATCCTTCCCGTGTGGAGAAAACTCGGAAATATATACCTGATCCGCGGCGGGGAACACATTCTCAAGCAGGTATCATTGTGGGATTCTTTGCTGTTTCTACGCGGAAAAGACCGGATCATCTCAAAAACGCCGGAACAGATCACACAAAGGCTAAATGAATTCCAGGATAAAACGGACAAATCTCCTGAATATCGGTTCAACACCCTGATCTGCGGGGATAACAGTTGGCAATTCGCGCTGCACTCCCTGATCGATGATGCGGATTTGGTTGTGATGCATCTTTCCAGTTTTTCGCCCAGCAACCAGGGCTGTATCTATGAACTGGAACAATTGATCAATCGCGTCCCTATGGAAAATTTCTATCTGCTAGTTGATCGTCACTCCACGGATTACGATTTTTTACTAGGAAAATTGGAGGAACTCTGGAAGAAGATGAAATCAAGTTCACCCAATCAAAAGGAACAAACCCAAGGGATTCAAATCATCTTTTTGGAACATGCAGCAAAAATACCCGAAGAAGTGGAAGCCATATATTCCGAAATGAATAAAATGGCGCAAGATGCCATGTCTGTATTGACTGACCAACGCAATAAAGATTTGGTTACCCAACACGAGACCCAAAAAAGACAGGAATTGGAAGGATTGTTCAGAGTGTTGTTTGCCAGAGCAGTTCAATTAAGTCATGCTCCTACTTCAAATGTTTCATCACAATAAAGTGCTCTACTATTCTTAGACACAGGGGACATCCGTTTCCGAAAGGAGGCGCACATGTCTTGGACGCAAATCAGGTGACAGTCATCTTGTAGGATACTGTTGGCGAACTCGGGTGATAGGCGAGTGAATGCCAATGTTGTTGGTGGCTGTCGGAAAATTTTCAAG
>JAYUGV010000250.1:0-9417 GCA_043767565.1 Anaerolineales bacterium
CAAATCTAAAATTAAGTTGAGGGCAGCGATGCCAAAATCTTAACGCCAAGGCGCAGAGTCGCAAAGATTTTTTGGAGCATTTAGCATTTTCATTGCGCCAATCGGTCTTCCCGCCGATTTTGGCGAGAAAAAGTCCAAAACTTGGCGTCTTGGCGACTTTGCGTTGAGTTTGTTGGTTCCAGATTTGGAATTGCTGCAAAGATTCGCAGGATGAAAACCCGCATCTCACTCAGCCGTCCTTCGTCTCTCGCTCAGGATGAACCTGCTCCTGTTTCGACAGCCTTATCTCCCCCTGATCACCCTGCGCGATATAATCGCCTCATGACAAATCAACGCATCGGCGCACTGACTTTCGTAGTCCGCGATTATGACGAAGCCATCGCATTCTTCACCAAAAAACTTGGCTTCAACCTGCTCGAAGATACCCCACTCGGCGAAGGCAAACGCTGGGTACTCGTCGCCCCGCGCGGCTCAACCGGCACTAACCTGCTCCTCGCCCAAGCCGACTCTCCCGAACAAGAACTCGCCATCGGCAACCAAACCGGCGGACGGGTCTTTCTCTTCCTCCACACCGATGACTTCTGGCGCGATCACAACGCGATGATATCGTGCGGTGTCAAATTTGCCGAGGAGCCGCGTGAAGAACTTTATGCCACAGTCGCCGTATTCTTTGATCTGTATAATAACAAGTGGGATCTTCTCGAATTGAAATCGTCAGTCAATACCTAACCTACCTGCTCAGCATCGCTTCCAGTTTCGTCTTCACATCGTGCCACTCCGTATCCAAAATGGAATAATACACCGAATTGCGAATACGTCCATCGGGCAGGATCATATGATTGCGGAGTACACCTTCTTTCTTTGCACCAATGCGTTCGATGGCTTTTTGTGAGCGTTCATTGCGCAGGTCTGTTTTCAACTGCACGCGGATACATCCCAGCGTTTCGAAGGCGTGTTTCAATAACAAATATTTACATTCGGTATTGACGGGCGTACGTTGAAAGTCGAGTCCATGCCACGTGCCACCCACTTCGAGTCCGCGGTCTTTGGGCATGATGTTGAGATAACGTGTCGCGCCCGCCACACGCCCTGATGCGAGATGAATAGCTACGAACGGCAGGTCTGTCCCATTTTCGGCGCGCGAGAGAATATCGCGTACCCAGCCGCGCATATCCTCTTCCGTATCCATCCGACCGTAGACCATGAAATCCCAGAAATCACGCCCTACACCGATCTCGGTTAGTACTGGGATGTGCGCTTCGGTCATCGGCTCCAACTGCACAAATTTGCCATGTAGTGTCACAGGTTTTACTTCCAAGTCAGCCATTCTTTTTCCTCTGCATCCTGCGTTGGGAGATAAGGCATCTGCGGTCCATCTACGCCAAGATATTCACTCAACGCCGCACGCATGGCAGTGCGGTCATCCCACAAGTGTTCACGCCCACCAAAGCACATGGACTGCTCATGTCCCTTGCCGCAAGCCAGGACAATATCACCAGACTTCGCTAATTTCAACGCAAAGCGGATTGCTTCGCCGCGATCAGGCACGCGCCAAAACGTCTCACCTTCGCGTCCGCCTTTGGATGCTGCACCTGCTGCCATTTCATCAAGGATTCTATCCAGTGATTCGGTGCGTGGGTCTTCGGCGGTCAACACAGTGAGATCAGCCAACTCGGCGGAGGTCTCTGCCATCATGCGTCGTTTTTCTTTGTCACGTAAACCCGCTGAACCAAAGACCGAGATCACGCGCCCCGCCCTCACCCCTAGCCCCTCTCCCGCAGGGAGAGGGGAACTCAACATCTTGTGCGCAGCTTCAAGAGTGACTTTCAAAGCGTTCGGCGTATGGGCAAAATCGACAATCGCTGTGAAATTTTGTCCTATATCGATGCGTTCCATCCGGCCGGGGATGCCATCCAGTGATGCAATGCCTTGTGCGGCAATCTCAGGTTTGATCCCCAAGCCATAGACCATAGCAGTCAACGCGGCGAGACAGTTCGATACGTTATACGCACCAACTAATTTGCTAGTCACATCCACTTGAAAGTCTTTACTCTGTGCCGTGAAGTGAATCCCAGACGGACTGTAGGAAATATTTTTTGCACGAATATTTGCATCTTCACTCAAGCCATAATTCAACTTATTGACCTTGATAAAGTCATTCAGGAAATCAAACGACTTCGCATCATCGCGATTGATCACCGCCAAACGCGGATTCCCTTGCGACTTGATGGATGTCCGCTCGAGGCTGGAAAATAATCTCGCCTTGGCTGCGCGGTAATTTTCATAAAAGCCATGCTCGTTCATGTGTTCATGCGTGATATTGGTTAGAACGCCCACATCAAACTCACAGGCGTCCACGCGGTACTGCGCCCAGCCATGCGAGGTGGTTTCGAGCACGACGTGTGTCAAACCCGCATCCACCATTCTGGCGAGATAGCGCTGAACGTCGTGCGCATCTGGGGTGGTGACATGGAAGCCTGTATCCAGCACTTCGTCGCCGACCACCGCATTGACCGTTGAGATCATACCGGCTTTGATATTAGCGGCAAGCAAGATCTTGTAAATGATATTCGTGGTGGTGGTTTTGCCGTCCGTGCCGGTGACGCCGATCACTGTCAGCTTGCGGGCAGGCTGATCGTAAAACGAGGCCGCTAAAAAAGTCAGTGCCTGACGCGAGTTTTCGAGTCGAATGTAAGGCGGATTGCCAATCCGCCCCACGTCTCTATCCCCCACAATCGCCGAGGCGCCGTTGTCGATCGCCTTTTGAATGTAGTCGTGACCATCCACACTGCCGCCCTGCATGGCAACGAATAGATATCCAGGCTTGACCGCGCGGCTGTCAATGGCAATGCCAGTGATCTCGACATCGGGAATTCGAGATGGAAATGGCAAAGGGAAATCAACAAAGAGCTGTGAAAGTTTTTTAATCATTTGATTTGGTAAATTACCTGCTTCTTCTAAAGCTCTTTAACCTGTCACCCTGAGCGACAGCGAAGGGTCTCGGAGATAATCACAGAGATTCTTCGCTCCGCTCAGAATGACATTCCGCGGGAGATTAAATAAAAAAAGGGTCTTGGTAATTTTACCAAAACCCTTTTTGATCGTTACTGCTTATTTCAAGCTTTGGCGCAGACCTTCGAGCTTGCCAGCGACAGAACCATCGAGAACCTTGTCACCGACCTTGATCACGAGACCGCCCAAAATGGACGGGTCCACACGGAAGGCAACATCCTTTGCACCGGTCTTTGCAAGCACACCATTCTTGACAGAGGCTTCTTCATCCTTGCTAAGCGGCAGAGCGCTGGTGACTTCAGCGGCATCGCCTTTGAAGGCATCGCCATCGAGCACCACGACCTTGCCGGATTTCACACCGGAGAAAAATTCATCAATCAATACGCGCTGTTTCTTTTCATCAAGCGCTTCGCCGACCAATTTGTTGGCGGCGGCAATCGCAAGCGATGCAACCTGACCACGCAAATCACCCAAGATGCGATTGCGTTCGATCTGAGCTTCGGCAATAGCGGACTCACGCGCCTTGACGGCTTCGGCTTCGGCGGCGGCTTTCACATCCTTGCCAGCCGTGGCGGCACGTTCGGTCGCTTCACGGACGATCTTGCTGGCTTCCACCTGTGCTTCGACAACGATCTTCGCGGCATCCTTTTCGGCGCTGGAACGGGCATCCGCGGCGATCCGCGCATCTTCCAGTCCTTGTGCAATTTTCTGTTTACGGGTCTCCAGCATGGTCAGCATGGGCTGATAGACCCAGGCGTTCAACGTGAGGAACACGATGCTGAACGCGATGATCTGAACAATGAGCAGACCGAGATTAATACCAAGTGCTTCCATCTGTTGCTCCTATCCGATCAAACGACTTTGAAGAGCATGAGGAACGCGATGACCAGACAGTAGATCGCGATCGCTTCTGAGAACGCGATGCCAAGGATCATGTTGGTCAACAAGTTACCATAGGTATCCGGGTTGCGAGCCATGCCCGTGAGCGCGCCCTGCACACTCAAACCGATACCGATACCAGCGCCTGCAGCGCCGATCATTGCCAAACCTGCGCCTACATAGCGCATCGCATCTAAAATATTGCCTTCCATGTTTAAAGCCTCCTTAGGTTTATCCTATTGTTTCTAATTTAATGAGCTTCTGCGTGCTCTTCACCGTGGCCCTGGGTGGCTTGTGCCATAAAGACCATCGTCAACATACCAAATACGAACGCCTGAATGACGCCCACGAACAACTCGAACAACATGACCATCGCCGCCAAAATGGAGATCTTGCCAAGCAAGCCAGCCACGATCGCAACCAGCACGATGCCTGCGAACATATTACCAAATAGACGGAAGGCAAACGAAAGTACTTTCGAGAGTTCGGAGATCAATTCCAGCAAGCCGACGAGGAAGTCCATCGCACCAAAGAACGGAACCTTGAACATGCGGCGGGTGTTGAAAAACTTACTCAAATAGCCAAAGCCCTGCGCGCGGAAACCGATCACCTGGATCATCACCACTGCGATCAGAGCGAGTGAAGCGGTAAAGTTCAAATCCACGGAAATACCGCGGAAGAACGGAGTGAGAATATACCCGCCTTCTTCTACTTTAGCAGGCAGAAGATTCGCCCAGCCACCACCGAGTTGAGAAATCGCATGACCCTCGCCATGCGCGGGGTGCAAAACACCGATCGACTCAAAGCCCGGGATCAACTTGAGCAGGTTCGCAAACAATACATAGATCATGATCGTTGCAAACCAGGGGAAGATCATTTTGGCGTATTTGCCCGCTGAACCTTCAGTGAGGTTATAGAGTATTTCCAAAATGGCTTCCATTACGTTACCGATGCCCTGTGGAACAAGATCAGTCTGGGCACTCTTTTTCAACGAACGATTGGTAAAGAACGCAATCACGATCAACAGGATAAGCGTCACTGCCAATGTAGGCATTGTATTCACCAAATACAAAGGACCGAGACCGAGAAAATTCCCGATGATCGGTTCTTCAATTAATTTCTCTGCAGCAACTGTGATCTCAGGTTGAACAGCCGGGAAAAGGTTTTTCCCACCCAAAACAAAACCCACGATCATCAGCGCCAGCACGACCCATCGGCGCCAGGGTCTACGTGTTTCGTGTTCCAAGATCCACCTCCTATGACGAAGTTTTCGATTCGTTGTCCGCATTATCCTTCAACCGCGCCAGCGTTTTGCGTGCCACGGTCAGCATCACAAATACCGATACAGGAATTCCAGCAAACAACAAAACCAAAGTAATAATCGGCTTTGTGCCGAATGTTTTATCCAACCACAACCCGCCAAATACCGAAGCCAGAATGATGACCAGTGTCAAGCATCCCACCTGCCCGATCAACACGACCAGCAACGTACTCAGAATACCTTGACCTTTTTGTTCTGATTGTGCCATGTTGCACGATTATAACTGACAGGCTAAAAGGCTGTCAAACTACAAATTCGGATGACTTACTCCGCCTCCGCTTTGCGGAAGCCTTAGCCTGTCTCTCTTTTCTAGAGTCTATTAGCTTGCTGATAGCCGGTACGTTGCATCACGCAATTGAACTGCGGATGCAATCAAGACCTAGAACAAATTCAACGCCGCCGCGTTCGACCAGCTGAACCACGGCGCAAATACCGTACCGATCAAGATCACGCCCACCGCCAGGACGATCAAAGCGATGGTATAAGGTCGCGTCAATAGGATGGGATGCTTCTCTTCATCCTGTTCCGGCATACGGTAGAGGTATACATACTTCAACACGTTCAAGTAATAGTACACGCCGATGATCGAATTGAGGATACCCACAATGACCAGCCACACATAGCCAGCCTGAACACCAGCCGCAAAGACAAAAACCTTGGCAACGAACCCACCGAACGGCGGCATGCCGGTCAACGACAGGAACGCGGCGAGCATCATCAATCCCAGTAACGGCGAACGACGGCTAAGACCGGCATAATCTTTCACATCTTCAAGCCCGGTCACGCGGCTGAATGCCATCACGATACCGAAGGCAAGCAGGTTCGTCGCGATATAAGCCGCAAGATAAAAGACCACGCTTGCCGCGCCCAGTTGCGAGAACGCAACCACGCCAATCATCGCATAGCCCGCGTGGGCAACGGATGAAAACGCCAGCAGGCGTTTGAGGTTCGTTTGAGGCAGAGCCAGCAAGTTGCCAACTGTCATGGTGATCGCGGCAAGGACTGCAAACACCATCGTCCAGGATTCCTGGAAACCAGAGAAAGTCACAAAGAACAAGCGGACGAGTACCGCAAACCCCGCGGCTTTCGATGCCGTGGATAAGAAACCTGCGACCGGGGTCGGTGCGCCTTCATAAACATCCGGCGCCCAGAAATGGAACGGCACAATGGAAACCTTGAAGCCAAGTCCCACCAGGATCAACGCCATTGTGCCGAGAGCAGTCACAAGCGACAAATTGCCAGTCTTGAGCATATCCGTCAGTTGGTACAGATTCGTAGTTCCCGTAAAGCCGAAGACCAGGCTGAAACCATAGAGCATGATCGTGGATGTCAGCGCGCCAAAGAGCAGGTACTTAAAACCAGCCTCGGTGGATTTATCGTCAGCCAGCATAAAGCCAGAGAGTATGTAAAGCGGGATCGATGTGGTTTCGATCGCCAAATAAAGCATGACCAGATCTGCTGAAACAGCCATCAGGTTCATGCCTAGAAGCGAAGCGAGCAGGAGCAGATAGGCTTCGCCGCGATGTCCAACTTTTTCATTGTCCATCAAAAGCAGAGCCGTAGCCGCAGCTGCGAACATGAAGAGCATCTTGAAGAAGAAGCCCAGCCAGTCAAAGCGGATCATCCCACCCAATGTAGAAGTCGGTTCGCCGGGTTGACCGAACAGAAAGCTGATCACCATGATCGCAAGCAAACCGCCAGCGGTCAACCAGCCTACGTTGCGGCGTTTTTCTTCCTTCCAGAATGGCTCAACGATCAAGACCAACATGCCAAGGACGAGGATCAAAACTTCGGGGAGAATGGAGGCGAACATTGTTGATGTGAACATTATGAACCTCCCAGCAGGCGCAGAACATTCTCAACACCTGTTTGGATCATCGGCACCATGAAGCTCGGGAACATACCGATGACGATCATGAACGAACACAGGGTTGTGATCGCGATCTTATCCAGTATCGTCACATCTGTCATATGTCCTTCCAGTTTTTCAGGCAGTGTTCCGAAGAATACACGGCGGATGGCAAGCATCACATATGCCGCCGTGATGACAATGGATATGCTGGCGATAACTGCCACAAACCACTGCACCTGCCACACGCCCATGAAGATGGGGAACTCAGCCACAAAGCCCGAGAAGAAGGGCATGCCCATTGAAACCAGACCGCCGATAATAAATCCGATCGTAGCGAACGGCATCACCTTACTCATGCCGCCCAATTCAGGTATCTGACGGGTATGCGAACGGTCGTAGATCATGCCGGTCACAGCAAAGAAGAGAGCTGTCATGACACCGTGCGAGAACATTTGGATGCTGGCGCCCATGATCCCGTTACGGTTCAGCGTGGACATGCCGAGCATTACCAGTCCCATGTGTGAGACGGACGAAAAACCAATCATGTATTTCATATCGGTTTGTACAAAAGCAATGTAGGCACCATAGACAACTGCTACACCCGCAAACAACATGATGAGCCACTGCCAGTATTTCGCGCCCTCAGGCAATAACATAATCCCCACTCGCAACGCGGCAAACGCGCCCAATTTCATCAACACACCCGCATGGAACATGGAAACCGCAGTCGGTGCGGCGACGTGTCCATCTGGCGACCAGTTGTGGAAGGGCCAGATGCCGCCCAACACTGCAAAGCCCAGGAAGACCGGCAGGAACCAGATATTTTGGAATGTTTGAGAGAAGGCTGCTTTTTCCAGTTCAAGCATATCAAAAGTATGTAAACCACTTGTCCAATACATCGCAAGCACACCAACTAACGAAACCACTGAACCGATAAACAGGTAGATAGTCAATTTCATTGCGGCGTATTCACGGGTCTGTACCCAGCCCCAGATCACGATCAGCAAATACATCGGGAAGACCGCGATCTCATAGAAGAAGAACAACATAAAGAGATCGAGAGAAACAAAGACACCCAGCACACCCCAAGCCAGAATAAACAGAAAGGCAAAGAACTCACGCGGACGATCTTGAATGCCCGCCATGACGTGCTTGTCATCGTCACCCCACGAGATCAAGACACCCGTGAACATAACAACACCTGTCAATAAGACGAGCGGTGTACTGATGCCATCCACACCAAAATACAAAGAGATGCCCAGGGTGGGAAGCCAGTCATATCTTTCAACAAATTGATAACCAGCGGCGGATATATCGTAAGAAATATAGACCCAGAAAGACAAGATCAATGCAAGGGTTGCGGATACAAGCGCAACCGCACGGACCTCATTTTTTCGGTGTTCCGGCATGAGCAAAATGATCAAAGCCGCCACGAGAGGAATAAATGTTATGACACTCAATATAGGAAAATTCATCATCCACCTCTTAGAAGAGCATGACCACGGCTTTGTTGATCACATCCAAGATCCACGCGGGATAGATGCCGATCCACAAGATCAATGCCATCAACGGGACCATCACAATGATCTCGCGTGTGCTGATCTCGGTTAACTTATGTTCGCCATGTGCCCAATGTTCATTCATGGGACCATGCAGGACTTTCTTAATGCCCTTCAAAATATATGCGCCTGTGAAAAGCAACCCGAGCATCGAGATGGCTGTGTATATAAGCATCACTGGCGCAGTATGTATACCAACTCCAAAGGAGCCTCGTACAACAAGAAACTCGGAGATAAATCCATTCAACGCCGGCAAACCCAACGAAGCCATGCTGGTAAAGATCAAGATGCCGCCATAGATAGGTAACAACGGGAATAAGCCGCCAAACTCTTCGAGGTTACGTGTGTGCGTCCGTTCATAGATCACACCGACCAGGAAGAACATGCCAGCCGCCGACAGTCCATGATTGAACATTTGGAGGATGGCGCCGCTCAAAGCGATGGTCGCATCTTGTGTACCTATGGCATAAGCTGCTGCGGCGATACCGAGCACTACAAAGCCCATATGATTCACTGAAGAATACGCAACCAGCCGCTTGAAGTCGGTCTGACCATACGCGCCAAACGCACCAAATACGATCGCGGCTGTGGCAAGCAACGCCAATACACCTGCGAACATTTTGGCTTCAACAGGATAAAGCGGAAGCACCAGACGCAGGAAACCATAAGCACCTAACTTGAGTAGTACACCGGCCAAAAGCATTGAACCCGCAGTTGGCGCTTCGGTATGCGCATCAGGCAACCAGGTATGGAAAGGCCAGACCGGAACTTTGATCGCAAAGGCAATCGTAAAC
>JAYUGV010000251.1:0-3804 GCA_043767565.1 Anaerolineales bacterium
AGCGTTTATTCGATGAACTTCGCACGAACGTTTCCTTGCGCGTGGAAGAAACCGAATCGGCTGAAAACTTCCTCGTCTCAGGTCGCGGTGAGTTGCATCTTGGCATCCTTATCGAAACTATGCGCCGCGAAGGTTATGAATTCCAGGTCTCGCGTCCTGAAGTCATCTTCCACAAAGCGGATGATGGCGCCTTGCTCGAACCGTATGAAGAAGTGCACATCGAGACCAGCGCAGAAACCGTTGGCGTGGTCGTGGAAATGCTTGGGGTGAGGCGCGGTCTCATGCAAGAGATGCAGGATGCGGGTCAGGGTATGACGCGCATGGTCTTTATCGCACCTACGCGTGGTTTGCTCGGCTTCCGTTATCAGTTCCTCACATCCACACGCGGCGCGGGCGTTATGCATACCATCTTCCACGGTTACGATGAAATGTCGGGACCGATGTCCACGCGTGTAACGGGTTCACTCGTGGCGTGGGAAGCGGGCGAGACGACTGCGTATGCGTTGAAGAACGCTGAAGAACGCGGCACGTTATTTATCGGACCCGGCGTGTCCGTCTATGAAGGCATGGTCATCGGTGAAAACACCCGCGGACAGGATATGCCCATCAACGTCTGCAAAAAGAAACATCTGACGAATATGCGCGCCTCAGGTGGTGACATGGAGATCCGCCTCACTACGCCCCGCCGCATGTCTCTGGACGAGGCAATTGAATACCTCTCTGACGACGAACTGCTTGAGATCACGCCTGAGTCGTATCGCATCCGCAAGCGCACCCTCAAAACCGACGATCGCGGCAAGCAGACCAAGAAGATCAAGGAACAGACCGGCGAAGCTTAAAAGCAAAACTCCGAGTTCTCAAAGAACTCGGAGTTTTTTTATTTCCTAGCAGGTAAGAGGGATCACCGCACTGCGAGTAAAGCCGGTGATGTTATACACCTCAATCTGATACAGTATCTTTTCGCCTGCGGCGAATGTGTACGTGTCTTTATAGGCAGTTGTGTTGGCTGGCAGTTCTGCGATAGCCTGGTCGTTGCGGATCACACGGTAGCCGGTCTCGTTCACGGCGTAATCAGTCCATGTGAAGGAGACATCCACTGCGGTGGTGGCGTAGTCGCAATTGAATTCCCATTTGACAGCGGGTGCCTGCGGCAGTGATAAGGTGGCTGTGGGCGGTGGGGTAACGGAGGCAACAACCCAATAACTCCCAGTGATATCAGCGTATTCGCCCCACAGCCAACATTCGCCGGTGGCGCTTTCGGGCGCTTTCACCAGCCAATAATTTTCCTGTGGGTAATGACCGATGATCTCGCGTTTTACACCTTTGACATACGCGAACAAAATATCATAACTTTGCCCGGGACCAGCGCGGCAGTTGGTCTGTTCGCGCAGGGTGAGCATGGGAACGGAGTAGGTCGGCGTGATCGTGGGGGTGGGTCCAGTGGTAGCTATGGTCGCGGTGATCTGCGGCACCGGCGAGAAGGTCGCGGTGATTGGAACGTCGCCTCCGTTTTGGGCTTGTGCTTGAAGTGTCGCGGCGATGATGGTTGCGGCTTGATCGTCAACAGAGAGAGGTGGCGCTGTGCCAGGTAAGTTGCAGGCTAGTGCGAGAATCAATATGAGGGAGAGTAGTGTGAGTTTTTGTTTGTGGGTCATAGTTGTACTGCGACATTTATGTTGCGTATTCGGTAATTGCGAGATAAATCTCGCGGTACAGGGTGAAAAAAAATTATCGAAACAGAATCAGCTATCGGCTAACTGCGAAGCGTGGTTTATATCCTATGAAATTTTCTTGTGAGCGCGTCCACCGACTCGGAAATATTCCACACGTCCTTTTTCATCACGGAGGATGTCGGCGAGTGCGCCGTTGTAGGGTTCATCGAGACCGATGAGATTATCCTGTTTGTAGAACGCGAAGCGCATCGGCGGCTGGGCGGGACCGGGAGGCGAATCAGGCGTGGGGAAGCCGCCGAGCGGAATGTGATGATAGACAAGATGTTTGCCTTTGATCTTGATATCGAAACATTCCGTGCCTATCTTATAACGCCCGGCGAACTCTTTGAGTTCCTGCGGAATTGTGAGGGGCTTGGGCGATTTGAGTTTGATGCCAAAATATAGATTGAGCGCCATGCCAAAAGTTTGTGCGGTGATGATGCCCCCGTCGTCGCTGTTGGTGAGGATGGCGAGCGCAAAATCTTTTTCGGGGATATAGAAAAAATATGCCTGTTGACCGTGCGTTGCGCCGCCATGTGCGTAGGCGGTGAGATCATCAGCGTAACGGATGAACCAGGTGATGCCCATGTCGCCGCGCCCGCCTGCGTTGACTAGTTTGACGCGCATGGCTTCCAGCGTTTTGCGTTTGACGATCTTGCTGCCCGATAGGGATTTTCCATCGCCCATGTGGAAGCGCGCATATTTCAATAAGTCTTTGACGGTGCTGACGACTCCGCCTACGCCGTTGCCTGCCCGTCCAATTGCCCAGGGACGCGCCACATGCGTTTTGTTATCTTTGCGATAGTGACCCACGACAAAGCGATGTGTGAATAAAACATCGCTCGGATACAAGTAGGTCATATTTAGTTTCAGCGGATCGAGCAGCATTTCCTGCAGCGCTTGCTCATAAGGTTTCTTTGTAACCACTTCAATAACACGCGAAGCCACGTTGAAACCGGTGTTGTTATAAGACCAAATTTTTCCCAAAGGCTGTACCTGTGGAAGTTTGGCGATGTCTTTTATCATTTTGGCGAGCGCATCTTCGCCGGGACCAAAGTCGTTGAAGTAATCGCCGACCCAGCCGCCGGTGTGAGTGAGCAGATGTCTTATTGTGACTTTCTTCGCTACACTTTCATTGCTGAGTTTGAAATCCTTGATGTATTTGCGGACGGGCGCATCGAGATCGATCTTGCCTTGCTCCGCAAGCATCATCAGCAAAGTGCCGGTGTAGGTCTTGCTGATAGAACCGGTCTGGAAGAGTGTGTCAGGTGTAACTGGAAGCGGATGCTCGGTGCTGGTGGCGCCGAAGCCTGCGGTCCATTCTTTGCCTTGGTGGTAAATGCCAATCGCAACGCCGGGGACGTGGAGGCGCTTCATTTCTATTTTGATGTGTGCGCTGATGGTTTCGAAGTTTGAATCGGGGGAGGATGTTTTTGTTTTCATAGGCTGATTATAAAAGAACTCGGAGGTTCTTAAAACCCTCGAGTTCTAATTTTAATTACTCTCCGCTTCCTTCCATCCACGTGGACTGGTATTCCGGCTTCTCAAATTCAAGTGCATCCTTCGTGAGATGCAGAGGATAGAAGGTATCAACCATCACGGCAAGTTCCTGTGTTTCCTTTTTGCCGATACTGGCTTCGGTCATGCCCGGCTGCGGACCGTGCGGTAAGCCGTAGGGATGCATGGAAATGTCGCTGCGATCAATCCCTTTGCGGGACATGAAGTTGCCTTCTGCGTAATAGATGATTTCGTCCGAGTTCACATTGGAGTGGTTGTACGGCGCGGGGATGGCATCGGGGTGATAATCAAACAAGCGCGGCACGAAGGAGCAGACAACGAAATTGTGCGCATCGAAAGTTTGATGCACTGGCGGCGGCTGATGGACTCGTCCCGTGATCGGTTCAAAGTCTTTGATATTGAAGATCCACGGATAGAGATAGCCGTCCCAGCCAATGACATCGAAGGGGTGATAATCCAGAATGTGTTTCGATAATCGGTCGCGCACTTTGATGCGGACTTCGAATTCGCCGCGTTCGGTGTGTGTTTCGAGTTCTTCCGGTAAGCGAATATCACGCTCGGAATACGGTGCATG
>JAYUGV010000252.1:0-9403 GCA_043767565.1 Anaerolineales bacterium
AAAAAAATATCAGGGACTGCGATCAATGGATCGGCTGTGATCGCACAAGTACACGATCTGGCATGGACGGGTCAACATGTCAAAGCGATCGAGCTGGCATCGCAGGTGCTATCGACCTCAAAAATAAAAATCAACGAACAAATAGGTCTGCTCGACCTGCGTGCCGAATCGTATATTGCGCAAGCCAGGCTTGACCTCGCCGCCAAAGATGCAGATGCCATGGTGAAATTGGCAAAACCTGTCGGGGCGGGGTCGTCACGCCCTGCATTGACAGCGCAGGCGTTAAACCGCAAAGCCATCATTCAAATGCGCAGGGGCGAAATAAAACCCGCCATCAAAACAGTGACTGCCGCATTGAAAGCCGCCAAACAAACCAAACACAAAGCGCTGGAAGCCGATAGCTTGTTGATCCTTGGTGAAGCGCAGTTCCGCGCTTCGTTGAATGAGCAATCTGTAAACAGCGGACAACAAGCCGCAGACTTGTTTGAAGCGTTGAAGAATCCATCTGGGCAGGGACGCGCGTATCGTGTGATCGCTATTGCCCAGGTATATTTGGGGAATGAAGAAAAATCCCAAAGCGCCGCGAAAACTGCATTAGCGTTATGCCAACAGGCAGGCGACCAGATCGGGATCGGCAACGCCTTGAATGCGATCACCTTTACCGAAGCGGATGTTGCTAAAAATATAAAACTACTTAACCAAGCCCGCCAGGCGTTTGAAAGCGCAGGATATCTGGAGCGTCTGAGTACGATTACCGCGAACCTCGGAAACCAATACCTCAGTCTTGGGTTGTTTCAACGTGCCCGCCGTTTCCGTTTGCAAGACGTTCAATTCGCCCGCCAGATCGGTGACCGTTGGGGTTTGACGAATGGGTTGACCAATTTAGCGTCTTTGGAAACTCAAGCTGGGCACCTGGATGCCGCCCGCTCTGTATTCATTGAATTTAAAGAAAATGCTTTGGCGCTTGACAACCCAAATTTTTTGGTAAATATGCATTCCCTGCCTGGCATGCTTGCGATGAAAGAAGGTGACCCGCAAAGCGCAATTCGCCACTATAAAAAAGCACTACGCGTCTCCCAGGAAGCGGAGTTACTTGGGCAGGAAATTGGGGCATTGGCTGATCTGGGTGAAGCGCATCTCGCCGCAGGTGACCCAACCAAAGCTTTGACGTTCACCACTCGCGCTACGAAGCTGCACCGCGCACAGGGGTCAGGCGCATTCGAAGGGTTTTCTCCCGCCAATATTTATTGGCAACACAGCCGCGCGCTGACTGCCAACAAAAAATCCAAGGAAGCGCGTACAGCCTTGGAGCAGGCGTATCAATTCCTATTGGAAGGCATCACCACGTTAAGTGATGAAGGCTTCCGTCGCAACTATCTCAACAAGGATCGGATCAACCGCGAGATCCTCGAAGCGTGGATCAAGGATGGGAAGAAAAGAAAGCTCGCGCCTGAAAAACTGTTCGCCCATCTCGCCGTTGAAGCGGACGTCCGTGAACCGTTCAAGCGCCTCGCGGATACGGGACTGCGGCTCAACGCACTGAAAACTGTCAGCGAGATCCAAACCTTTCTCGTGGAAGAAGCCACCGAACTCAGCGGCGGCGAACGCGTGCTGTTGATCCTTGAAAAAGATGGCGGACATGAAGTGACCGAGTCGATTCTCCCGAACGGAGAGAAGGCTCAGAAAGTCTTGCGCGGCATTGAAGCGCATCTCGCCCAAGCCCGCCGCTCACGCATAGCGCAGTTGGTTCTGCCAACTCAGAAGGAACCTACCGCGACACTTGCACCTGGCACAAGTGCAGGTGAGAACGCCAAGGACGCAAAGAAGAAAAAAGGTTTTCCTGGCGACCTTAGCGTGCTTGGCGGTTCAAAAATTGTTGCACCCTTGATCGCGCAGAACCAGGTGATCGGCTATCTTTACGCGGACATGGACTCGCTCTACGGGACTTTCAACGAAGTGGACCGCGACATGCTCGGCATGTTGGCGAACCAAGCCGCCGTGGCATTAGACAATGCCCAATGGGCACAAGGACTCGAGCAAAAGGTTGAAGAACGCACAATGGAACTGCAAGCCTCGAATGCAAATCTTGAAGAGCGCAACTCAGAACTCGCCATTATCAACAGCGTGCAAGCCGCCCTAGCCGCAGAGTTGAACATTCAAGGCATTTACGACGCGGTCGGCGATAAGATCCGCGAGATCTTCCGCAACACGGATATGAACATCCGCATCTATGACCCGAAAACGAATTTGGTTCATTACCCATACATGTACGAAAATGGAGAACGCATTTTCCTGGAGTCAAGTCCACGTGGCGATACAGGTTTTGAAGCGCACATCATTCGCACTCGTGAGACGTTGGTCATCAATGAAAACTTTGAGGAGGAGATGGAGAAGTATGGCAGTTACACCATTGCTGGTACTCAAATGGAAAAATCGATTGTCTTTGTGCCTTTAGTGGTGGGCGAGCACGCGCGTGGGATGATCAACTTGAGTGACATGCAACACGAGCATGCCTTCAGTGATTCGGATGTGCGCCTGCTGACCACACTCGCCAACGCCATGAGCGTGGCGCTTGAGAACGCGCGTCTGTTCGATGAGACCCAGCGCCTGCTCAAGATTACAGAAGAACGCGCGCAGGAATTGGCGGTGATCAATAGCGTGCAAGCCGCCCTCGCCGCGGAGTTGAACATTCAAGGCATTTATGATGCGGTCGGAGATAAGATCCGCGAAATATTTAATCAAGTGGATTTGAATATCCGCATTTATGACTCGAAGACCAATTTGCTTCACTTCCCATATTATTACGAGAGCGGAGAACGGATTGCTGTTGAGTCTCTGTCATTACCACCTAAAGGTCTTACTCCCCATGTGCTTCGCACGCGAGAGACTCTGGTCTTCAATGAGAATTTAGACGAAGAGACAGCGAAATATGGCAGTGTCACGCTCCCAGGCACAGAGGTAGAAAAATCAGCAGTCTATGTGCCGTTAGTAGTGGGCGAGCAAGCGCGCGGATTGATTAACTTGAGCGACATGCAACGCGAGCACGCCTTCAGCGAATCGGATGTGCGCCTGTTGACCACGCTTGCCAACGCCATGAGCGTGGCGCTTGAGAACGCGCGTCTCTTTGACGAGACCCAGCGCCTGCTTAAAGTAACCGAAGAACGCGCTGCCGAACTCAGCGCCATCAGCAAGGTCAGTCAGGCGCTCATCGTGGAATCAGAGCTCGATAGCACGATCCAACTGATCGGGAGTCAGATGCGCGAGATCTTCAGCGCCGATATCGTCTATCTGGCATTGCTCGACTCGCAGACGAATCTGATCCACTTCCCATATCAATATGGCGAATCGTTCGAACCGCTCACCTTTGGCGAAGGGCTCACCAGCAACATTATCCGCACAGGCGAGCCGCTGCTGATCAATCAAAACCTCAATGAACGCACGGCACAGATCGGGGTAGCGCGCGTGGGCAAAGAAGCGCTTTCGTATTTGGGCGTGCCGATCAAAACGGGCAAGGGCACCATCGGCGTGATCAGCGTGCAAAGCACCACGCAAGAGGGCGTCTTCACCGATGACTCGCTGCGCCTGTTGACCACCATCGCCGCCAATGCGGGCGCGGCATTGCATAACGCGCAATTGTTCAGCGAGGCGCTCGAGAACCTGCGCCAGGTGGAGATCCTCACCAACGCCGCCAGCGCGATCGAACTCAGTGCCTATGAACCCGCCATGGTCGAGTCGGTGGCGGCGCGCACCGATGCGCTCGGCGAACTGGCGCGCGTCTTCGCCAAGATGGCAGATGAAGTCCGTATCCGCGAACAACGCCTCAAACGTCAACTGGCTCAAATGCAATTGGATATCGAAGAGAAGAAACTTGCCAAAGCCGAGACCGTGGCGATCTACATCCCCATGGACCGCCGTCAGGCAATGGCGCAGCACGTGTCCCTGCCCGAGCGCGCGCACGGCGCCGCCTTGTTTGCGGATGTCTCTGGCTTCACCACACTGACCGAGTCACTCGCCAATGAATTGGGCTTGCAGCGCGGCGCGGAGGAAATGATCCGCCATCTCAACCGCGTCTTCACGGTGCTGATCGATGAAGTGCATCGCTACAGCGGCGCGGTCATCAGCTTCAGCGGCGACGCCATCACCTGCTGGTTTGACGATCTCGACCTGCAAGGCAACCCGCGTGCGGATTCTTCTTTGGAGCGCGCCGCAGCCTGTGCCTTTGCCATGCAAAAAGGCATGACTCAATTTGCCGCCATCTCCACGCCCAACGGCAAGACGATCGGACTGTCGATCAAAGTGGCGCTGGCAGTTGGACCCACACGCCGCATGGCGGTCGGCGACGGGAGCACGCATCAGATCGACGTTTTAGCGGGTGCCACCCTCACAGCCTTAGCCAACGCTGAACACGAGTCCGAGCGCGGCGAGGTCGTGCTGGCAACAGCAAATCTCTCAGCGATTGATGAGAAATTCAACGTCGCTACCTGGCGTGAAGAAAAACAATTCGCCGTGCTGACAAGTTTGAGGAATGAGATCGCTCCCAGCCCGTGGGCAGAAATCGGCGCCGATGCCATTATCAAATCCCGTCTGCGCCCGTGGATGCACCCGACCGTTTTTGAAAAAGTCCGCGCGGGTCAAAGCGAGATGCTCTCCGAGCTGCGTCCTGCCACAGCCTTGTTCATGAAGTTCGGCGGGCTTGATTACGACCACGACCCACAAGCGGATAAGAAACTGAACGCCTTCATGCAATGGGTCGAGGGTGTCATCGCTCCGCATAATGGTTCGATCATTCAATTCACCGTCGGCGATAAAGGCAGTTACATCTATATCGTCTTCGGCGCGCCCATCGCCCACCGCGACGACGCCGCACAAGCCGTGTTCACTGCGCTGGAACTTGCTTCCCCGCCTGAATCTTTATCTTATATGACCGACCTGTTCATCGGGGTCGCCTCGGGGCAAATGCGCGTGGGTGCCTACGGCGGCGCGGGTCACCGCACGTATGGCGCTATCGGCGACCGCACCAATCTCGCCGCGCGTTTGATGGTGGCGGCTTCGGTTTCCAAGGCTGAAATTCCAACAGGTCAACGCGCCATGATCTTATGCAACGAGTCTGTGTACGATGCAGCCAAAGCGCAGGTCGAGTTCGAGTCCATGCCGCGCATCAACGTCAAAGGTAAGACCGAAACCATCGCTATTTATCGTCCGCTGCGCAAACTCGGCGAGCATGAGATCAGCCCAGATGCCAGCTTCGAACACACCCAGCGCATCGACGATCTACCTGCCGCTGAACAACTGACCCTCAAAGTCGCGAGCGTCATCGGTCAAATGTTTACGTTTGAATCCCTGTCCGCGATCTACCCAGAAAAACATACGAACACTACGCTGCAAAAGCAATTACAGACTCTCTCCGATCTGGGCTTGATCCATAAGCGTCCCAATGAAGCATCGAGCTATAACTTCAAAGACCAGCAAACGCACGAAGCGGCGTACAGCTTGATGCTCTTTGCCCAGCGCCGTCAACTGCACCGCGCCGTGGCAGAGTTATTGGAACAGACTGTGTTCAGCGTGCCGCCTTATGCCGAGATCGCGCATCACTGGCAGGCGGCTAATGAAATTCCCAAAGCCATTGAGTATCTGGAAAAAGCCGGTGAGCACGCCCGCCAAATGGGCGACATTGATGCCGCCACACGCTTCTTCAACGAGTCGCTGGCGTTGAATAAATAGACCTCTTTACGCAGTGTCATTCTGAGCGAAGCGAAGAATCTCTAGATTGTCTCGGAGACCCTTCGCTCCGCTCAGGGCGACACGCCGAAAGTGCGTAACGCGAATAAATAACAAAGGTTTTCAGGAGCTTTGAAAATGTCCACCGAAGCCAAATCCCTAAGCAACCAGATCGTGACAGGACTCAGCGCAGGCTTGGTGATCGGCGTCACCGAAGTGATCTTCGCCATTTCATTGGGCGCCTTGATCTTTGCAGGTCAAACCTCGTATGTTGCCAACGGCATCGGTTTGATCCTGTTGGGCGGCATTGCGCCGTTGCTCTTAATGGGTTTGTTCAGTTCGTATAAAGGCAGTTTGTCCATGCCGCAGGATGCTCCCGCTGCGATTCTCGCTGTTATGGCAACCGGTATTCTGCAAAGCCTGTCCTCTGCCGCACCGCGCGAGAAATTTATCACCGTGGTGGCGGTCATCGTGATTACATCTGTGTTGACTGGTCTGCTTTTTATTTTGATGGGACAATTTAAATTAGGCTCGCTCGTACGCTTCCTGCCCTATCCTGTCATCGGCGGATTTTTGGCAGGCACTGGCTGGCTATTGGTCACCGGTGGCATCGGGGTCATGTCAGATGTTTCTTTTAGTTTCGCGAACCCAGGTGCCTTATTTCAATCTGTTTTGTTGCCCCGCTGGATACCAGGACTGCTCTTCGCGCTGATCATGTTGGCAATTCTGAATCGTTACAGCCACTTCCTGCTTCTGCCGGGCATGTTGCTTGGGATCGCGATTCTCTTTTATGGTGTTGCCCTCTTCACCCGTATACCCGTATCCACACTGAGCGCACAAGGCTGGTTATTGGGTCCATTCACCAATGGGAATCTATTGCAAGCCATGTTCATGAACGACCTCACGTTGATCCACTGGAATGCGATCTTCGCACAAGCAGGTAGTATCGCCAGCATCATGATGATCAGTATGGTCTCGTTGCTCTTGAACGCGAGCGGTATCGAACTGGTCATTCGGCAGGATATGGACTTGAACCGCGAACTGCGGGTTGTGGGATTAAGCAATGTTCTGGGTGGTTTGACGGGCGGCAGTGTCAGCTATACGGCATTATCCACCACGACGCTTAATCATAGGATCGGCAAAGGCAGTGCCGTAACCGGGCTGGTGACCGCGCTCATGTTCGCCCTTCCGCTTTTCTTTGGGGCAGCGCTGTTATCGTATGTTCCCAAAATGATGTTGGGCGCATTGCTGGTCCTATTTGGTCTTTCATTCTTATATGAATGGATTTATGTAGCTTGGTTCAACTTTTCCAGATTGGAATATGCAGTTATTGTATTGATTCTGGTCGCCATCGCCACACTGGGCTACCTGCAAGGCGTCGGGCTTGGCATCATCGCAGCGGTGGTGCTCTTTGTTGTCAATTACAGCCGCGTCAGTGTCACGAAACATGCGTTGTCTGGCGCTGAATTGCAAAGCCGCGTCACGCGCAGTCCCTATCAACGTAAAGCCCTGATCGAACAGGGCGAGAAAACGTTTATCCTGCAACTACAGGGCTTTATCTTTTTTGGCACCGCCAACAAATTACTCGAACAAGTCCGCAGCCGCATCGAACAGGCAAACCTGACTTCACTACAATTCCTCATTCTGGATTTTACAAAAGTCAGCGGGCTCGACTCGACCGCCTTGCTCAGCTTCTCGAAAATGCGGCAAATTCTGCAAGACCGGGATGTCAAGATTCTAGTCACGGGTCCTTCTCCCGAGATCCTGAATCAGCTTCGAAAGGGCGAGTTCGTCACTGACAGCGCAGACGGCGCCACAGCCTATCCCGATTTAGATCATGGACTGGAATGGGCGGAGAAACAAATATTGCAAATCGCAAGCGAACAGCAGGAACAGAGTTCAACTTTAAAAGAAATGTTCAATGAACTGGCACCCAATGCAACACACTTAAATGATTTGTTTGGATTCCTGGAGAAGAAAGAAATTAAAACCGGTGAATATCTCATGCGCCAAGGTGATGCACCCGATAACATCTATTTCGTTGAAAATGGACAAGTGACCGCACAATTGGAATTTCCAGACAAACCAACCGTGCGTCTCGAAACGATGAAGGGCGGGCGTGTCATTGGTGAGATCGGCTTTTATCTCGGGCAGAGCCGCACGGCAGCGGTTATCGCAGATGAACCCAGCACCATCTATCTACTCTCGGCGAAGAGCCTCGCCAAAATGGAAAAGAAGTCACCGGAAGTTGCATCATACTTCCATCAATTGATTATTCAGTTATTGGCAGAAAGAACTACGCACTTAATCCGGACTGTTTCCGCGCTTGAAAAATAAACCTACCAAATATTTAAAGGTAAATTATGGAAGCACAAAATTTTGAGCAGGCAAAACAGTATGCGCTTCAGCGTTTGGAAAAAGAACTGTCGCCTAATCTTATTTATCATGGCATCGGGCACACCCGTGATGATGTTGTCCCAACCGTGGTCACATTGGCGAACATGGAAGGCATAAAAGGGGAAGCGCTTTATCTGTTGCTTACGGCTGCATGGTTCCACGATCTTGGTTTTATTGAGCAACCCAGTCATCATGAACAGATCAGCACCCGCTATGCTACCGAGGTCTTACCAGGTTTTGGATACACCGTCGAACAGATCGAGATTATTCGTTGGATCATTTATGCCACCATTCTTCCGCAAGACCCCAAGACCCCACTAGAAAAAATCATGGCAGATGCCGATCT
This sequence comes from Anaerolineales bacterium, assembly GCA_043767565.1. Taxonomy (GTDB): domain Bacteria; phylum Chloroflexota; class Anaerolineae; order Anaerolineales; family Villigracilaceae; genus Defluviilinea. The sequence goes on from JAYUGV010000252.1 coordinate 8,462, forward strand.
GGATGTATTGGGCCGTGATGATTTTATGCTCTTCAACAGTAACTTGCGCCGCGAACTCGCCCTCGCTGGTAGGAACTATACCGATGCAGAGTGGTATGCGGGTCAGATCAAGTTTGTAGAAGGGCATATCTATTTCACGGCTTCAGCACGCACACTGCGAGATACAGGGCAGGCTAAGAACCTAGCGGAATTAAAGAAAAAGCTGGCAGAGATAAAATAGTCAGGGCACAATAAAATTCATCAAGTTAAGCGCGGATTGGCTCCCAGCTAGATCCTCAATCGCGTGCGATGATTTGCACACGCTGACAAATTGAGTTGAATCATCGCCGCTCGCATCAAGCTATACTTCATTTGTATTTGACCATAGGAAGAAAAGCTCATTTATCTGGTTGCGTAGGTTATCATTGCTGAGGTTCAAAATCCAGCGAATAAATGGGATATAATATACTTGAAATCACGTAATCTAGTTGCAACTATGAATCAACAAATCACACCATTTTCAGTAGCTCAAGCACTGCTCAGTCGTGAGCTTTTTTCTTTTACAAGTAGAACTGTATCACTTTTGTTTGGGCTAGATAAATTCCAAACCCACAGCCTGCTTAACCGTATGGAGCAAGCTGGTCTGGTAGTAAGAATTGAACGCGGTAAGTTCCTTTTGCTTGGGCTAACCCCAGAGAAGGTACTTTCTAATCCACTCTTTATTGGTAGTAACCTCACAGTTCCGGCATATGTGTCATTTTGGAGCGCCCTTCATTTTCACGGCTTTACCGAACAGGTTCCGCGCACTACATTTATAGTCACCACCCATCGCAAAAAACAACTCACTTTTCACGAGATGCATTTCCAGTTTGTAACGTTCAAGCCACGGCACTTCTTTGGATATCGGCGAGAAATGTTGGCGGATCTACCAGTTGTGATCGCAGATGAAGCCAAATCAATTTT
>JAYUGV010000253.1:0-3794 GCA_043767565.1 Anaerolineales bacterium
AGTGACAGACTGGTCTGTTGACCACTTAAGAAACACTCTCTAACACAAAAAATTATCGGCATTCTCTACCGTACAAATACGAGTAAAAATAAAAACTGCCCCTTGCGCCGTCCTCGGCGCAAGATTTACTCGCAAACGCCGCCGAGGACGGCGGCTTGAGCCTATGTAATTTAGACTTTATGTACGGTAGAGAATCAGCATATAAATTATAGGCAAATGGAGCCTGATGAATCTCACGTAAAAAAACAGAGCTGCTTCACAGCAGCTCTGTCCGGTTCGTAAAACTAAGTTAGTTGAGTCTTACGATACAAGTATTACATTCGCGGCTTGCAGACCCTTGGGTCCATCCTCGACGGAGAACTCCACTTTCTGCTCGGCTTCAAGCTTGCGGTAGCCATCTGACTGGATGGCGCTGAAGTGTACGAATACATCTTCGCCATCTTCGCGGCCGATAAAGCCGTAGCCCTTGGTGGCATTGAACCATTTGACAGTTCCAACAAAACGTTCGCTCATCTTTCATCTCTCCTGCTGGTAAAGAATTTTATGCTCATCCGCTTTAGCTTTCAAAGGTGAGACGGGCACGATGCCCGCAAGGTTATCATGGCTGAAAAGTGATGTCAAGTCTGATGCTTTTGCGGGCGGGCGGGAGGAATTACTCGGGAATCGTCAGGTTCTCGCACAGCGGTCGATAGTCTTCTGCCCCAAAAAGAATATTCCATTGGTCGCGGGTCAGGTTTTCGACGAGGTGCCGGCAGGCTGTTTCCACGATGCTTTCTTTCTTGATCTCCTGTATTTTGGTTATATCCCAAAATTGAATGACTTTGAGCGAGGAGGTCATTAAGGTCAGTCCATCAGTCGAAAATGCAATACTGCTGACCGTGCCGGTATGTGGGATCCGGGCGTATTCTTCAAGAGTGTCAGGGTTGATCAGATAGACTTTGTCGGATGCTGCGACGGCAAGCAGGCTGTTGGTGGGGTTGAATGCCAGCGCAAAGGCAGTACTTTTGACGCTCGCCTTTGGGTCGGCAAACTTTCCGTCTGTTTGTGACCAGACCCAGACCTGGATCTGCCCGGTTGAGTTGCTTGAAACCAGGCGGGAGCCATCCGGGCTGAATGCGAGCAGTTCGAGGTCGCCATTGGATTGAGGCGTCGTCAATTCCTGGAGGGTGTTGATATCCAGAATATGGAGTTCGTTGTCCATGCCAAGCGCGAGTAGTGTGGATGAAGCCGCCATGGCTGTAATTCGGCGCCCATTCGCAATCGGTGTACTCAACAGTTTACCCGTGGCTGTATCCCATATTTGCAGGCTGCCAGCTGAGTCGCCGGTGATCAATTGTTTTTCATCGGGCGAAAATACGAATGCCTGGATAAAGCCCGTGGGTCTGAGGGTTTTACCACTGCCGTTTTGGTTGTAAAGCACCATTTCATTGCCAGCCGTTAATACACCGATCCATTTGTCTTTGGGGCTGAACATGATCTTGTTGATGTTGGATCTGAGTTCGGCAAGTGCGTTGCCCTGCGGACGTGTTATCAGCTTGGATAAGGTGCGGGGATTCAGCAGCCAGATCCGGCGGTCGTCTGAAACGGCGATCCAATTTCCAGTCGGGCTATATAATGCGCTGGTCGTCACGCCTGTGAATTGCAAATAGTTGATGGGCGTCGGCAGAGTGGATGTATCCCAGATATTGATGAAGCCGCTTTGGTCGCCTGCGATTAGGTATTTTCCATCCCTACTAAACCCAAGCACGGAGCCTTTGCCCTTGATAGGGATTTGAAAGAGTTCTGTGCCTGTGGAAGCATTCCACACGCGCACCGTTTTATCATCGCCGGTGGTGGCGATCCATTGCCCATTAGCGCTGACTTTGACAGTTTGGATAAAATTGTTTTGCGACATGCTCAGGATCTGGCGGCCGTTGTTGATATCCCATACTCTGATCTTGCGATCGTTCGAAACAGTGACGAACCAATTGCCGTCTGGGCTGAAGGCAATATCCTTGACCTGATCATCGTGATTGACACGGAATTTTTCAACGCCTGTTTTTGTTTCTGTAACCACCACGGCGCCATCCACGCCGCCGGTCACCAAATAAAAGCCGTTGGGGCTGAATTCGAGCGTCAGGATTTCACCGTTGTGTTTGCGAGTTTCGCGCGGTTTGTCTGTTTGGTTTAAAGTCCATAATGAAACCAGTCCGTTGCTGGAACCGGTGGCTACCTGCAATCCATTCGGGCTGAATGCCGCGAGCTTGATATTTGTGCCATTCAGAGCAATGCCCGATTTGGCGCGTATTTTCAAGTCGATAAGTGTGACCCGGCCGTTATCGCTGGTCACTGCGGCAAAGCGGCCGCTCTTTTGAATATCCACATCTCTGATCGAAGAACCAACCGAAAGCTGTTGTTCAATAGTGCCGGTCTCGGCATTGACGATCTGGATGTTGCCTTTATCATCGCCTGTGATGATGATCTTTTCAATCGGACTAAAGACCGCATCGCTCACTGCCCCGGGGCTGTCCACGCAAAAAAGATTTTTACCATCTGACGCCTGCCAGACACACGCCGAGCCATCTGCGCCAGCCGTGACGAAGACATCGCCCTCGGAATTAAATTCTGCGTTGTTGATCTTCCCGGCATGTGTCATCTGTGCCACCGGAATCGGCAGCAGGCTGATGTTCTTTCGCAGGATTTCTTCTGCTTCGTCGGATGGACGGGTCTGCCATGAGTCGATAGCCAGCAGGGTGCTGGTATATAACTCGCCGGGTCTGTATTGATAGATCTGTGCCTGTGCAGCGCTGCGTTGCGCCGAGGCTAGATTTTTGCTGACTTCAGCGGCATCCCGTGCATCTAACGCATCTTTCTTGGCTTTTTCTGCGGCTTGTTTTTCTCTGATCGCTTTTTTGGCATTTACCGCAGCTTTGGCGGCATTAACCTCAGCCTTCCTTTGGTTTTCAATTGCATCTTTCTCGTTTTTGGTGGCAAGCTTCGATTGTGTGACCGTGGCATACGATAAAAATGCCATAATCAGTACTGCGATAATAGTTGCGCTCCACAGGAACGTTCTGCGTCTTTCGTCTCGATTACTGGTGTGAATATAAGTCTGCTGGAGAGTGGTCGGTACCGGGTCCTTCTTTGATGTAGTCATGACCAGGTTTCGGGCATTGCGCAGATCCCGGCCGCGTAGGAGCAGGCTGGGATCTTTTTTACGATGCCATTCGAGCGCGCGCGCTTGCAGCCGATTATGTTCTTGCACCCATTCGAGGTCAAGTTCAATGGCGGTTTTGATTTTTGCAATTCCCTCGTCAAAGTTGTCTTCTTCACGCAGGAAGGTCCAGTTTAATTTTCTGATGATGTCAACAGTATCTTCAGGCCTGGCAAAGCGAATCACAACGGGAATAATGCGTTTTTTGTTCTTCTCGGCATGATTGATCTCATCTGTGCAATACCCCGATATGGCTGAATCTGGGCTGATCAAAAAGATGAAGGCTTCAACGTTTTCAATACCGCTCTTGATCTGATCCATCCAGTCTGCTGCTGGCGGGATATCCTCCCAATCCACCCACACATCCAGTCCTATATCTTTTAGCGCCAGGATGATCTTTTTGGCGGCCTGGGAGTCTTTTCTGGAATATGAGACGAAAATTTTTGCCATGATTTACCTTATTGATTTCGGTTGTTTTCCAAGTTCGGTATATTCTACCTGATAAGGGCACATGTAAGAATAACTTCCCGATTCTAGATTTCTTCTGGCCCGCGTCCGTCGGACTAAAGTCCTGCCTCAGTTCATGAAAGTCGGTTAAAAC
>JAYUGV010000254.1:0-9394 GCA_043767565.1 Anaerolineales bacterium
GATATCCACATCGCGGCAATTGACGATCATCTCAATGAGCGTGCCTATATCGTGCCGGGGCTTGGTGATGCGGGAGATCGTCAGTTTGGGACGGGTTAGGATACTCAGTAAGCAGTGAACAGTTATCAGTGAGGCTGGTTCGGGTCTCTCATCCACGGCAATATGGTTGTCAGTGTTTACGAAGCAGACTTTATCGTGCGCGCCGCACCCGATAAACCCGAAAAACATCTCAAGAAGTCTCACATCCAACCCTGCGATATCACAGACAAGCCGATGAAAGGCTGGCTTCTCGTCGAAGCAGATGGGTGCAAAACCAAAAAACAATTGGTTGCCTGGGTCAAAGAAGGCGTCGAATTCGCATTGACGTTGCCATCAAAATAAAATCACAAATGAAGGTGATAAGCCAAACTCCATGGAAAATATGAATAATAAATATGTAACCACCGTCGCTTACTATCTGGCTTTCATCCTGCTCGGACTCACCATCTCGGCAGAGGGACCAACGCTCCTCAAACTTTCCGAACATACTTCCAGCACACTGGGACAGATCAGCTCGATCTTCCTCTTTGGGTCATTCGGATATCTCTCAGGTTCCTATATCAGCGGGCAAATTTACGACCGGGTTTCCGGTCACCAATTCATGAGCGCTATACTCATTATGCTCGGCATCGTGACAGCGCTCGTGCCGGTCGCAAAGTCACTCCCCATGCTGTTAGGTATCGTCCTCATTCTGGGACTCGCCAAAGGCGCATTGGACGTCGGATGCAACACATTACTGCTCTGGGTACATAATGAAAAGGTCGGACCCTTCATGAACGGACTGCACGCCTGCTTCGGCGTTGGCGCGTTCATCGCACCTTTGATCGTTGCTGGCGTCATGAAGTCAACCAGCGATATTTATTGGGTGTACTGGTCTTTTGCGATCGCGGCATTTCCCATCGCGTTCTTTATTTGGAGTTTACCCAGCCCGCCCGCGCGTGCAACACCAGAAGAACACAAAGCCACGCCCATGCCGATCATTCCTGTGGCAGTGATGGCTTTGTGTTTTGTTTTATACGTTGGTGCGGAAGCCGGTTATGGCAATTGGATCTACACCTACGCCTTCAAACTTGATCTCGGCACAGAGATCACCGCCAACTATTTGACATCCGCCTTTTGGGGCTTCTTCACGGTTGGACGCTTGCTCGGCATCTTGATCTCCACCCGCGCCAAAACGTTGACGATCCTCACCATGGATTTCGTAGGCTGTCTGGTGAGCGCTGGCTTGATCTTGCTGTTCCAAGATTCGGCAGCCATTCTGTGGGTCGGGAGCATCTTACTGGGACTCTCGCTCGCATCCATCTTCCCCACTTTTCTGACTCTCACCGAGGAACGCATGCACATTACGGGAGCCATGACCGGCTGGTTCCTGGTCGGCGGCGGACTGGGCGGTATGATCATGCCGTATTTGATCGGTCAGGCATTCGTAAAGATCGGACCCGAAGCCATGATCGCGATCGTGCTTGGCACTATCGTCCTGAATATCCTCGCTTTGGTTTCGTTTACAAGAGTATCCGCCAAAGCAACCAGTAGTGTGTGATAAAAGTCCTATGGAATTACGAACAATGGAACTTATCATTACAAACCAATTCGGTCATAATCGTAAGATAGATCCAACCAAAGGAGAGTCAAGATGACAACCGTCCGCAGATTACTTGAAACCAAAGAAGGCGCCAGTAATTTCGCTGTATCCACCAACGACATGGTCCTCAATGCCTTGAAAGTCATGAACGACGCCAGAGTCGGTGCCGTGCTCGTGACCGAGAACCATAAGATCGTGGGTATCTTCACCGAGCGCGATTATCTCCAAAAAGGCGAAATGGCGTGCCGGGTCGCCAAGTCCACTATGGTTAAGGATGTTATGACCCACGAGATGTACACGGTCAACATGGAAACCTCCGTCGAACAATGCATGGCATTGATGGACGAGCATCACTTCCGCCATCTGCCGGTTGTGGAAAATGACCACCTGGTCGGCATCGTATCCATCCGCGACGTGTTGAATGCCTTGCTCAAAAATAAAGAGATCGAGATCAAGGGACTCGAAAATTACATCATGGGTTCCGGTTTCGCAGGCTAAATAGTAAATAACCCAAGTTGCTACCATCCAATAGACTTTCGTGGTTTTTCGTCAAAAACCTCACCCTGCCCTCTCCCAGCGGGAGAGGGCAGGGTGAGGGAAGACTTTCGAAGTCAAGGTAGCAACTTGAGCTAAATAGAAAATCATTCACTGATTTGTCAAGCTAAACGTTCTTCCAGCAGTTGAACTGCCGGAAAGAACAAGAAGCGGCTAAAGAACGGCAAACGAGTAGTGACAAAGTCATTACTCGTTTCTTTTTAGTTTGCACCTTTGGTAAAATCACCCGCATGTCCCCATATAAACAAATTATCTTTATAGTCCTCGTCACTTTCATTCTTGCAGCCTGCTCTCCAACCTCCTTAACCCCGTACCCCACCTACGATCCCTTCGCGCCGGTGGCCGGATCCACGAGCGTCGCGCCTGCGCCGATCCAAACTGGCGTAGTGATCGTTACAACAACCAAAACACCCACCGGTCCCACACCTACGCGTGCAGCGATCTCAGTTGCTTTACCAGCGCGTGTTTCAAACTCATCCTACATAACGCCCACACCAGATGCACCGCACCCACTGCCGCCGACGCGTGGATCTGCTGACCAATACACCATCCAACCCGGCGATACGTTGTTTAGCATTGCGCAGGGAAATGGGGTCTCGCTTGACGCGCTGATGCAAGCCAACGGGTTGAACGAGGCGAGCATCATCTCAGCAGGCGCAGTCTTGAATATTCCGGTGGTAACCACCGATCCGAACCCCGGCTCATCGCACAAGCTCATCCCCGATTCAGAATTGGTTTACGGACCCGCCAGCATTCAATTCGATCTCGATGCCTATCTCAAGACTCGCAACGGCTATCTTTCCAATTACGTTCAGGATGTCAACGGCGAATATCTCACCGGCGCACAGATCATCCTGCGGGTTGCGCAAAATTATTCGGTCAACCCGCGCCTGCTCGTTGCGCTCCTCGAATATCGCAGCGGCTGGGTCACAAATCCCCTGCCAGCCAATATCGATTATCCGCTCGGCAATTACGAGCCTTATTACGCTGGTCTTTACCGCCAAGCCGCCTGGACGGCGGACAATTTAAATCGCGGCTATTATTATTGGCGGGTCAATGCTATTTCCACTTTATCGCTGAGCGATGGCAGCTATGTTCCGCTCTCGCCTACCATCAATGCCGGCACCGCGGGCGTGCAATATTTTCTTTCCATATTTAATGACCGCGCCACCTGGGATGCGGATGTAAGTACACTGGGATTCATGCAGACATACAACCAACTCTTCGGCTTTCCCTTCGACTATGGCATCGCTGCACTCATACCATTGGGCTTGACCCAGCCTCCGATGCAGCTCCCCCTCGCTGACGGCGTGACCTGGTCCTTCACCGGTGGTCCGCATGGCGGCTGGGATGATGGTTCTGCCTGGGCTGCCCTAGACTTTGCACCGCCTGGTGAAGGCGGTGGTTGTGCCATCAGTGACGCCTGGGTTGTTGCCGTCGCAAATGGCTTCATTGTCCGTGCCGAGAATGGCGCGGTGATCCAGGATCTTGATAATGATGGCTACGAACAAACCGGCTGGAATGTGCTCTACATGCACATCGCCTCGCAAGACCGCATTCAAGCGAACACGTATGTGTATGCTGGTGAGATCATCGGGCATCCATCCTGTGAAGGCGGCGTTTCAAATGCGACCCATCTGCATCTTGCGCGCAAATACAATGGCGAATGGATTACCGCCGATGGGAACATCCCATTCAATTTAGATGGCTGGGTCTCCAGCGGCAACGGCATTTATTACGACGGCTTCCTCACCCGCGGCACAACGGTTCTCTCCGCAGAGGAAGGTGTGTTCGAGGGAGTGAATCAGATCTCAAGGTGATCATCGTCCTGAGTCGAGTGAGAAATGTACTCACGACAAGCGCCTACGAATGATAGCTTGCACTGCGCGGTAGATATCACAGAGCGAGTTTTCTCCGTGAACTCTGTGGACTCCGTGGTTAAATCTTTTGGCAAGCCCACGAGATCAGCCACTCACTCCACAGGGGTGCGCTAAAAGTATGTAGATGGATTTGCTCCCTTCGCCGTCCTCAGCGAAGGAGTTACACGCAAAACGCCGCCGAGGACGGCGGCTTGAGCTTACATGCAAACAAACTTTGAGTGCTCCCCTCCACAGCTCCGCTCAGGACATATTAATCAATACAGGTATAATACCCTCCGTGAAACGCACAGTCTATTTTCTGGTTTTATCTTCCCTCCTTACATCCTGCATCGGCAACGCATCATTATGGGGACAATATCAAACACCCACGCCCAGCGGTGGGATTCCTGACATTGTATTGCCAATTCCGGATGTGTATATTCATCCGACCGATGTGTTTGTTCAAAACCAGCCTACACCAACCCTTGAGTTCACCTCCACACCGACAGCATTGCTGGATATATTTATCACCCAACCAGTGACCTCAACAGAGCCTGCCTTGACCCCAACCATAGACGGCAACAGCATATTGTATTACGCTCAAAGTGGAGACTGGCTCCCAGCCGTGGCGAGCAGGTTCGAGGTCAGCATGAGCGAGATCACATCTCCAAAGCCTTTATCTGACAAAGGCTTCATTGATCCCGGTACGCTCCTCATCATCCCCAATCGTTTGGATAAAACTGTGGAGTATACGTCAGCCGTGCAGTTGCTGCCGGATAGCGAGTTTGCATATTCAGCCACCGCGCTGGATTTTGATACTACCAAATATATTCAAGCCACAGGCGGATACCTTGCCACATATCGTGAGTATCTCGGCACAACCGCATGGACTACCGGCGCTGAGGGCATTGAAAGATTGGCACACGAAAACTCGGTCAACCCGCGTTTGTTGCTGGCGGTCCTTGATTATGAATCACAATGGGTGCGCGGCAAGCCGGCCGATGATTTTCACACCAAATATCCAATGGGCTATGAAAACTATCTCAATGTTGGTATGTTCGGTCAACTCACATGGGCGATCAATCAAATGTCGGCGGGCTATTTTGGCTGGCGTACGGGCAAGCTCAATGAATTGACTTTCCTGGATGGAAAAGCTCTGCGCCTTGAACCAACGCTGAATGCAGGCACAGTTGCAATTATGGTTTTATTTTCGCGCTTACACACCATGAACGAATGGCTGCGCATCATCGATCAGACCAGCGGCTTCCCGGCTTTTTATGCCGGTATGCTCGGCGATCCCTGGGCACGCGCAACCGCGATCTCAAATTTCTTCCCGCCCAACTTTAGCCAACCAGAAATGACTCTGCCGATCGAGCCGCACATCACGTGGTCATTCATCGGCGGACCTCATAACGCCTGGGGGAAAGGTATAGGTGGTCCACTTGCCGCGCTGGATTTTGCGCCGCGCAGTGAAAAAAGCGGCTGCACTGTAACCACAACCTGGGTCGTTGCCATGGCACCGGGCTTGGTAGTCCGCTCTGGCAATGGCGTTGTGATGGTTGATATGGATGGTGATGGTCACGAGCAAACCGGCTGGAATATTATGTATCTCCACATTGCCACAAAAGATCATGTGCCGCTCGGCACCTGGGTGGAACGCAATGATCATATTGGGCACGCCTCTTGTGAAGGTGGCATTTCTACAGGGACGCATACCCACATCGCAAGAAAGTATAACGGCGAATGGATGCTGGCAGATGGACCCATCCCATTCGTGCTGAGCGGTTGGACAACCATCGCCGGCAATAAACCCTATTTGGGAAAACTTGTAAAAGGCAACAAGGTGATCACCGCTGATCTTAACGGACAGGCCTGGTCGTTAATCACACGCAATGATGACGAATAGACTGAGTAAGGTGACTGTCACCTTACTCACACTAACCCTCTACTCCTGCGCGCCGAGCGGACAAACGATCAATATCCAAAACATGATCACGCCGCTCGCGCCGACCCCGATCCCCGCGCCCACCTCCGGCAGACCTGCCTATTCCCCCGGCGAACTTGTAGATTACATCGCTCAAAACGGCGATACGCTCCCCGCCCTTGCGGCACGCTTCAATACGACCGTTGACCAGATCATGCAAGCCAACCCGGCCATCCCTGCCGATGCCACAACGATGCCGGTTGGGCTGCCGATGAAGATCCCCATCTATTATCTGCCGCTGTGGGGCACAGCTTATCAAAGCATTCCCGATCAAGCCTTCGTCAACGGACCTTCACAGATCGGTTTTAGCACTTCTGCATTTGTCGCATCTACAACTGGCTGGCTAAAAAATTATCGCGCCTACGCGGGCGACAAAATGAGGAACGGAGCTGAGATCGTGGATTACGTTGCTACGAACTATAGCATCAGTCCGCGCTTTTTGTTGGCGGCGCTTGAATATCAAGGCGGCGCACTCACCCAACCTGACCTTCCCGATAAAAAATATTTACTTGGATTTCCTCGCAGCTTCTACGACACGCCCTACCTGCAACTGGTTATTGCGGCGAACACATTCAACAATGGCTACTACAATTGGCGCGCCGGTAAACTGACCGAATTTGAATTACTCGATCAAACCATCGTCAGACCCGACCCCTGGCAGAACGCCGCCTCTGTGGCGGTCCAATATTACTTCTCCAGGTTTTATTCAGGGACGGAGTACTACGCCGCGATCGGACCCGACGGGCTGGCGCAAACATACCAAACCTTGTTCGGCGACCCATGGCTGGACTCCCCTACTCTTATCCCGGGTAGTCTTCAACAACCGGGATTAATACTCCCATTTCCTCCTGAGCAAGTGTGGACCTATACAGGTGGACCCCACACCGGCTGGGGAAAAGGCGAACCGTATTCAGCCGTGGATTTTGCACCACCTGCAGACCAATCAGGCTGCACTACGCCAAATCCTATAAATTACGCAGTTGCCGTAGCAGATGGGTTGGTTGTTCGTTCAAATGATGATGGTTTAGTGTTGGACCTGGATGGGGATGGCGATGAACGTACTGGCTGGGTCGTTTTTTATTTACATCTCGCAGCAAGTACTCGGGCACCGGCTGGGCAACAACTTCACGCAGGTGATATGATCGGTTACCCCTCTTGTGAAGGCGGCGAAACGACCGGTACACACATACACATCGCCCGTAAATATAACGGCGAATGGATGCTTGCCGATGGTCCGCTGGCACTCAACCTGGATGGCTGGGTCGCTCATAATGGCTCACAAGCGTATCAGGGCACACTCACACGCAAGGCTGCTGTAGTCAAAGCCTGTGATTGCTCAGATTCACCAAGCAGTATTAAATCAGACGCCCGCTAAAGATAATCACTCTTGTGACACATCCTGCCATACCCCCTGATGAGTTAATCGTTTCCTAGCATTCCCCTCATCTTCATAAATTTCATAATGCAGATCGATCGGAAATATCTGCCCGAACATAAATTGTGCCGGGCAGTATTTCGTCGCTGAAAGTTCAATGGCGCGTAATACCGCGGCCTCTTCGATGTCTTTGCCAGTCACAATATACGTGATCAATGCACTCGTAAATACTTTCGGATATTCTTTTGCACTCGCTGCATCCACCCGCACATCGAACTGCATTACCTGCTGACGCTTTTTTTGCAGGATCGAGATCACGTCCATGGCACTGCAGCCTGCCAGCCCAAGCAGCAACATTTCCATCGGGCGGACGCCGCTATTATTCCCACCCACAGATTCAGCCGAATCCATTTTCACAGGGAAACCCGAATCAGCGGTGCCAATGAAGGTCATGTTTTTCTGCCAGTTGACTGCTGCTTTCATAGTTTCTCCGTGATGATCGCCGGAACATATTTATCGAGCATTTTTTTACTGATACCGCCCACCCACATCAAGCGGACGGTGCCAGTACGGTCAATGACATATGAGCTGGGCAGGTTCAGGGATTTGAAGGCTTGTTCGGTGGCAATATAGGTTGGGTCGAGCCAAACAGGGAAGGTCAATTGGTAGTCTTTTACGAATTGCAAAACATCCGGCGCAGGTTCGCCGTCATTGATGGCGATGATGGTGAAGCCCTGGTCTGCATATTTGTTGTAAAGTGCCTGGAGCGCGGGCATCTCTTCTTTACAGGGCGGGCACCACGTCGCCCACAAGTTGACCAGCACCACCTGTCCGCGGTAATCTTTTAGGGAACGCTCCACGTTTTGAGTATCAGTGAGAGTCAGTTCGGGGGCGGCAAAGTTCACTTGGGCAGGAACAGTTGAAAGGTCAGATCGAGGCGCGTTCTCCTGAAAAATATAAAAGACAGAAGCGGTGATGAGGAGCAGTCCTAATCCGAGCAAAAGAAATGGCAGGGTTTGGCGGGGTTTTGATTCAATCATTGAGATTAAGTATACCCGTTCGGGCACAGGCTTACTGTAATCAGGATGAATGTCATAGAAATAATGATGTTCGTTACTGGAGTATGTATCGACAACTGGGTTAATATGCTTCAAAGGCTTTCACTTGGAACATGTTCCCATTTTCAAAGATCTGGACGAGAAATATTTGGGCTTGCTAAAACCGCTATTTGAGTCGTTCTTATGCAGCGCAGGTGCAACCATACTTCAGCAGGGCGCCCCGGCTGATTATCTGTATTTGGTAACCAGCGGCATCGTAGAGGTGACCTATAAGCCTTATGACGGCGTGTCTATCACGGTCAGCCATGTTGAAAAAGATGGTCTGTTTGGCTGGTCGGCTGTAGTTGGGAGCGAGAAATATACATCGTCGGCGATCGCCATTGAGAATCTTGAAACATTGCGCGTCCGCGGGAGTGAGTTACGAAAACTTTGTGTGGAGCAGCCTGAAGCTGGCAGGGAGATATTAATGAGACTTGCCAGTTCGGTCTCTTCGCGCTGGGAAGATGCGCAGGCTCAGGTGAAGTTCATTCTTGAACAAGGCATGAAGGGTGGGTAAGTGAGATCAGTTCGATAATACCGGGGAGGGCAGGCAATATAAAACGGGATGCTGGTTTTAGCAGCCCGTTTTATATTTAACTCAAGTTTAGGACTTACGCAAAACTCGAATTTATTCCACCAATCTTCACTAATCGACGCTAATCCGTTCAAAATTCGCGAAGATTAGCGCAGATTAGCGGACAAAGAAATGATTCTACGTAAGTCCTCAAGTTAATACCTTTACGCTCTGAAAAGCTTTTGGATTGAGAATTTCGGTTCTACCGTTTTTAACGGGAAAACTTTTTTTAACCACCAAGTACACAAAGGTCACGAAGGAAAAACGCCTGTAAAATTACCGCCTTTTCCCCCTTTGTGTACTTGGTGTCCTTCGTGTTTAGGCTCTTT
>JAYUGV010000255.1:0-3774 GCA_043767565.1 Anaerolineales bacterium
AACTGAAATTCTGCATTTCAATACTGTTGATTAGAACCGGAAAACAGAACGGTCTCGGAAACCAATTCCCGAGACCGTTCTCCATAATAGACTTTATCGATAATAAGGCAAAAGTCTTATTGGACGCAGACACCTGCACTTGCGTTAGGTGCAAGTGTGAACGCTGATTTTCGCTAATTCAAAGAGAAAAAACCTGCGTTTGTCAGCGCGCTTCGCATCAACGTTTCGATTTAAATTCCGATAAAGTCTAGGAGTTGCCAGAAAGTCGCTAAAAAACAAATATCAAAAACGCTCAAAGGCGGTCTCTGACCGCCTTATTTTTAGGCGCATCCTCGCAGGGTCACAGACCCTGCGGGAGCATAAAGATATTATGTTTTTAAAGCACTTATCGGCACATACTTAATAGGTAGTTAAGGATATGGGCTGTTATTTACTGATGCAGGCAGGCGCGTCAGCGTGTGGTTCAGAAGCGAACCAATCAGCTACGTTCAGCAAGGTGGTGTTGATGCTTTCGGTATATTGACTTTTTTCGCCATTGGTAAATGAGCGGTTCACGATCTTACAGGCATGTGTATACCAGAAGGCTTTATCCAAATTCCAAAAGATCAATTGTCCGTCCTGGTCTGAGGAAACCAGTGCATTATCCGATAAAAAGACCACATTTTGAACCGGTGCCTTGTGCCCGACCAGCGGTGCGCCGAGGCGGTTGGGCTGGCAGGTATCTTTATTCCATTGTGTTGAACAGCGTTCTGAATCCAATTGCCAGAGCAGGACCGAGTCGTTGTTGGTGGCGCTGGCGAGCCAGGTACCGTTCGGGCTGAAGATGACTGCTTCCATACTTTCGTTCAACCCGATCACCTCGGGGGTGGGTTCTTTCGTGTCCACGTTCCAGATGAGCAGCGTCTTGTCATCGCTGGTGGAGGCAAGCAGATGCGGGTAGACCGGGTTGTAGGTCAGGGAGTTGACCGAATAAACATGTTTTTGGAGCAGGCTCGGTTCAGGAATCGAGGCGGTGTTTTTCAGATCCCAAAGATAGATATTCGATTCATCCCCAGCTGTCAGTAATTGAGTCCCATTTGTGCTGAAAGTTAAGGCATATATCCTGTCTTTTTGTTTAAGGGTGGCAACCGCCGTGTGTATGGATGTATCCCAAAGTTTTATAGAGCCATCAAAACTTGCCGAAGCAAGTAATTGATCGTTGGGACTGAACATGAGCGACCAGATCTCGTCGGTGTGTGCGTTCTCAATGTGCCAGGCTTCCTTGCCGTTTTGCGCATCCCACACCCGGATCGTTTTGTCGTAACCCGCGGATGCCAGCCATTTGTTATCACGGCTGTAGGCAAGCGCGAGGACGCCGCCTGGGTGGGTGAGTGTGACTGGATCACTTAATTTCGCGCCGTCGAATTTCCAAATGCGGATGTTGCCCGCCTTATCTCCAGCCGCAAACTGCCCGCCATTCGGAGCCACAGCCAACCCCCAAACCTCACCATCCATTTTAGTAATGGGAGTGCCGATCTGATTGATTTGATTCACCTTCCAAAGGATGACCGATTTATCTGAACTGCCGCTGGCAAGCCATTTGCCATCGGTGCTGTAAGCAGTTGCCCAAATGGAGTTGGAATGTCCGGCTAATGTATCCACGCGTTCGAATGACCAGGTCTCACCATCATCGATCACATTCCAAAGCCGCACGGTATTATCCCAACTGACCGTGGCGACCTGCCCGGTTTTTGGATTGAACGCTGCACTGGTCACAGTGTTGATATGACCGCCTGCATTTCGGTCTGGTGTCTTCGCAAGCTTCTCGCCGGTTTCTGCATCCCACAGCCAGGCATGTTGATCTGAACTGGCGGAAACGAGTAGTGTGCCATCTCCATTGAATGCCAGCCCGCGAATTTCCTTTGTTTCACCATTATCTGTATCGCAGGGTGTGATCTCATTTTCGATCACATCGCCATAACTGCAGACATGATATTTTATTTCCTGCGTTTGTAGATCCCACACCGTGATATTGCCGTCATCACCACCGGCAGCAAGTTCGTTATTACTGGACGAAACTGCGAGGCTGAGAATTCTGGTCTTCTCAGCAATTGCCGGGATCTTAAGCGCGATCCCCATTTTCCCATTGATGACATCCCAAAATGTAGCCTGATCGCCTGTAGCGGCAACGAGATATTCATCCCCGTTCACTTTTACGAACCTGACCGACCGTACTTTGTCGGTAACTTCCCATGTATTGATCGGTATACAACATTTTTCCGGATCCCATACAAAAAGTTTTTTGCCATCGCCCGCTGCAACCAGGGTCTTACTATCTGCGCTGAAAGCGACAGCCAGGAAGCGCTTGGTTGTGCCCGTTTCTAATTTTTGAGGTTTGTTGATACCTGACTTCAGATCCCAAAGTATCACTTCACCGGTCTCACCGGTGGGGACACCTCCCACAGTTGCCAGCCAGCGACCATCCGGGCTGAATGCCACGGCGCGCACATCGCTTTCGTGGGCGCGCAAGAATGTACCCAATTTCGGGCTGCTGTTCAGTGCGGTTAATAAACTACCCAGCGAGGCGGGATCTGATTCGCCTAATTCATCGCCGATATAGTTGGCTTCGAGACTCAATAACAAGGATAGATCAGGTTGCGTATCCACAAAGGATATGGAGCGCGCGGCTAATTCGCTTGCCAGCGCTTTTTGACTTTGCCGTAGGGCTGAAATCCCCGAAATGACCGCCACAACCGCCAGCAAAATGGATACAACCAACGCCACGCTGACCCCGATCAGGGTTCTGCGTTGACGCCGCACATCTTCCTGACGGCTGGCATAAATATATTCGCTTTGTAATGGAGAGGGAGAGGGTTGTTTAGCATCACTGGCTTGTGAGAGCCAGGCTTCGGCTTCCTGTAATTCACTCCCGTGCAGGAGATATCCGTTATCACGGTTCTTGGTGTTCCATTCATTAGCGCGGGTGAGCAGGGTGGTGTGTTGGGCGACCCAGCCCAGATCTGTCTTGAGTGCGGCGAGCAGCTTCTGCATGGCTTCGTCAAAATTATCCGTCTCACGGAAGAAGATCCAGTTCAGCGTAGCCAGTTCTTTTTGGATCGTATTTGGATCCACGTTTTGCCAAATGATGGGGAAAAGCCGTTTGTTATATTCAGCCGCAAATTTCAATTCCTTGGCGCACTCAGCAGATTTTGCCCATTCCGGGCTGAGGATGAAAATGATCGAGTTCGCCGTTTCAACGCCCTTCCTAATTTCTGCCTCCCAATCGGAAGAAGAAGGGATATCCTCCCAGTCCACCCAAATGTTATCAGATGAATAGCCGTTATTTTTCAAGGCAGCAAGAAAATGTTCCACAAATACCTTGTCGCGGCGGCAATATGAGATGAAGATTTCGTTCATGCTGAGTTTCCTCCAGTGTAGTACGGACCCTGAGTGAGCCTCTGAATTGAAAAATAGATCGTGATCGTGCGCAAAGTATACACCTTGCCTCAACGGGGATAACACTCGTAGATAACTCAAGTTGCTACCTTTACTCCTTGAAAGGCTTTTGAGTTGAATTTCTTAACGCAAAGGCGCCAAGGCGCTAAGATTTTAGGGTTTCCCTTTGCGACTCTGCGCCTTTGCGTTAAACCTTATATGATTTTCGCAAGGTAGCAAGTTGGATTAGATACTATTAAAAAATCACAGGACGAGAAATTTTCCCGTCCTGTGATCGAATGCACTATGCTGATCGATCTAATAGATCGCGCCGCCCGCCTGTGTGGAAGTTAACACGCC
>JAYUGV010000256.1:0-3773 GCA_043767565.1 Anaerolineales bacterium
TTACCTTTGTTAGATGGATTGTCGCTAATCCTGTTCTATCAGGTTTCGTCTCCTCTTTCAAATTGTTTTTCGGATAGGTTCTAAGTTAACTCAAGTTGCGACCTTTGTTTCTTGAATTACCTTTCTATTAACTTTCTGAACGCAAAGCCGCCAAGACGCCAAGATTTAACTGCTTTTCCCTTTGCGACTTTGCGTCCTTGCGTTAAAACTCGCGCAAATTCTGCACGGTGGCAACTTGGGTTACTTAACTAAGCTTACGCAATTTTTTTCGTAATGCGACATTTATGTCGCTATTCAACAAAAGGCGACATGAATGTCGCGCTACAAGGAGAACCCCATGACCATATCCGCACCGCGTTGGGATCTGACCAACGTCTATCCATCGCTTGATTCCAAAGAATTCAAGAATGCCATCAAGAAATATAAGAAGCTGTTGGACGAATTGGATGCGTTCCTCGCCAAAAGCGTCAGCAAAGCCAACGCTAAAAACGATCCGCAGAAATTAGGAAAACTACTCGGTGAATCAGTGGAGAGTTTCAATGCGCTTTATGAACTCTCCGGCACGATCGGTCCATTCATTTATTCTTTCATCACAACCGACTCACGCAACAAGGACGCCATGCGCGCGCTTTCAGAGTTCGAGAAAATGTCGGTGCAGGCGAGCATGTTGGGGACCAAATTCCAGGCGTGGGTGGGCAAGCTGGGTAAAGCTGCGGTGAAGAAAGCGCTGAAGACCAACTTATCTGCAAAGGCGCACGGGTTCGCGCTCAACGAAGCAGTGGAACAATCCGTGTATATGATGAGCGAAGCGGAGGAAGGACTCGCCGCGGAATTATCCCTGAGCGGCGGCAATGCGTTTGGAAAATTACAGGGCACGGTCACATCCCAACTCACGGTCGATTTTGAGTTGGACGGCGAAGTGAAAAAGATGCCGATGCCGGCGTTGATCAACCTGCGCTCACATCCCGATGAAGCGGTGCGCCATCGCGCGTACGATGCCGAGAACAAGGCTTGGGAGGAAGTCAAAGAAACGTTGACAGCGTGCATGAACGGGGTCAAAGGTGAAGCGCTCGCGTTGAATAAAAAGCGCGGACGCGAAGATGCGGTCCATGAATCCATTGACGCGTCGCATATGGATCGCGCGACTCTCAAGGCAATGCTCAGCGCGATGGAAGCATCTTTCCCGATGTTCCGCAAATATCTCGTCAACAAAGCCAAACGCATTGGCAAAGATAAACTAGCCTGGTGGGATATCTATGCACCTGTAGGTAAAGCGGATAAGGTTTACACGTATGAAGAAGCGCGCGATTTCATTGTAGAGAATTTCAACAAGTTCTCGCCTGAGTTGGGCACATTCGCAAAACGCGCATTCGACAACAACTGGATCGACGCCGAACAGCGCGAGGGCAAACGCGGCGGCGCATTCTGCATGGGCGTGGCGAGCGTGAAAGAAAGCCGCATCTTGAGCAACTTTGATGGTTCGTTCGATCAGGTCAGCACGCTGGCACATGAATTGGGTCACGGCTTCCATAACGAGTGCGCTTACAAGGCTGGCAAGACCCCGATGCAGAAAAATACGCCTATGACCCTCGCTGAGACCGCGTCCATCATGTGCGAGACCATCGTAACGGAAGCGGTTCTGGCGCAAGTCACAGACCCGCAGGAAGTTCTCGCCGTGCTGGAAGCACAGTTGATCAACGCGACCGGCGTGATCGTGGATATTTACTCGCGCTACCTGTTCGAAAAGGAAGTCTTTGAGCGCCGCGAAAAGTCAGAGCTTTCATCGGATGAGCTAAATGAGATCATGGAACGCGCCCAGAAAGCCACATACGGCGATGGGCTCGATGAGCGCTATCTCCAAAAATTCATGTGGACGTGGAAGCCGCATTACTATTCAACATCGTTCTATAACTATCCCTACGCGTTCGGTTTGTTGTTCGCAACCGGACTGTACGCGATCTACCAAAAACGCGGCGCGGCATTTGTTGAGGATTACAAGAACCTGCTCGCCTCCACCGGGGAAGTCTCTGCCGCTGAGCTTGCCGATCGCTTCGGCATCGATATCACCAAACGCAAATTTTGGGATGACAGCCTTGCAATCATCGGCAGGAATATGGAACGGTATTGTGAGATATAGCTAATAAAACCTGACATGTTCCATTAGCTATATGGTCAGTCATAACTTTTGCGTGGACGATGGTTATCGTTGATTAATGCAACACGAAGACCTGTCAGGTTTTTAGAAAAAATATGCCAACATCAAAAATAATTCTTGCCCTCTGCATACTCATGCTCACAGCCTCGTGCAGCGCCGTGACGCCAACCGTTGAATCAACTCCAACCATGGTTGTGATCGTTAAACCAACCACTCCGCCCCAAAAATCAAGTATTCCGGCGAGTGAAGCGGGCGTCCCACGCGTGAGTCTCGAAGAAGCAAAAGCCGCCTTCGAAAGCGGCGCAGCGATCATCGTGGATGTGCGGAGCAAGCAAGCCTATGAGACGGGTCACATCAAAGGTGCGGTCAACATCCAGCTGGGTGAGTTTGAGATCAACCCAACCGGGTTGAATCTCGCGAAAGACCAATGGATCATCACCTATTGCACCTGACAAAATGAACACACCAGCGCCCGTGCGGCGTTTGTCCTTTTGCAGAACGGTTATACAAAAGTCACACCCATCCTCGGCGGCTTGCAAGCGTGGATCGATGCAGGCTATCCGGTTGAGCCGTAAGGAATATGTCATTGCGAGGAGCGCTCGTTGCGACGAAGCAATCCCCAACTCGATAAGAGATTGCTTCGGGCGAAGTACATCGCCTCGCAATGACAAATAAATAATCATGCCAATCCTCTCCATCGATCACGTCCAACTTGCCATGCCCTCAGGCGGGGAAGAAAAGGCGCGCGCATTCTTCATCAACATTCTCGGCTTTCATGAAATTCCAAAACCTGCCGAACTTGCAAAACGCGGCGGTGCCTGGTTCCAAAATGTTCCGATGACAGTTGAACTGCCGTCGGGAACAGTCCAGCTGCATATCGGCGTCGAAGCGGATTTTCGCCCTGCGCGCAAGGCACATCCTGCTTTCATTGTAGATGATTTAGATTCTTTGATCGTCAAAGCCCAAAACGCCGGATACGAAACTGATACGACTCAACCTCCATTGGATGGCTATAAACGCGCGCATGTCTTTGATCCGTTTGGGAATCGAATTGAGCTGATGCAAAAACTATGATCTCGCCTCTCATCACCCATTGAGCTGATGCGGCATCCCCGACCGAATCCACGCTGATAAAGCTCTAAAACCAGATACTCCCGCAGTTAAACTGCGGGAGTATCTGGTTCTGCACGATGATCTAATCCGGTAGGACGAGATATTATCTCGTCCTACTTTAGAAGATACCCTTTAGGAACAACAGTAATCCCACGATTGCCAGCGGAATGCCCACGATGGCGCCGATCACAGTCAGGCTAATGAGCACGCCGACGAGCATCAGCACAAAGCCGATGATCAGCGCCACGAGTCGACCGGTCAATTCAACGATGACCGCCAGCATTTTCCAGATCGCGGCAAAGGGCCAGAGATACCAGGGGATGTGATGTTTTGTTTGTGTTGTCATTTCAGCCTCCAATTGTTTCGATAAGTTTTATTACATAACTCAAGTTGCTATCTTTCCATAGATTCTCGCCGTTATCCGACTGAGAACCCTCACCCTGCCCTCTCCCACCGGGAGAGGGGGAAACCGTCCTGATTAAAAACCGTCTTAAACGGGGTGAGG
>JAYUGV010000257.1:0-9339 GCA_043767565.1 Anaerolineales bacterium
CGCGGCGGGAGTCGGTGCAGAAGTCGGCTCAGCGGGCGCAGACTTAACTTGCTTAACCCAATCCGGTTCTTTATCCATGCGGTCCTCGGGCTTGATCAACAAACCTTCGGTTGCACCTTGTTTTGCAGCGAGACTTTCGAACCAAGCCAGCGAATCATCGATATCTGATTGGCTCTTACCAAGTTCATCCACATTCGCTGCGGGCGTAGGCGCAGGGATGGGTTCAGCAGCGGACTGGGATGGTACAGTCAACTCATTCAGGAAATCAAATTCATCAGGCATGGATGATGCCGGAGCTGGTTCCGCCGATTGACCTGAAAGTTGCTTCATCCAATCGGGTTGATCATCTGCAGGTAATGCAGGCGCAGGGATGGGCTCAGCAGCGGACTGGGATGGTGCAGTCAACTCATTCAGGAAATCAAATTCATTAGGCATGGATGATGCCTGAGCCGGTTCCGGCGATTGACCTGAAAGTTGCTTCATCCAATCGGGTTGATCCTCAGCGGGTAATGCAGGCGCAGAAGCAGGTTCTTCACCAAAACCCTTCATCCAATCAGGCTGATCCGCAGCTTGCACCGGAGCGGGTTGATCAGGTTGTTTCATCCAATCAGGTTGGTCTGTGGCTTGCACCGGAGCAGGTTGAGCAGGTTGCTTCATCCAATCGAATTGATCGTCGCCGGGCAACGCAGAGGTGGATGCAGATTCTTCGCCAAAGCCCTTCATCCAATCGGGTTGATCATCAGCGGGTAATGCAGGTTCAGAAGCGGATTCTTCACCAAAGCCCTTCATCCAGCCTGGCTGGTCTTCAGGTTGTGTCACAGGTGGTTGATCAGGTTGTTTCATCCAATCGAATTGATCGTCGCCGGGCAACGCAGAGGTGGATGCGGATTCTTCGCCAAAGCCTTTCATCCAATCAGGCTGATCTGTGGCTTGCCCTGAAGTCGGTTGATCGAGCTGTTTCATCCAATCAGGCTGATTGTCTGAGACTGGAACAGATTCTGAAGATGTTTGATCGGTTGGGTTTAGCCAATCAAATTCGTCGCTTGATGATACGGCATCAGCAACAGGTAAAGCACTTGCGCCGATCTTGTTGATCCAGTCTGGTAATACTTCTTCTTCCTCAGCAGGTTGAGCGGGTTGTTGTGTTGCTTGTGGCGGTGCCATGGCTTTGAGCCAGTCGGGCATATCGCCTTGTTCGATAGGCAATGGATCAGATGTTGAAGCGGGCATTGCAGGTTCATCGGCAAAGCTCAGTTTACTTTCATCGAACGTTCCTGTGGACTCGCCCCAACCAGCCGCACGTAAGAATTCTGGAATATCGGCTTCGGGGGTTGGCTCGGCAACGGGCGGTTGACTCTCCGTCGCGGGAGTCGAAGCGGGAAAATCAAAGCTGGAAGTAGAGGCTGGTAAGGACGGAACAATTTTCGGCGTAGATGGAAGCGGAGCCGGAGATGCATCCGCAAAGCCGCCGGTCTTCAACCAATCCGGTTGAGCTTGTGGTCCCTGGCTGCTTCCGCTCTCCAAACTAATGGCTTGCGCAGATCGCCAATCCGATCGATCAGCGGCCGGCTGACCACTCCACTCGAGATGCTCAAGTGTCACCGCATTGTCTCCGACCTCATTCGATTCAAAGATCGAACCGGAGACCTGCGCCGCGTACGGATCCAACTCGATCACACGTGAACGATAGAGCTGCGAATTCTCAGGGCGGTCAGCGCCAAGGATTTCAACAAGAATGCGATTGGCATCGAGACAATATGGATAGCGACGCAATACAGCCGAGGCAGTATCGGCGGCATCGTTTTTCTGTCCGCTCTTAAAATACGCGCGCGCCATCAACACCTGCATGTCAGTGCGACCCGCATCGTCGTTCAGAACACTTTTGACTTCAGAGATCGCCTGGGGGTATAACTCGCCCTGCATATACATATGCGCCAGCGCGCCACGCGTCATACGAATACGCGGAGGCTGAACCCCTTCACGACGACCATATAATCTTTGCAATTCGCCTTGAATGGCGGGGTTGGCAGATTGCACTTCAAATGCGCGTTCCATGTGCCAGATGGCATCATCCAATTTATTTTCTTCATCACGGATGATGCTCATGCCCACATTGGCAACGAAATCGTTCGGCTCCACCACCAGTACACGCGAAAAAATATCCACCGCGTCTTTATAACGCTTGTACTCAAGAAACGCCTTGCCCAGCAGGCGGTAGGTTTCAAGATGTTTGGGGAAGGTTTTTAGAATGTGCTGACAATGTGCGATTGCCTCGTCCAATTGTCCGCGGTCTGTCATTGTTTCGATTTCGCGGTTGTAGTTCCGCAGGGATACTTTCGCCATGAATCAATGCTCCTGTGCGTATTATAACGCACCTTTCTATTGATAAAAAAGCGGTAAAGGGGGTACAACGGTATCACTGAACGAATGCGCGGCAAGCACTGCCTCACGCGCCTCAGCCAACTTGGATTCATCGTTCGCATGGATGGTAAACAACGGTTCGCCCATTGTGATCTGATCCCCAACCTTTTTGTGGATGACGAAACCGACAGCATGGTCCACGGCATCGGACTTTTTCGCACGCCCGGCGCCCAAAATCACCGCCGCCTCCCCCACGCTTCTCGCCTGGACCTGGGAAATGTATCCGCTTCGAGGAGCATTGACCACCCTGATAAATTTTGCGCGCGGAAATTTCGATGTATCGTCCACATAAGAAACATCCCCGCCCTGCGCCTGCACCAGCACACGGAATTTCTCGAAGGCGGAACCATCCGCAATCGCTTTTTCTGCCATGACGCGACCTTCATCTAGATCCTTGGCGCGTTTTCCCAGCACCAACATATGTGCGCTGACGTGCAGACAATGCTCACGATAATCCGCCGGTCCGCCGCCTTTGAGAGCTTCGATGGCTTCGACCGCTTCCAGTGAATTTCCTACTGCGAATCCGAGCGGCTGATTCATATCCGAGAGCAAAGCGACCACATCCCGCCCGGCGAGTTTGCCAATATCCACCATGAGATTGGCAAGGATCCGCGCTTCATCCAGTGTTTCCATGAATGCGCCGAGTCCGGTTTTGACATCGAGCAAAATGGCTTGGGAACCAGCCGCAAGTTTTTTACACATAATGGAGGATGCGATCAATGGAATGCACGGCACGGTTCCCGTCACATCGCGCAGGGCATACATCTTGCCATCGGCGGGTGCAAGATCAAGTGATTGACCTGACAATACAACACCTTTTTCTTTGAGTTGTTTTTTGAATTCATCAATGGAAAGATTGACACGATAACCAGGGATCGATTCCATTTTATCAATCGTGCCACCGCTAAAGCCCAGTCCGCGCCCAGACATTTTGCCAACGGGCAATCCGCACGCCGCAACGACGGGCAATACCGTAAGCGTGGTCTTATCCCCTACGCCTCCGGAGGAATGTTTGTCCACGGCGATATCCACCACATCCCGCAAGTCCAGCATTTGACCGGAGTGCGCCATGGCGAGGGTTAAGTCCGTGGTTTCGTGCGGGGTCATGCCATTGAGCAGAACCGCCATGGCAAAAGCGGATGCCTGATAATCGGGAATGCTTCCATCGGTAAAGCCTTTGATAAAGAATTCGATCTCTTCGCGAGTCAATTCGCCCTTATCGCGTTTCTTGATGATGATATCTACTGCGCGCATGAGATGCTCCTTGGTGTCTGTAAATTTATTTTATCCCATTAAGCAATGTAGGTCATGCTGGAAGCTGAAGCGTGACCTACGAAATTTTTTATATGTTCTTGACCAACTTATACCCGTCTTTATTATCCTGCACTGCCCAACCAAGCGCGTAGATCTCATCGCGCAATTTGTCTGACTCAGCCCAGTTCTTACTCGCACGGGCGGTGATACGCTGGTCTGCCAAAGAGACCACATCAGCAGGCGGACCATCAGCATCTAATGGTAGTGCATTCGAAATCATATCGAGGGCTTGTTGCGATATCCCACTTTGCAGCGGATCTGGCACACGCAGGTCGCCAATTTCTTTCAGTGCAAACTTCACTCCAGACGGATGGATCTTCAAATTCTGACCGCGCATCACTGAGACACTGCTTACGCCCATGATCTCGCACATGCCCGATTCAAAATCCATGATGATGCCGGTGTGTTCGTCGAGACCCAGGGAGATATTTTCTAGCGGGACAAGGTCAGACCACTGCGCAAAACGCTCCATGCCGAGGAAACAGCGACTGGTATCGAGATCGGTGCCGCCTTCGGCGTTGTTCCAATGCGGGATGAGGGACAGCGTCACGCCAAAGTCAGAGAAGAGGTCGAGTCCTTGTTTGGTGTGGACGTCCTCACCCACCTTGTAAATTTCGTAGACAGGCAATGCCCAGGCGCCGATCGCGATCGTCGCAGCAGAAGCAAATATCAGCGTAGCCCCGAGGCGGTGCCGCGCGCGGATGATGTCCCAGGCGAGCGAGTCCTTTAGCTGCCGCGTGGCATACGTCGGACTGCCGGGTCCCATGAAGATCATATCGGCATATAACAGTGGCTTGAGAATATCGGGGTTATCTGGGCTGAACTCTGTGCCGCGTTTGCGCGCAGGGATGATATCAATGACCGGCTTGTAATTCTGCAGGCGCGTCTTGAGAAAATCAGCCACGCGCCCCGCCACGAGGTTTGCGTTCAATTCAAAACCCGCAGGCGTTTCTAGAATTGCGATATGTAGAGATTGGGGAAAACGACGGGCTAACGATTCAAAGATCCGCCCACCAGCAAGCGAGGTCTCACCTGAGCCGAGAAAAGCGATTTGTCCGAGTGTCATGCTATTTGGATGATGTGTTCATTTCATCTATTACATGCAGAAGTTCTTTATTGGATGGAATATCCTGCATCGAAGCCCCATAGTGTGCGTAGCGGATATACCCTTTAAGATCAACGATGCAATTCAAGGGCATGCGTCCCAGCTTGAAAAGATTTACCTCCTGTTTGTACATTCTGGCAATTCGATGATCGACATCAGGCAGACCTGTAAAGGGAATTCTTTCATTCGTCCAATACTGCTCGAAGGCTGTAGGTGAATTGGGACCGATCGCCAGGATCGCGACATCACGGCTCGTAAATTTTTCATACTCATCACGCAAGCGCGCCAACTGCGCGCGGCAATACGGTCACATGAACCCGCGCAGAAACGCAAGCACAACCGGTTTACTGCCGCGAAAATCGGATAATTGAATGACGTGCCTTTCAATGTCTTTCAATTCAAAATCAGGCGCAAGCTCCCCCGGGGTGATCAATTTGCTCATTGAGTCAAAGACTCCAAAAACTTCACCGTCGCTTCAGTTGCCTGCGCCCACTGCTCTTCGGCAGAAATATCCGCTGCTCTATCGCCAGCCTGCGGACCATACGAGCCGAACTGCGCGTGGTTGCCGCCTTCAATGATAATGAACTGGGCAGAGTCAGGCAAACGGGCTTTCGCGATGTTGATCTGCGTATCGCCCTCCATATTATTTGTACCGTAGATGGTCACTGCTTTTACATTCGTGCTCTTCAACGTGTCATCCTGGGGATATGAAGCCCACAACACCAGACCATCCAGTTCATTCAAATGCTTAACGACATAGCTTGCCGCTGCCACGCCGCCAAGGGAATGTCCGCCAACCACCCAGTGTTGGATATTCGGGTACTTCGATATCACCCGGTCGGCCGCGTTGATATCGAAGAACGCGAAATTGATGCGCACTTTAACCACCGCCACAAAATAACCCCGTGCAGCGATCTGATGCAGCACCGGCGCATACACGCGATAGTCCACGCGCCCGCCGGGGTAGAGGACAAATCCGGTTGTCGGCTGCGCACCAACAGGTTCAAAGGTGATGAAGCCGTCGTGCTGCGTGACAGTCACTTGCGAGTCGGATCGCAGTGCATCCAACGCAGGTTGCAGAGGTGGATAGGCGTCATTGCCCCAGAGGGTTAATCCGATCGTTCCAAGAACGGCGGCAATAATGATGCCGGTCAGAATTCGTTTAAAGATTTTCATTTAATCAGTGATCTCGCTTTCTTCCAAATATCGTCAAACATTTCCACAGTCAACTTGCCAGTCAATGTGTTTTGCTGGCTCGGGTGATAAGAGCACAGCACCCAGGCGCCGTTTTCCAATTGATACAATGCGCCGTGCCCAAACTTCCATGCCGGGTTGCGGAGAGAATATATCTTAAGTATCCTCTCAAATGCTATCCGACCCAAACAGACGATCACTTTGGGATTCAGTATCTTGAGTTCCCGCTCGAGATACGGCTGACACTTCGTCAACTCTTCGGGACTTGGCTTATTATCCGGCGGCGCGCAGCGGCCAGTGGATGTAATATACATATCCTTCAAGATGAGACCATCGCTTCGGGACTCAGCCAAAGCCTGATTCGCAAACCCAGCTTTGTGCAACGCTGGATACAAAAACCCGCCTGAGGCGTCGCCTGTAAAGTTTCGTCCGGTGCGGTTTGAGCCGTGTGCGCCGGGCGCGAGTCCCACAACAAGGACGCGCGCTTGTGGGTCGCCGAATCCCGGCACCGGCTTGCCCCAATATTCCTGATCCATATACGCCTTGCGTTTGACCCGCGCAACTTCCTCGCGCCATTCCACCAAGCGCGGACATTTGCGGCAGGCAATGATCTCTGTGTTGAGCTGTTTGAGTTGAGATTCTGGTATCATAGTTTTATGATCGTGTATTGGGTTAAACAATTGTACCTGACACTTACACAATAGACTTTATCGGAAATTAAATCGGGACGCTGATTCAAGCAGAAAACGCAGATTTTTCTTTTTGAATCAGCAAAAGTCAGCGTTTTCGCCTGCCCTTGCGGGCGGTGCAAGGGTCAGCGTCCAAAAATCGACTCTTTACTTATTACCGATAAAATCTAATGAGCTTTGCATTTCCAAATGAAGGGAAATAAAATGCCTAAAACAATCAAAGTCGCAACCGCCCAAATGGACGCAACGCCCGCGCCCTTAAGTGAGCGTTTGGAACGCGCTGAAAGAATTGTCACAAAAGCCGCACAGGCAGGCGCACAACTAGTTGTATTGCCTGAGTTGTTTAACTCGGGGTATGCCTACACCGATGACAATTACAAATTGACAGAATCGCTCAATGGCACAACCAGCACGTGGATGAAGGAAATTTCCGCGCGTTTAGGCATTCACCTCGCAGGGACATTTATGCTTTATGAACACAGTGATGTCTACAACACAATGCTTCTCTTTAGCCCAGGCGGTCAGATGTGGCGTTACGACAAAAACTATCCATGGGCATGGGAGCGTGCTTACTTCCGTGGGCGGCGTGGGATGACTGTGGCAAACACTGAACTAGGCGACTTGGGCTTGATGATCTGCTGGGACCTCGGTCATCTTAATATGTGGAAACAATATGCAGGCAAGGTAGACATGATCGTAATCGCAAGTTGTCCACCGGATGGACCCAGTGCATCTTTTCAGTTTTCAATCGATGAAGAACTGGACTTTGGCGATCTAGGCTTAGCCATGAATTCGATCAAAGATTCAGGCAAACAATTCTTCGGTGAGATGGTTGATCAGCAAGCCAAATGGCTGAGCGTACCTGCGGTAAATTCAGGTGCAAGCGGACATGTTCAGACACATATCCCTAAAGCCAATGCGCTTCTCAAAAGTTTTAGCCTGTTCGCGCCTCATATACTCAAGCTATTGCCCAAAGCTGAAGAATTACAGATGTCTTGTAGCATGATCCCCAGTTGTAAAGTCGTTGACGCAAGTGGGAATATATTGGTTGAACGCACTCCCGCCGAAGGCGAGGGCTTCGTTATTTCAGAAGTAATGCTAGCGGATTCAAAGACCATGCCGACCCATCCTCAGCCAAAACATCCGTTAGACAGAATGGCAACACAAATGGCGATCTTCAACGCGGATATATTGATCCCCACGATGATGCGATCAGTTTACAAGAATGGCTTGAAAAAGATAAAACAATAATTGTTGCTTGATCCTACAGAATCAACATCGCATCGCCAAACGAATAAAAGCGATAGCCTGCTTTGATGGCTGTTTCATATGTCTCGAGAATCTTCTCACGCCCCGCAAAGGCGCTAACCAACATCAGCAACGTAGACTTTGGTAAATGAAAATTCGTGATCATCACATCTACAATTTTGAATTGATAGCCGGGGAGAATGAAGAGTGAAGTTGGACCAACGTAAGACGAGATATTATCTCGTCCCACCATGGCACTTTCAAGTGTTCTCACCGACGTAGTACCAACAGCGACGACTCGCCCGCCGGATCGTTTGGTTTGGTTGATAAGGTCGGCGGTTTCTTGCGATAGCTCGCACCATTCGGTGTGGATCACATGAGTCTCAGGATTCTCTTCGGTGACGGGTGCAAAGGTATCCAAGCCAACATGCAATGTGACATAGGCGATCTTCACTCCCTTGACTTGTAACTCTTCCAACAAGCGCGGCGTGAAATGAAGTCCCGCCGTGGGTGCGGCGGCAGAACCTGGCTCTTTGGCGTAGACAGTTTGATATCGTTCAGGGTCATTCAACTTCTCATGAATATACGGCGGCAATGGGACATGCCCCACTTTTGAAAAATATGGCTCAATGGGTTCGGTAAATTTGATGAGTCGTTCTGAGCCTTCGAGAATTTCAATGATTTCAGCTTTTGGTCCATCTTCAACTTTTACCCATGTGCCTACGCGCAGACCTTTTCCTCCCACCAAAGCTTCCCAAGTCAATGTGTCGCGGCGGCGTAATAACAAAAGTTCAACACGCCCGCCAGTGGATTTGCGCGCAAAAATTCGGGCTGGAATTACACGCGTTTGATTCAACAAAAGTAAATCCCCCGCGCGCAGATAATCACTGACATCTCGGAAGATGCGATGCTCAAGTTTGTTATTATCGCGATGCAACACCAGCAAACGCGAAGAATCACGCGGCTCAGCAGGCGTCTGCGCGATAGAGGATTCAGGCAGATGGTAGTCGAAGTCGGAGGTTTTCATAGTTTGCTATGGAGTAGTTGTAGTAACAGGAGTTCCAGTAAGTAAAATTATCTTACCAGTCAAAATATTCAACTGCAAATCTTTCTGGCTGTACTTATCGCGTATAACCACGTATTCATCTGACAACTCAGACATGTAAAATCTTGGTTCTATTTCATCCGACGCCAAAGTTAGTAGGCGGTCGTTTGATTCGACAAGTTTTTTTACCGACTCGCTACTGAAGTTATACACAAACACTGTGATACCCTCTGTGACTATAATGATGAAACAACTCCCCCCAATAATTTAGAGTACAAGGCGGAGGAGAAAATGAGATGGTTACAGAGCAAATCAGGTTGATT
>JAYUGV010000258.1:0-24625 GCA_043767565.1 Anaerolineales bacterium
CAGATGTGGGA
This sequence comes from Anaerolineales bacterium, assembly GCA_043767565.1. GTDB lineage: Bacteria > Chloroflexota > Anaerolineae > Anaerolineales > Villigracilaceae > Defluviilinea. The sequence goes on from JAYUGV010000258.1 coordinate 12, forward strand.
AGCACGTTTTGACCGCCTTGATGAAGTTTTATTGGAAATGCAAAAAAAGGAGAAATAATATGCCCGCTACCGCGAAAAATAAAGTCACAGTTACTGCCGAACCCGGCAAACAGGAGCTCTTCATCACACGGGAATTCGACGCGCCGCGTGAGTTGGTGTTCAAGGCGCACGTTGACCCGAAACTGTATGTGCAATGGCTGGGTCCACATGGGTATGAAATGATTTTGGAAACATTTGAGCCTGTCAACGGCGGTAAGTATCGCTATATCCACAAGGATAAAGATGGAAACGAGTATGGTTTTCACGGCACATTCCATGCGATGTCGCTGGAACACATGACTCAAACCTTTGAATTTGACGGATATCCGGGACACGTCTCTCTTGACAGCATGACTCTGGAAGAATTGCCTGGCAACCGGACGCGCGCCACGATTCACTCCGTCTTTCAATCTGTCTCTGACCGAGATGGCATGATCCAAAACGGAATGGAAACAGGCGTCACTGAGGGCTACGAACGGCTCGATGATGTTTTAGCGAAAGGGTTCTGATATGCCCGTAAAGCTAACCGCGGATGAATTTCTTAAACGATTGAAGGCATTGTGTTCACCAGCGATGGTGAAATCGCTTAATCATCTCGTGGCAGATAATGATAATGTCATCATTGGTGTGAGGATGGGCCAGGTCTTTGCACTTGCAAAAGAATATATGGGCATGGAACTTGCTGAGGTCGAGAAGTTGCTCGAAAGTCTGATCCATGAGATGCGTGTCGGCGCGGTTAGCATTATGGATTTTCAGGCGCGCAGTAAAAAGACGCCTGAGTCTCGCCGCAAAGAACTATTTGATCTGTATATCAAACGCCATGACCGCATCAATACTTGGGATTTAGTTGACCGCTCTGCACCTTGGGTGATCGGGAGTTATCTCTTCGACAAGCCCCGCAAAATTTTATATAAACTGGCGTGTTCCAAAATGATGACTGAGCGCCGCACTGCCATTGTTAGCACGCTTTACTTCATTGGCAAAGGTGATGTGGAAGATGCGTTCAAGCTTGCTGAAATGATGCTGTCCGACAAAGAGGAGTTGGTCCACAAGGCGAATGGCTGGGCGCTGCGCTTTGCAGGCGACAAAGATCGTAAACAATTGATCCGATTTCTGGATAAATATGCCGCCACCATGCCGCGTACGACCCTGCGCTATACTCTGGAACACTTTGACAAAAAGCAACGTGATTATTATTTGGGTTTGAAAAAAGAGAAATCATGAAACTGCCGTCCCGAAGGTTTGAAAATGGTTAAAGCCCTTCAAGAAAGCCTTTGGGACGTCCCAATTATTTGAACATGAAAAGGAGAATCTATGAAAAGTAAAAAGGCTGGTTTTACATCAATCGAAGAATATATTGCAGCCTGCCCTGAGCAATCACAAAGTTTTTTACGGACAATTCGAGCAACCATCAAAGAGATTGCTCCCACTGCGCGTGAAAAAATTAGTTATCAAATTGCGTGTTTTGAATTGAATGGAAAAAACCTAGTTCATTTTGCAGGTTGGAAAAATCATGTTTCCATGTATCCGACTCCCGCTGGCTCTGAAGCCTTTAATAAAGAAATAGCCAAATATGCAGGTGGAAAAGGGACCACTAAATTCCTGCTGGATGAACCCTTGCCGATGAAGTTGATTCGTCAAATCATAAAACTTCGGGTTGCTGATAATTTGAAAAATGAGAAATCAAAAGGAGAATCAAAATGAAAAAGATTACACCGTTTTTATGGTTCGATACGCAAGCCGAAGAGGCGATGAATTTCTATGCCTCTGTTTTCAAGAATTCAAAGGTCGGCGATGTCTCCCGCGGACCCGATGGCAAAGCCTTCACAGTGAATTTCCAACTCGAGGGACAGGACTTTATTGCGTTGAACGCAGGTCCATTGTTCAAGTTCAATGAATCCATTTCGATGTTCGTGAGCTGCGAAGATCAAGCTGAAGTGGATTATTTCTGGAACAAACTCACAGCCGAAGGCGGCGAGGAGAGTCAGTGCGGCTGGTTGAAGGATAAATATGGCTTGTCTTGGCAGATCGTCCCGAAGCAGTTGGGCGATTATATCGGGGGACCAGACCCGGTCAAAGCTCAGCGCGGGATGCAGGCGATGTTGAAGATGAAGAAGATCATTGTCGCAGATCTGCAAAAGGCTTATCACGGAGAGTGATGTGATCCGCCTTTACTGATCTTTTTGAATCTTCTTGCGTTCATCAACCCATAGTTTTGCAAATCGTTCAAAAACATCAGCGATGATTTCCTGGTCGCTTTCTGAATAACTTGAGACCAATTCATCTTGAGCCTTCCTTGCCGACTCAAACCATGACGCAGCTTTTTCGGCACTTGATTGCGCAGGAGCGATCAAAGTCCCACGGCGGTCATTAGGATTGGGTCGGCGTTCAATTAATCCAGCCTTTTCGAGCCGATCCAGCATGGCGGTTGTCGCGCCAGAAGTGAGGCCCGTATGCCGGGCAAGTTCAGAAGGCGTGGCGATGCCTTTGAGGAATAGCAGCCTAAGACATTCCATATCGGTTGCGTTAAACCCCGCCCATACATTCATGGCGTTTCGAAACTGCGTCAAATTAACGCCATAGTCCCTGACTGCCATCAGGGTTCGTTGCTTCAGATCTGTCTTTGTTGGTTTTGTCATAGAAAATATACCCTTGACATTATCTTTATAATAAAGTATCTTTATTATATAACTAAATTTGTTTAGATGCAAGGTGTCAAAACAACCCCAAGTCAGATAAGGAGATTTCCATGAGCCCAAAGACAGATACGAAAAAACCCACGAAGAAGTCTGGTGAAGGATTCACAGCCGAAGAAAAAGCCGCGATGAAGGCTCGCGCTCAAGAGATGAAAGCTGAAGCGCGTGCAGGCAAGGACAGGGCAGGAGGCGAAAAAGCCATCCTTGCGGCGATCGCTGCGATGCCGGAACCGGATCGTTCCATGGCAAAGCGGCTTCATGTGATCGTCACAGCCAGCGCACCAGCCCTCATGCCGAAAACCTGGTATGGGATGCCTGCATATGCCGATGCCGACGGCAAGGTCATTTGCTTCTTTCAAGCTGCGAGTAAGTTCAAGGTGAGGTATGCGACGTTCGGTTTTCAACCCGATGCGAAACTTGACGAAGGAAATATGTGGGCTGCCGCCTTCGCGCTGATGAAGTTGACCGCCGCCGAAGAGGCAAAGATCAGCGCGCTCGTGAAAAAAGCGGTGAGCTGAGGATTGATCGTAAAGTATAAGAGTTCTCCACGCAAGTAATTTACCAGAAACATTCACCTAATTATTTGACTTTAATCAAAGAAAATGAGACTTATGAAAACAATGACTTGCAGACAAATGGATGGAGCATGTGATGCTTCATTCCATGGAAATACGGCTGATGATGTTATAAAAGCGCAAGATAAGCATTTAAAAGAAATGGCCGCAAGCGGTGATGAAACGCACAAAAGCGCCTCGAAGATGATGGCGAATAGGTGGAAAAATCCCCTAAAGGGAATGGGGTGGTATATAAAAACACAGAGAGCCTTTGCTGCTCTTCCCGAAGATAAGTAACTGAAAACAAAAAATCAGCTTTCTATTAACGTAGAGGCTGATTTTTTTTATTTACAAACCGAGTGTCCCAAGAATCAAAAAAACAACTCCGAAGTTGGTGTAAGATCTTGGGCGGTTTTTATCATCTTTTTTCAGCCAGCAAGTTAGTACAAAAATAAACGCCCTGCAAAATCTATCGATTTGCAGGGCGTTTATTATATTGACCAAACAGAATGTATGTTCTAAAATAGCAGTGGTTTTATTGGTATCAAAAAAGGAGAAGTGTATGTCAGACCAAACCAAAAATGCGGCTGTCACCTTTCTTACCATGGCTTCCAGCGGGGATGTGGACGCGGCCTATTCAAAATTCATCGGAGACGGCTTTCGACATCACAATCCATTTTTCGAAGGTTCCGCAGAGTCGCTTCAAGCGGCGATGAAAGAAAACGCAAAACAGAATCCAGCCAAGATCATGGAAGTGAAGCGTGTGATCGCGGAAAATGATTTTGTGGTCGTCCATTCCCACGTCAGGCAAAATCCAAATGCGCTCGGAGCGGCGGTTGTTTATATCTTTCGTTTTGAGAATGAACGCATGGTTGAATTATGGGATCTTGGTCAGCCAATTCCTGAGCAGTCATTGAATGAAAACTGGATGTTTTAGACATCCTCAAGCAGTTCGTAAAATCAAGCCCAAGTAATTACAAAAATTATGGAGAGATCATGCCCCAGGAATATATTGAAATTCGCGGTGCGCGCGAAAACAATTTAAAAAATGTTTCATTGCGAATCCCGAAGCGGAAGATCACGATTTTTACGGGTGTATCGGGCTCGGGAAAATCGTCGATTGTGTTTGATACGATCGCGAGTGAATCACAGCGCTTGTTGAATGAAAACTTTAGCATGTTCGTGCGGAATTTTTTGCCGAAGTACGCCCAGCCCGATGCAGATGCCATCGAAAATTTGAGCATGTCGATTGTGGTGGATCAAAAACGAATGGGCGGCGGTTCACACTCGACCGTTGGTACGATCACCGATATCAACACGATCCTGCGTATGATGTTTTCACGCATCGGGCAACCGCATGTGGGACCCACCAACGTATTCGGTTTCAACGATCCGCAGGGCATGTGCCCGAACTGCAACGGCCTCGGTCGCAAATTGGACGTGGACATGGACAGATTTTTGGACACATCCAAATCATTGAATGAGGGCGCGATCCTCTTCCCAGAATACGCCGTGGGCAGTTGGTATTGGAGTAATTTAATTAATACTGGTTTATTCGACCCTGATAAGAAGATATCCAAATACACGCAGAAGGAAATGAACGACCTCTTATATAGCGAACCCATCAAGGTTAAGACCAAGATGGGAGCAAAAGACTTTAACCTGACCTACGAAGGCATCGTCAACCGCTTTACGAACAAGTACATCAAGCGGGATTTGAAGACCATGTCCGAGCGGACTCAGAAGTCAGTGGAGCCTTATATGACAATGGGTCCCTGCTCCGAATGCAAAGGCACGCGCTTGAACCAGACCATCCTGAAATGCAAGATCAACGGTTACAACATCGCCGACCTGACGGGCATGGAAATCCCTGAATTGATCGAAGCCGTGAAAAAGATCAAAACACCTGCCGCGGAGCCGACAGTCAAAGCGCTTCTCGAACGGTTAGAGAACCTCGTGGATATTGGCTTGGAATACCTCAGCCTCAGCCGTGAAACGGACACGCTATCCGGCGGAGAGTCGCAGCGTGTAAAGGTAGTTAAGCATCTTGGCAGCAGCTTGAGTGATGTAATTTATATCTTCGATGAGCCGAGCGTGGGCTTGCATCCACGGGACGTGCATCGCATGAACGAGTTGTTGCAGAAACTGCGTGACAAGGGCAACACGGTTATCGTCGTGGAACATGATCCTGATGTGATTAAAGTAGCAGACCATGTTGTAGATGTGGGTCCGCTTGCGGGTCCACGGGGAGGCGAGATCGTCTACGAGGGCAGTTATGCAAACCTGCTCAAGGCAGATACGATCACGGGCAGGCACATGAAGCAATCTGTCCCAATGAAAGATTCGTTTCGTGAACCAACAGGCAAACTGCCGATCAAGAATGCGAAGGTCAACAACTTGCAAAACGTCAGCGTGAACATTCCAACAGGCGTGTTGACCGTGGTGACAGGCGTGGCTGGTTCGGGGAAAAGTTCGCTCATCAATGAGGTGTTCCAACACCAGCATCCCGATGCGATTGTGATCGACCAATCTGCTGTGGGCGTCAACAGCCGTTCCAACCCTGCCACGTACACGGGCATTCTGGACGATATCCGCAAGGCGTTTGCATCAGCGAACAAGGTGCAGGCTTCGCTGTTCAGTTTCAACTCGAAGGGTGCGTGTGAAAACTGTAAGGGGCTGGGTGTGGTTTATACCGAGTTGTCATTTTTCGATAGTGTGAAATCGCCCTGCGAAATCTGCGGCGGCAAACGATTTAAGGATGAAGTGCTGGAATATAAGCTGAATGGAAAAAATATCTCCGAAGTCTTGGCGATGAATGTTCAACAAGCGCTTGAGTATTTTAAGATCCCCGAAGTCACGAAAAAATTACAAGCCATGAGCGATGTGGGTTTGGATTATCTCGGACTTGGTCAACCGTTGACCACGCTTTCGGGTGGCGAATGTCAGCGCATCAAACTTGCGAGCGAACTGCATAAAAATGGAAGCATCTACATCATGGACGAGCCAACCACGGGCTTGCACATGTCCGATATCGGTCACCTTATGCAAGTCATTAATCGCCTCGTGGACACGGGCAATACTGTCGTGGTTATCGAACATAATTTACATGTCATCAAAAACGCCGATTGGATCATTGATATGGGTCCCGAAGGCGGGAGCAAAGGCGGGGAAGTGATCTTCGAAGGCACGCCCAAACAACTGTTAAGTGCGAAGCGCTCGCTTACCAGTTCTTACTTAAGGAATTGACAGTCAGATCAATTTGAGAATGAACGCATTGTTGAATTATGGGATCTTGGTCAGCAGATTCCTGAAAAGACGCCTAATCAATATGGAATGTTTTAGAAGCAATTCGTTATAACTTTTGTGAAAATTCAATCTTATTTTATCTAAGGAGAGTGTCTCATGAATACAGAACCAAAATTGGAATATCGTAAAGAACAACCTTATGTGGCAGTTCGCGCGCAGGTGGGTATTCCATTTGGCGAACAGCTGGGAAAATTCTGGGGCGAAGCAAATGCTTTTTTGGCAAGTAAGGGATTAATAGCTTCTGGTCCGGCTTTCATTCGTTATCTCACCACTGACATGGATAAGAAACTTGATATGGAGGTCGGCTTTCCGGTTGCGAGTCTCGTTGATGGAAATGACCGCATCACAACCGGTGTGCTGCCTGAAGGGCAGTATGCTGTGTTCGTATATTTTGGACATTACGATAACCTTGTGCGAGTGACTGGCGACTTTCTGGCTTGGGCGGAAAAAAATCAGATCGCCTGGCAAACCACCATCAAAGATGGAGTTGAATGGTGGGCGGGACGAATTGAATGGTATCCGACTGACCCAGACACTGAACCAGATCCGCAAAAGTGGCAGACGGAACTTGCTTTTCTAGTTAAATAGGACTTACGCAAAACCTGTTTGATTTTCTGGAAAAGCGTTGAAAGATCTGATCAAATTATGATAAAAGGAGAATTTTTAAAATGACCCTGACTCCCTCACAAGAGATCGACAAGTTCATCAAAGAACTTACAGACTGGCGCGGTGTATGGATCGCGAAATTTCGTGACCTGATCCTGAAAACCGCGCCTGAAGTCACCGAAGACTGGAAATGGGGGGTCCCCGTTTGGGTGTATAAAGGCAACGTGGTTGCCAGTGGAGTATTCAAGGATCATGTGAAACTGAATTTTTTTAAAGGCGCATCCCTGCCAGACCCAAAGGGATTGTTCAATGCCGGGCTGGAAGCGAAAGCTACCCGCGCCATTGATATCAGCGAAGGTCAGAAGATCGATGAAGCCGCATTAAAGGAACTGATCCGCGCTGCGGTTGCCTATAATGTTTCTGGTGGCAAAAAGAAATAATAGCCAGAAGGAGCTTTCCTTATGAGCATAGATAATCACACCGATGATCTTCCCAAAATAGCCGCACCCGCACAACGAGCGCTGCAAAGCGCGGGCATTACTAGTTTGAAACAACTGACAAAAATCACCGAGACTGAGTTAAGTCAACTACACGGTATGGGACCAAACGCACTCGGCAAACTGCGTGAAGCGCTCAAGAAAAATGGGCTGTTGTTTAAAGCGCTGGCGGCAGGTGACGCGCCGAAAAAGAAGAAGGGCTCGCCCGTGAGCCGCGCGGATAAGGTGGATGAATTCCTCGAAGATCTCCGTCACCCGCTAAAGGCGGAGGTGGAAGCGGTTCGTTCCATCATCAAAGGCGTGAATAAAAATATCGCAGAAGAGATCAAATGGAAGGCTCCCTCCTTCAACTATAAAGGCGAGTATCTTGTGACCTTTAATCTGAGGGAGGAAAAGCGTATTCATCTTATATTTCATAATCCAATGATTTCCACGGTTAAAAATAAATTACTGGAAGGTGATTATAAAGACAGGCGTATGACTTACTTTGCAGACATGCAGGATGTGATGGCGAAGAAATCATTATTGGAAAAAGTCTTGAAAGACCTGATCAAATTACAGGAAAATTAAATGGATAAAACCATCCGCACACACTTGGACAACATCCGCTCGGACGATGGGCAGATACAATTTAAAGCCTACGATTATTTGATGAAGGAAACTGAGAAACCCGTGGATTGGGCGTATGAAGCCTGGGACGAACTCGTTGCCGGGCTGACCGATAAAGATAATCACATCCGCGCGATTTGCGGACAATTGATGGGGAATCTCGGCAAGAGCGACCCGAAGGGCAGAATGTTCAAGGACTTTGATAAACTGCTCAACGTGACGAGAGACGAGGAATTTGTAACTGCACGACATATCATGCAAAATATTTGGAAGGTCGGCTTGGGTGGAAAGAAACATCAGAAGCTGGTCGTGGATGGTTTGGAAAAAAGATTCAAAGAATGTATCAAAGAAAAGAACTGTACATTGATCCGCTATGACATCAATGTGACTTTGCGCAATCTCTATGACGCCACCACGTCCAGCGAGATCAAAGAGAAGGCGCTTGAGTTAAACGAAACCGAAAAAGATTTGAAATATAAAAAGAAATATGCAACGGTCTGGAAAAAATAAAAGGAGAAACCATGAGGAAACTTATTGTTGCTGAATTCATTTCGTTGGATGGTGTCATCCAGGCGCCGGGTGGCGTGGACGAAGATACCGATGGCGGCTTCACCCACGGCGGCTGGACGCATCCCTACTGGCATGATGAGATCGGTGCGCATTTCTTTCAAGCCATGCTGGAATCAGACACGCTGCTTTTAGGACGGAAAACCTGGCAGGGACATGGTGCCGCGTTCGATCCCATGCCCGATGGCGACCCATTCGGTGATGTGATGAAAAGTAAGCAAAAGTATGTTGTGTCCACCACCTTGAAATCCACTGCGCTCTGGCGAAATTCAACCATCATCAACGGGAATGTGGTTGCGGAAGTCCGCAAGCTAAAAGAACAGCCCGGTCAAAATATTGTCCTTGATGGCAGCAGTGTATTGGCTCACACACTCATCGAAAATGATTTGGTGGATGAGTATGCTTTGCATGTTTACCCGCTTGTGTTGGGCGGCGGCAAGAAATTATTCCCGGAAGGGAAGCGTGTCAATTTGAAACTGATCGAATCCGTCAGCCTTCCAACCGGCGTTGTATATCAGCGCTATCAGCCTGCTTAATAACAGACAAGGAGCCCAGCATGAAAATCCATCTTGTTGACGGAACCTACGAATTATTCCGCAGTCACTTCGGCGCGCCGCCGAAGAAATCTCCCAATGGGATGGAAGTCGGCGCCACACTGGGACTCGTGCGCAGCATGATGTTGCTGTTGTCAAGCCCCGATGTGACGTATGTCGCGGTCGCTTTCGACCATGTGATTGAATCGTTTCGCAATAAACTTTACTCTGGCTATAAATCAAGTGCCGGTGTTGACCCTGTCATCTTGGATCAATTCCCGCTGGCTGAAAAGTTAGTATCCGCTTTGGGAATGGTGGTCTGGCCCCAGGTCAAGTTTGAAGCGGACGATGCCATTGCCACCGCAACCGCACGCTTCAAGAAAAATAAATCCGTTGAACAGATCGTCATCTGCTCCGTGGATAAAGATTTGACTCAACTTGTAGAAAGGGAGCGCATTATCTGTTGGGACCGCCGCCGCGAGATTTTTCTCAACGAACAAGGCGTGACCGAAAAATTCGGCGTCGGTCCCGAATCGATCCCAGACTTTCTCGCACTCGTCGGCGACTCAGCGGATTGCTACCCGGGGATTCAAGGTTGGGGAGAAAAATCCACCTCAACGGTATTGGCGAAATACAAACACATCGAATCCATTCCCAATGACCCGAACAAACTCGGTTTGGGATTGGGACGCGCGACAACCCTGCTCGCAAACCTTCAAAATAGTTATGAGGATGCTTTGTTGTTCCGAGAACTCTCCACCCTTCGCACGGACGTTCCGCTCAAAGAAAATCTCGCTGACCTCAAATGGCAGGGAGCCTATCCACGCTTGAAAAAATTATGTCATGAGCTTGGCGATGAACGTATCCCCGAACGGATTACGAAGTGGAGATAAAATTGAAAAATGAATATTAATCGTCGAATCGAAGTCAAAAACGCCGCCGAGTTTTATACACAATCTGATGATGTCTTTGGGCGAATTGCAAGTCGTTATGATCTATTGTGCGATTTGTTCAGCTTGGGAATTCATCGCCTCTGGAAGCGAAGAGTTGCGTCTATTATTGCCAGAGAATCACGCGAACAATTGATAGATTGTGCCACAGGCACTGGCGATATTATTCTGCGGATTCTCAAGCATAAAGAATATCGTTCTGGAAGAGACATCCTTGCGTCAGACATAAGCCCTCATATACTTGAGATTGCAAAAAAGCGAATCGGTCGCCTCTCTTCATCAGTGGAATACAGTGTATTGGATGCTCATTCCATGCCAGAGATTCCAACAGCCAGTAAGGATTTATATTCTATCTCTCTTGGTCTAAAGATTTGCGAACGGGAACTTGTGCTTCGCGAAGCGCACAGAATCTTGCGTCCCGGCGGCGGATTGGTGATCTTGGAGGCTTCAAATATTCCCTGGGTCTGGCTTCATAATTTGTATCTCATGTATATGAGATTATGCATGCCAGTCATTGGATGGATAGCCACTGGCGGTGATAGATCTGCTTATACCTACCTTCTAAAGGGAATCGAAAATTTTGCGACTGCAGAACAACTTGCGCAAGAATTGGAGACAATTGGTTTTACCGAAGTTTCGTTTGAGCGTCTTTCGTTAGGGGTTGTAGCTATCCATCATGCCCGCAAGCCTTTTAATCTAACTTAAACACCGTTATCTTTGCCCCCTCATCCAACCTCACAAACCCGCATTTCTCCAACACCCGCTTGGACGCAACATTATGATTCGCCACCTGCGCAAACAACGGACGGGTCTTCACCTCCCGCAATAACTCCGCCAACGCCGCGCTGGCGATACCCCTGCTCCAAAATTCCTTTCCGATCCAATACCCGACCCGCTGTTCGTATTTCTCCTTCCAGCAAATAATATGACCCGCGATCTTCTTTTTGTAGATAATCGTCCGTGCAGTAACAGCCTTGTTCTTCAGAATCCCTTCCCAATGCCGCATGAACTCCCCTTTGTCCTTCGCTGGATACGCAGACATGGCAACCGCTTCAGGTTCAAGCTGTTGTTGGAACAAAATGGGCAGGTCAGTTTCAAGTACGCTGCGCAGGAGGATTTTTGTCAAAGGAGTTATTTCGGAATATTTATGAGCAAGCAGGAATTGAGGTGTCGAAGTTTATGGAGTCATTTTGAGAATGTGAGCTAAAGGTTTGGCGGGGAACCAACTAACTAAACGAAAAAATTCATCGCTTGGATTCCGCTTATGTTGCGGCGTATACCACCAAATCCGCTACGCACTTTTTTAGGCGGGCTTTCAAATTTTCTTAATATTAAAGCCTATCAAAAACCCTGCCAAAATGGCGACTGGCAAAGAAATTGACACGGCGTGCCCTAAAGAAATATACACGCTCAAGATATCAAAATAGGGCCCGCGAGTTAGAGCGAAAGCAAAACTTCCTGCAAAGGCAATCAATGCCATCCATAAGACTGCTCGGAACTCCAATCCTGTTTCAAAAACCAAATTAGCCTGGCTGTTCATTTTTTGCCCTACATAAGCCAATAAAAAGATGGTGGAAACGCTAGGGAGGGCAGTGAATTCATCTAACTCAAACAGAATGGAAACATAGTTTCCAATTGTCACGATGACAATCCCAATCACTGCCCCTAAAATAAAGACAGTGATGTTTGAAAGCTGCTTATTTGAAGAAATAATTAGGCTGATAATGACAATTCCCAAAAGGGAGATGAGAAGAAATGGTGTAATGATGAGCAAGGACATAATCACCCCACCGATAAACTCAACATCCCACATTGCTTGATCGAGTCCCATCGCTAGGAATAAGAGAATGATTAAATCGATTAATAAGGTGGGAACAACAATAATTCTTCCCCCATGAAATAAATTAGTTTTGAATTGCTGAAAGTAAGTGTCGGTTTTCATGATTTGCTAGAATAATCAAATTGGCGTGACCGCTCAACTATGTTTAACTGAACTTTTTGCCGTATGAGTCACCATACAGGTGTTATCCTCTGAAGGGGGACTTTACAGCAAATTGTTTGTATAATACCTTTATATGCCACATTATAAACCTCCGTATTCAAAGAATACAAACTTTCCCCTTGACTCAATCCTCTTACCGTCATAGAATACCGCCCATCATGAATTCAGTCTTCGCGCACAACCATCATGCTCATCATTCCATCCCTTGCAACACCGGGATCTGCGCGCATACCTGAACCAAGTCAACAGGATAGTGTGCCTTGCTTCACCAGCCCCGGTCATTGCCGGGGCTTTTTGTATACCCATCACATCGGTGGTTGAGTAGACCTGAGCGACACTTGCGCCGCACTGAGTTCGTTGCAGTGCAGGTGTAGCGAAGGGCGTATCGAAACCACCACTAAGCAAAGGAACTTTTGTTACATGGTGGTTTCGATACGAGCGGGAAGATCGCCGCTCTACTCAACCACCGATATAAACTTGAAAAGGAACATTTATGAATCCACAACCCACCATTCGACTCTCTCTCCCCTCCAAAGGTCGCCTTGAAACCGACTCGCTAGAATTTCTCGCTGAAGCGGGTTTGCGCGTCTTCAAGCCCAATCCCCGCCAATATCAAGCGGAAGTCCCGGCCCTGCCTGAGTTGGGCATTATCTTTCAGCGCCCCGGCGATATCGTGGTCAGCGTGCGGCAGGGCTCCATTGATTTCGGCATCGCAGGCATCGACTTGATCGAAGAAAAACGCGGCGAGAATGGCGACATCCTTTTTTTGCACGACGCCCTTGGTTTTGGAAACTGCTCTCTCGCATTGGCGGTTCCAGAAAATTGGGACACAGTGACAGACATCGCGTCATTGAAAAAGTTCTCAGCTGAATCAAAAGTCCCTTTACGTGTGGCAACCAAATTCCCGGTCCTGACCGAGCGCTTTCTGAGTCAACATCATATCCCTCACACCTTGATCGCCGCCGAAGGCACGCTCGAAACCGCGCCCACCATCGGTTACGCCGATATCATTTCCGATCTGGTTTCATCGGGTCAAACCCTCAAAGATAATCGTCTGCGCCAATTGCCCGATGGCGTCATTCAACGTTCGCAAGCCGCGCTCATCGCCAACAAGAAAGCCCTGCAAACCCGCCCCGAAGTTTTGGAAGTGGCGCGCCGTTTGCTTGAATACATCGAAGCACATTCACGCGCCAAGGAAAATCTTTTGGTGATCGCCAACATGCGCGGCGCAGATCCCGAAGCCATTGCGCAAAAACTTTTTACCGAAACATCCGTTGGCGGCTTGCAGGGTCCCACCATCAGCCCGATCTTCACGCGCGAAAAAAATCAGAACTGGTATTCCATTAGCGTGGTGGTGCGCCGCGATCGTTTGCCGCAAGCCGTCACTGAATTGCGCAGTATCGGCGGCAGTGGCATCATTGTCACGCCCGTCACGTATATTTTTGAAGAAGAGCCGCCGCGTTACAAGGCGATGCTTAACGCCTTGAAAGGATAACCATGCTCAAACAATACGATTCGCAAACTGCAAAACAGACCATTCTCAAACGCACGCCGCCCGATGAATTTCCCGTCAGCCAACGCGTGCTGGATAACATCGCCAAACTTTTTGGTGAACCTCTGACAGCGGAACAGGCGGTCACAAAAATTTTAAAGGACGTGCGGACAAACGGCGACTCAGCCCTGCAAGCCTGGGCTCAACGCCTCGATTCGATCGACCTCAAGCCTGCTCCCATTTCGAAAGCCTTGATCCACTCCGCATTGGATTCGCTTCCGCCTGTTCAGCGGGATGCCCTCGAAAAAGCCGCCGCCCGTATTGAGTCATTTCATCGCAAACAACCTTTGACCTCCTGGTTCACCAACGACCTCGGCGGCACACTCGGGCAGATCATCCGTCCGATTCAACGCGTAGGACTATATGTCCCCGGCGGAACCGCGCCATTGCCATCCACGGTGTTGATGAGTGCGATTCCTGCACGAGTGGCAGGCGTGAAAGAGATCGTCGTTGTGACTCCGCCGATGAGAATGCAGAATGCAGAAGGCAGAGTGCAGAATAATTCTGCATTCGACACGCTTCGCGTGCATTCTTCATTGATAAACCCAATGATCCTCGCAGCGTGCGCCATCGCCGGTGTGGATGAAGTCTATCTGCTCGGCGGCGCACAAGCTATCGCCGCGCTGGCATATGGCACCGAAACCATTCAACCCGTGGATAAAATTTTCGGACCCGGAAACCTCTTCGTCACATTGGCAAAGCGACAAGTCTATGGCGTGGTGGGCATTGATGGCTTGGCAGGTCCAACCGAGACCGTGGTCATCGCCGATGAATCCGCGAACCCTGCCTGGGTTGCCGCTGATCTGTTGGCACAAGCTGAGCATGATTTGTTAGCGTCTGCCATTCTTCTAACGCCTTCACAATCATTAATCGAAAAGGTACAAGTGGAAGTCGGTCAACAACTCGAGCAACGTGGACGTGCCGATATTATCGTCGCTTCGCTTGAAAATCGCGGCGGCGCGGTATTGACTCGTGATCTTGATGAAGCAATTGAACTGGCAAACGAATATGCTCCCGAACATATGGCATTATCCGTTACTGAGCCGTGGCGTTGGGTGGAGAAAATAAATAATGCAGGCGGTGTATTCCTTGGCGAACATTCCTTTGAAGTTCTGGGGGATTATCTTGCAGGGCCCAGCCACGTCATGCCGACGGGCGGCTCGGCGCGTTTTGCCTCTCCGCTCAACGTGTGGGACTTCGTAAAAATCGTCAGCTTGATCGCGCTCGATGAAAAGACGGCGCAGACGATCGGTTCGCTTGCCGCAACGATTGCCACATCCGAAGGCTTGGATGCACACAACAATGCGGCGATGTTAAGGAGCTAGTCATGTCACCCTGAGGGAGCGATAGCGAAGGGTCTCTGACTACAGAAGTAGAGATCCTTCGCTATCGCTCAGGATGACATAACATGGAGTGATCATGAAAATAAGAAAACATCTTGAATATTTGCCGCCGTATTCGCCCATCGAACCATTTGAAGTTTTGTCTGAACGCATTGGTCTAAATCCAGATCAAATTGTCAAACTGGATGCGAATGAAAATCCATATGGACCGCTGCCTATTGTCCGTGAGGCATTGGGTAAACTGGATTTCCCGCACATCTATCCCGATCCCGAAAGCCGCGCGTTGCGAAAGTCTCTGGCGGCATTTACAGGCGTGGATGAAGAATACCTCCTGGCTGGCGCGGGCGCAGACGAATTGATCGATCTGCTCATGCGGGTCTTTCTTGAGGCGAATGATTGCATTCTTTCCTGCCCGCCTACATTCGGCATGTATTCCTTCGATGCCGAACTCAATGCTGCGCGCTGTATCGAAGTGCCGCGCCGCGCAGATTTTTCTTTGGATATGGAAGCCATTCGCAAAGCCGTGGAAACTTACCAGCCGAAAATTTTCTTTATTACTTCGCCGAATAATCCCGATGGCTCTGTGATCGATCCCAAAACAATGGATGAATTATTATCCCTGTCTACATTGATCGTGTTGGATGAAGCCTATATTGAATTTGCCGGTGAAAATCTTGGAGCAGGTTTGAGCCGTATTCGTGAAGTTCCTGCGCGAGAAAATCTTGTCGTGTTGCGGACCTTCAGCAAATGGGCGGGGTTGGCAGGTCTGCGAATTGGATACGGCGCGTTCCCATTGTGGTTGATGCCTACATTGTGGAAATCAAAACAGCCATACAATGTCAATGTTGCGGCAAGTGTGGCGGCGCAGGTTTCGTTGGAACATGTAGATGAATTGACAGAAGTCGTTCTACTTTTGAAGAACGAACGCGAACGATTGCTGGTGGAGTTGCAGGGTATTCCATATTTGAAACCATATCCCACGCAATCCAATTTTGTTTTGTGTCAGGTTGTTGGGCGGGATGCCGCTGACCTCAAAGCACAACTGATACAGAAGCACGGAATTTTTGTGCGCTATTTTAACAAGCCCGGTCTGCGCGATCATATTCGAATCAGCGTGGGCAGACCACAGGACACAGATGCGTTGTTAACGGCGTTGAAGAATTTATAAATTATCGGTGGTCGAGTAGGCTGAGCGTTTGTTGCGAAGCCCGTATCAAGACCACCACTAACCTGCAAATATAAACTTTGATTCAAATGTGTGGTCTCGATACGCCCGACGAACACGGGGCTACTCGACCACCGGAATTAGGAGCAACATGCGAACTTCAGAAATTTCACGTCAAACAAATGAAACTCAAATTGAGATTAAACTCGATCTCGATGGCACCGGCAAGCAAGAAATATCCACAGGCGTTGGCTTTCTCGATCATATGCTGACGCACCTCGCTGTACATGGATTATTCGATCTCACAGTAAAAGCAACTGGCGATTTGCACATTGACGTTCATCACACCGTGGAAGATGTCGCGCTATCATTGGGACAAACCTTTGATAAAGCATTGGGCGACCGCAAGGGCATTGTCCGTATGGGAGATTGTTTTGCGCCGATGGATGAGACGCTGGCACACGTTGCGATTGATCTGTCGGGGCGTCCGTATGCAGTCATCCAAGCGGAGTGGCATACGCCGTATGTTGGTAACATCCCAACCACGTTATTTTCCCATTTCTTTGAGTCGTTTGCAGTGACAGCCCGTTGCAATTTGCATGCCCGCGTTTTGTACGGGCGTGATGACCATCATCAAGCCGAAGCGTTGTTCAAAGCTTGGGCACGCGCATTGGATGTTACCACGCAGATCGATCCGCGACGTGCAGGTGCGATTCCATCTACAAAAGGGACGTTGTAGTAAATGATGAATGAAGAAGGATGAATGATGAATAACGAAATTATCTTGATCGATGCAGGGACGGGCAATCTGCGTTCGGTGCAGAAGGCGTTGGAGGCGGTGGGCGCAAACGTAATCCGCACGGATGACCCTGAGGAAGTTTTGAACGCCAAGCAGATCGTTCTGCCGGGCGTGGGCGCGTTTGGTGATTTTATGTCTGGTTTGCGGGCGCGTGGATTGGACTCTGTGATCAAAGATGTGGCGGCGCGTGGCGTCCCTTTGTTGGGGATTTGTGTCGGCATGCAAGCTTTGTTCGAGATCGGCGAAGAGATGGGCGAGCACGAAGGCTTGGGTCTGTTGAATGGCACGGTGTTAAAGTTTGCTGAGTCGCTGTCAGTGAAGATTCCGCATACGGGGTGGAATCAGGTTGAAGCGAAGAAAGACGCGCTGCTATTTAATCATATAAAAGATGAAGCGTATGCCTATTTCAATCACTCGTATTATTGTCAGGTGGGCGATCACTCAGATGTAATTGCGGAAGTTGATTATGGTATCCGTTATGCATGCGCGGTGCGGCGCGAAAATATTTTCGGTGTGCAATTCCATCCGGAGAAAAGTCAGGCGGTGGGCTTGCAGATCTTGAAAAATTTTGTGGAGGCGGCATGAGTTTTATTGTGTATCCCGCAATTGATCTGCGCGGCGGAAAAGTCGTGCGCTTGAAAGAAGGCGACCCGGCGCGGATGACATCCTATAGCGATGACCCTGCGGATGCGGCGCGGCGTTGGTTGGATGCAGGCGCGGAATGGCTGCATGTTGTGAATCTCGATGGCGCGTTCGGTGAAAGCGATAACGCGAACCAAGCTGCGCTTGAATCCATTTTGAAGCTCGGCGCGCGGGTGCAATTCGGCGGCGGGATGCGTTCGTTGGATGCGGCTGCGCGGGCGTTGAGTTTGGGTGTGAGCCGCGTTGTGCTGGGCACGATCGCGGTGGAGCAACCGGATGTAGTGGCGAATGCTTTGAAAAATTTTGGTGCGGATAAAATTGCGGTGGGGATCGATGCGCGTGATGGACTCGTGCGTGTGCGCGGCTGGAAAGATGACAGCGGCATCTCGGCAACTGACCTCGCGCTTCAAATGCGGACCCTGGGGCTGGGCACTGTGATCTTTACAGATATCCGCAGGGACGGTTTGGGTAGCGGGCTCAATATTCCTGCGACACGTGCTCTAGCTGATGTGAGCGGATTCGGTGTGATCGCTTCGGGCGGTGTGCATACGCTGGAGGATGTGATCGCGGCGCGTGATGCGGATCTCGCTGGTGTGATCGTGGGGCGCGCTTTATATGAGGGGACGATCGAGTTAGCGGATTGCCTTTGGCAAAGCGAATAAGGGGATGATGTCAACGGATCGGTGATGCGGATCTCGCTGGTGTGATCGTGGGGCGTGCTTTGTATGAGGGGACGATCGAGTTAGGGGATTGCCTTTGGCAAAGCGAATAAGCGGATAATGTCAACGGATCGGTGGATGAAAGAGGAGTTATTATGTTAGCAAAAAGAATCATCCCTTGTTTGGATATCAAAGATGGACGTGTGGTGAAGGGTGTGAACTTTGTGAACCTGCGCGATGCGGGTGACCCGGTGGAACAGGCGCGTCTTTATGATGAACAAGGCGCGGATGAGTTGGTATTCCTCGATATTTCTGCCACGCATGAGGGACGCAAAACCACGCTCGAGTTGGTCAGCCGCGTGGCGGAGACAGTGTTCATGCCGCTGACTGTCGGCGGCGGTATTCGAACTGTGGATGATATGCGTAATTTGCTGTTGGCTGGCGCGGACAAGGTCAGCATCAATTCGGCGGCGGTGAAGCGACCGGAGTTGTTATCCGAAGGCGCGTCACGCTTTGGAGCACAGTGCATCGTGCTGGCAATCGATGCGCGCACCCTTCGGGAAGATTCTCGTTGGGAAGTATATGTCAACGGCGGGCGGGTGCCCACGGGTATGGACGCGGTCGAGTGGGCGGTGCGTGGCGTGGAGTTGGGCGCGGGCGAGATCTTGTTGACGAGCATGGATGCGGATGGCACGCTCGCGGGTTATGATATTGAGTTGACGCGCATTGTCTCCGATATGGTGTCTGTGCCGGTCATCGCTTCAGGCGGGGCAGGGACTTCGCGCCACTTTGCCGAGGTGCTCACCAAAGGTAATGCGGATGCGGCGCTGGCGGCGTCACTGTTCCATGATGGGAAGTTGAGGATCCCTGAATTGAAACGGGAGTTGCAGATGTTGAATGTGCCGGTACGATTGGTATAAGCGGATTCGGTGAACGGATTTGCGAATCGGATAATCGGATGGATTACCGTAAGTTCACCTGAGGAGAAATATGGAAAATATTACAAACGAAAACCTAAAGTATGATGCCAATGGACTTGTCCCTGCGATTGTGCAGGATGCGGATACGAACGAAGTATTGATGCTGGCGTATATGAACGCTGAGTCGTTGGGGCTGACATTGTCCACTGGCGAAATGCATTTCTGGTCACGCAGTCGTCAGGAGTTGTGGCATAAGGGTGGGACTTCGGGAAATGTCCAGCGCGTGGTCGAGGTCCGCGTGGATTGTGATGCGGATACTCTATTAGTGCTGGTCAACCCCGCAGGTCCGGCGTGCCATACAGGCGAGCGGACGTGTTTTTATCGGAGTTTGAAAAAATCATTCTAACCATGGAGACACGAAGGCACAGAGAGTAAAAATAAAACTCTGTGGCTCAGTGTCTCCGTGGTTCAGGTTTTGTATTCGGGAGATTTGTTATGAGCATTCAATGGCTGTTCGATGTGATCGAAGAAAGAAAAAATAACCCAACTGAAAAATCGTATACTGCCAGTCTCTTCAAAGAAGGTTTGCCGAAGATCGCGCAGAAAGTTGGCGAGGAGGGGACAGAGGTCGTGGTCGCCGCGTTGGCACAGGAGGATCAGCGACTCATCGAAGAAGTCGCTGATTTGACGTACCACACGCTGGTTTTACTCGCTGCACGAGGGTTGAGTCCTGCTGATGTGTTGGCTGAGTTAGAGAAGCGGCATAAGTAGGAGAAGTTATTTCACGAGTTGGGAGAATTAATGTCATGCTGAGCGAAGCGAAGCATCTCTACGATTGTATTCGAGACTCTTCGGTCGCAACAATCGCTCGCTCAGAGTGACATGGTGTTTTGCTTACGCCTTCAACGCCTGATCCAGATCCCAGAGAATATCTTCGATATCTTCGAGCCCAACGCTCAAGCGGATGAAATCAGGGCTGACGCCTGCGGCGAGTTGTTCGGCTTCGGTTAATTGTGAGTGGGTTGTGCTGGCGGGATGGATCGCCATGGACTTTACATCGCCGAGGTTGGCAACGTGGCTGAAGAGTTGCAGGCTGTCGATGAACTTTGCGCCCGCTTCCCGTCCGCCGTGGACGCCGAAGCCGAGCATGGCGCCGGGTCCTTTGGGGAGATATTTTTTTGCTTTTTCATGATCAGGATGATTCGGTAAACCAGAATAGGTGACCCACTTGACTTTCGGATGACTTGCGAGAAACTCTGCGGCGCGCTGTGCGTTCTTACAGTGCTCGTCCATGCGCAGGGAGAGAGTCTCGAGTCCCTGCAGGAAGAACCACGAAGCGATGGGCTGCTGGGATGTGCCGAAATCCCGCAGGACGCCCGCGCGCGCTTTGGCGATGAAAGCGGTCGGACCGAAATCGTCAGCGTAGACCACGTTATGGTTGGCAGGATCAGGCTCGGTGAAGTTCTTGAAGCGTCCGCTTTTTGTCCAATTAAATTTGCCGCCGTCTACGAGCACGCCGCCGATGGAGGTGCCGTGTCCGCCGATGAATTTGGTGGTGGAGTGGGTGACGATGTCTGCGCCCCATTCGATGGGACGACACAAGTAGGGCGAGGCGAAGGTGTTATCGATCATCAGCGGGATGCCGAATTCGCGCGCGATGGCTGAGACTTCTTCGAACGGGAAGATGTTGACGAGCGGGTTGCTGATGGTTTCGCCGTAAATAATTTTTGTGTTCGGCTGAACCGCGCGGCGGAAATTTTCGGGGTCGTTGGGGTCAACGAGTGTGACGGTGACGCCGATCTTGGGGAAGGCGTATTTGAATTGCGCGATGGTGCCGCCATATAAAGTGGCGGGCGCGACGATGTGATCGCCTGCTTCGCAGAGGGTAAGAATGGCGGTCATCTGCGCGGCGTGACCTGAACTGGTTTCCAATGCGCCCACGCCGCCCTCGAGACTCGCCATGCGTTGTTCGAAGACGCTGGTGGTGGGGTTCGAGATGCGGGTGTAGATGTGCCCGGTCTCTTCCATCGCAAACAAACGCGCCGCGCGCGCGGTGCTTTGCAGATCAAACGCGGCGCTTTGATAGATCGGCACAGCCCGCGAGCCGGTGGCGGGGTCGGGTTCATAGCCAGCATGGAGTTGACGGGTGGTGAAACCAAATTTGCGTTTGTTTTTCATAAGATGTCTTTCGTTTTGCATGAGTATATGTTTTAGACATTATCCGAAATTAAATCGGGACGCTGATTCACGCAGACAAACGCAGATTTTTTTGAATCAGCGAAATCAGCGTTTGTCTGCGTCCAAAAATTCATTTCAACCTTATTACGAGATCAATTGTTATTTATTCTTTGACAGGTTTCGCCGGGATCTGATTGAGATCATACGGCGTGGATTGATAGACGTAATAATTCAACCAGTTCGCATATAACAAGTTGGCATGTCCGCGCCAGCGCACATGCGGCGTTTGCGACGGGTCATCGTTGGGATAATAATTTTTTGGGACGTGGATGGGCAGTCCCTTGTTGACATCACGGTCATATTCGGCTTTGAGCGTGAACGGATCATATTCAGAGTGACCGGTGATGTAGAGATTGCGTCCATCTTTGGAGCCGACGATATAGACGCCCGCCTCGTCTGACTCAGCCAGAAGCTGAATCTCGTTTACTTGAGCCACATCCTCACTGCGAATTTCGGTGTGACGGGAATGCGGCGCAAAGAAGAGGTCGTCAAAGCCGCGCAGCAGACTCTCGGTCGGAGCGAGGACGCGATGCTCAAAGACGCCGAACATCTTATGGGATAGGTCATATTTTGGGATCCCATAGCGATGGTAAAGTCCGGCTTGCGCGCCCCAGCAAATATGAAATGTGGACTCGACATTTGAATTCGCCCAGTTCAAAATATCTTTCAGCTCATCCCAATATTCCACCTCTTCAAACGGCATCTGCTCCACGGGCGCGCCGGTGATGATCAGACCGTCAAATTTTTCTGTTTCAACATCCTTGAACGTGACGTAATGCTCGAGCAAATGATCGGCATCCGTGTTCTTGGATTCATACGTGGCAGTGTGCAGCAGGGTCACTTCCACTTGCAGCGCAGAATTGGAAAGCAAACGCAAAAGCTGAGTCTCCGTGGCGATCTTGGTCGGCATGAGATTCAGGATCGCAACCTTCAACGCACGGATATCCTGATGCGCGGCACGGTCCTCATCCATGATGAAGATGTTTTCGCGCTCAAGCGCAGCACGGGCGGGGAGGGTGGCTGGTATTTTTACGGGCATGGGTTTTGAATGATGAATGGTGAATGCAGGATAGCAAATGCAGAATGCAGAATACGGAATTTTTATTCCGTATTCTGCATTCTAATTTCTGCGTTTATGCGAGCGCCTGCTCCAGATCCCACTTGATGTCTTCGAAGTCTTCGAGACCAATACTCAAGCGAACAAAATCTGGGCTGACGCCAGCGGTGACTTGCTGCTCTGCGCTCAACTGACTGTGTGTGGTCGTGGCGGGATGAATGGCAAGACTCTTCGCATCACCCACGTTGGCGAGGTGGCTGAAGAGCTGCAGGCTTTCAATGAACTTTCTGCCAGCTTCTGCGCCGCCTTTGATGCCGAAACCTAATATCGCTCCGGCGCCCTTGGGTAAATATTTTTTGGCGAGTTTATAATCGGGATGACTCTTGAGCCCGGGATATTTGACCCAAGTGACTTTGGGATGACTTTCAAGATATTCGGCAACGGCTTGCGCGTTCTGCACGTGACGTTCCATGCGGATGCTGAGAGTCTCGATGCCTTGAATGGTCTGCCATGAGTTGAACGGTGACTGGCACGCGCCAATGTCACGCAACACATGCACACGCGCTTTGATCGCGAATGGGGGCAGTCCTGCCGCGGCGATGGAGGAGTACACGAGTCCGTGATACGAAGGGTCGGGCGTGTTGAAGTTCTCGAACTTGCCGTTGCTCCAATCGTAGTTGCCGCCGTCCACGATGATGCCGCCGATGGAGGTGCCGTGTCCGCCGATGAACTTGGTGGTGGAGTGGGTGATCACGTGCGCGCCCCATTCAAACGGGCGGAAGAGATACGGCGTGGCAAAGGTGTTGTCGATCATCAAAATGAGTTGATGCTTATTGGCGATCTCGGAAACTTCTTCGAACGGGAACACTGCAAGATCAGGATTGCCCAATGTTTCGCCGTAGATGATCTTGGTATTCGGCTTGATCGCCGCTTCAAAGTTCTTCGGGTCAGTTGGGTCAACAAATGTGACTTCAATTCCCAGATTGGGCAGGGTGTACGCAAACTGGTTGTAGGTGCCGCCATACAAACGCGACGATGAAACGATATGGTCACCGGCATTGCACAGCGTGAAGATCGCCTGCGCCTGTGCTGCGTGACCTGAACTTGCGGCGAGTGCGGCAACTCCGCCTTCCAACGCAGCGATGCGCTGTTCGAGCACATCGGTGGTGGGGTTCATCAAGCGGGTATAAATATTTCCCAGCTCTTTTAGTGCGAATAAATTCGCGGCGTGTTCCGTGCTCTTGAATTGATAACTGGTGGTTTGATATAACGGCACGGCGCGACTTCCCGTAGTGGGGTCGGGTGAATAGCCCGCGTGTAACTGGCGGGTGGCAAAACCTAACTTACGATCTTTAATTGTGGACATTGAATTTTCTCCTCTTGAATAAAGTTTTACCCGCCCTTCAGAAGAGATATTTTGTCTCATATTGTCACCCTAAGTGAAACGAAGGGTCTCTACGATTGTCTCAGAGATTCTTCGCCGCAAAGCGGCTCAGAATGACAGCGCGCAAGACTTAAAAAAATAACCTCTTCTGAAAGTAAAAGAAGAGGTATACGTCTATACCGTCCTCTCATCTTCCAGATATGAATGACTAACGTCATTCTTATTTGTCGGATTTGGCACCATAACTATTGTTTGGTTGCCGAGACTTCACAGGGCCGATCCCTCAGTCTCTCTGGATAAGAGCGAATATTTAATTGGGCGGGTTATATCACGGCGGTGAAGGCTGTGTCAAGGGCACAAACAATATTTCATCGAAGAGTACCCAAATGGGTACTCTTAGCACTCGTGTAAAAATAAGTTCCTTGTTTTGGATGCAGTTGGACTGCATCCTGCTCGCAGTGCAACTGCTCGCGAACTCTGGAATCGGGAAGTTGCT
>JAYUGV010000259.1:0-9316 GCA_043767565.1 Anaerolineales bacterium
CCCAAAACTTGTAGAACAGATCGTAGAAATCATTACGCATGAAGTGCTTGCCGCGATGGCGGAGGAGCAGGAACGCGCCTCCAACCCGGAAGGCTTTCAATGCAAATTCGAATGTGCGGATCAACTCTGTGTGAAGATGTGCATGGATAAAACCGGGAACGTGGTCAGCGCCGGGGCGGAGCGATTAACTTCTACGCTGGGTGTGATCCCCGGTGATTTGAGCTTGGCGAATATGATCGACCATACGTTGCTCAAGCCAGATGCCACACAACAGGAAATTGCCCAGCTATGTTTCGAAGCACGCAAATATGAATTCGCTTCTGTGTGTGTGAACCCGACTTGGGTGAGTCTTTGTGCGCAATTGTTGCAAGCCTCACGCGTGAAAGTCTGTACGGTGATTGGGTTTCCACTCGGCGCAACATCTTCTGAGACGAAAGCTTTTGAGGCGGAGAATGCCATCGATCACGGTGCGACCGAGATTGATATGGTCATCAACATCGGCGCGTTGAAGGCGCGCGATCTTGAAACCGTTGCAAAGGATATTCGCGGCGTGGTCAATGTTGCGCATGGACGCGGTCATATTGTCAAAGTGATTCTTGAAACAGCTTTATTGACCGACGAAGAAAAAACCATCGCAAGTTTGATATGCAAGGAAGCGGGTGCAGACTTTGTCAAAACATCCACGGGCTTTGCGGGCGGGGGAGCGACTGTCCATGATGTGGCGTTGATGCGCAAGACCGTCGGACCGGAGATGGGCGTCAAAGCATCGGGCGGAGTCCGCACTTTTGAAGATGCTGAGAATATGATCAAAGCCGGAGCCACGCGCATCGGAGCAAGCGCCGGGGTGAAGATCATTCAGGGTCCCAGCAAGCAGGAACCGGCGAAGAGCGAAGCGACCGAAGGTTCATCCAAGAGTTATTAGTGATCTAGCCACAGAGTCACAGCGAGCATTGAGAAGACTTTTTAAAATCTCTGTGGCGAAGAATTGGAGTATTTATGTTAATTGCAAAAGTTATTGGAACGACCGTATCCACGATCAAGGATGAAAAATTGCACGGGCGCAAGTTGTTGATCTTGCGTCAGACCGATGAGCATGGTGTGCCATCAGGCAAGCCGTATGTCGCGGTTGATACGGTTGATGCGGGCGTTGGTGATCTAGTGTTGACTGCCGCAGGTTCATCGGCGCGCCAAACGAATATCACCAAAGATACGCCGGTGGATGCGGTCATCATGTCGGTTATTGATTCGCTGGAAGTGGACGGCGAAGTTGTATTTCGTAAATCATAACCATGCCGAAAACTTTTTACACCGATAAAGATATCGAAGAACTGCACAGCAAGGGTGTCAAGTCGTTGCGCGTGACCGATAATGTTGCGTTGACCGATCTCGCTTACGAAAAAGCGCGGCGACTCGGGATTCAAATCGCGGATGTGGACACGCCGCCTGCCGCGCCAGTGCGACCTTATCTTTCGGATATGAGACCGCGTCAGACTCAGAGTGTGGTTGATTCTGTTTCAGAAGCCATATCTCAACCTGCCCTCACCCCGGCCCTCTCCCAAGGGGAGAGGGGGACGGACATCGAAAAACGCATCCGTTCGGCAGTCATTGCAAAACTTGGCGATCAAGTGGATGCGAAGTTGTTAGACAACATCATCCATCGTGTGGTCAAAGCGACGGGGTTGAAATAATGTTATTCGGCAGAGTCAAAGGGACTGCGATCTGTACGATGAAATATCCCGGCACGGAGGGCTTGAAACTGCTCCTCGTCCAGCCGTTGAACAAAAAGCTCGAACCGATCGGCATCCTCCAAGTTGCCGCGGACGTGGTGCAAGCGGGACCCGGCGATCTGTGTGTGATGGTCCGTTCGCGGGAAGCCGCGCTTGCGATGAAAGATGAAAAGTTCGTGCCAATTGATCTGGCGTTGATCGGTATCGTCGATGAATTGGAAGTGAGGCCCGATGGCGAGTTTGAGTATATGTTGAAGGCTGGAGTAAATCGATTTACATAGGAAGATACCGGTGGTTGAGTAGCCCTGAGCGTTCGTTGCGAAGGGCGTATCGAAACCACTGCTGAGCTGAAAAATTCTTATAACAAAAATACTTTGCTTACATGTTGGTTTCGATACGGCGGACGAACACCGCCTACTCAACCAACGGAAATATTTGAAAATATTATGATCTTAGGTAAAGTCGTCGGAACGATCGTCACCACCATCAGTCATGCGCATTTCAAGAACCGCAGACTGTTGGTCGTTCAGCCATTGATCATGGACGGTGACCCCATCGCGTCTGAAGATGACTTTATCGCCTTGGATAACACCCAGGCGGGAATCGGCGATACGGTGCTGGTCAACCGCGAAGGCAATGGCGCGCGCCAGACATTGAACATCCCTGACGGGTGCGTGATTTCGGTTATTGTGGGGATTGTGGATAGTGTGAGTGTGGAGTAATTAGGCACTTAAGTTACAGATAACAAAAAGGACTCCCTGATCATTTTCGAGAGTCCTTTCGCTTAACCTTGAAGTTCTTCAATATCAATAAACTGTTTTGGCGGTGGAGATAACTGCAAAGGTTTATTCCCAGGTAATCCTTTAATAAGTGAACGCAATTTGTGATCCATTACGCCAACATCAATAAACAAGCTTTTGTATGTTTTGTAACGTTTTTCCCAGACCCTTTTATGAGACGATATTTCAATCTTTAGTTCTTTTCCTAAATCGAGCAATTGAGAGGCTAGATCATTTACTTTGTTTGAGTATTCATTGCTTGAAAGATAATCATACACCTGTTGCACTGCCTTTGATTTTGCTTCGTTTGATAAACGAAGCATGAAAATCCTTACTAAACTATCACGCAGGGTTTGAGTAATTGGTTCGAGACTCACAGGGCTGATTACAAAAACAGTCTTTTCCACAAAATAAAATTGTTTCTTGGAAGGAAAAACGTTTGTAACTAAAACAGCGAAATCTGCCTCTCGAATGCGCCGAGCGGTTTTTGCTTGGTCGATATGCTTCTTGTCAAAATGTTTAACTTTCTTGCACTCGTATACAATTTTTCCGATCTGTTGACCTTGCTCGATCACAAACTGGATAATGTCGCCGCCTTTGCCAGGATGTTCAAAATTGTCTTGAGGGAATAATTCTTGTAGCTTCGCAAGTAATTTGCCTTCTTCCAGTAAGCCTTCAATTTGTGGCGTTATTCCTTTTTGGATTTGTTCTTTCAATTTCTTTATTTCCAAATTTGCCTGCTGATATTTGTCGGCAGACAATTTCAGGCTTTTTTCTAACTGCGCCATTTTGTTTTTAGTTCTACCTATCTCAACTTGTTGTTTCTTGAGCTCTTGTTCTTGCTTTTTAAGTTGAGCTTTTTGTTGCTCTACACCTTTGGAAACCCCTTCTTTTATTTGAGTTTGCATTTGTTTCTTTAAAGAAGCTTCAATTTGCTTTCGCTGTTGTTTCAATTTTTGCGCTGTGAGAGCTCGTTCTTTTTTAATAGTCTGATCAGCTTTTTTCTCTTGGTCAGCAAGTTTCTTCTTAAATGAAAGTTCCTTTTCTCGGAATTTCTTAGCTTGCTCTTTATACTTTTTTTGTTCAGATTCTAGATGTTTAATATGTTCTTGCTTTTCATCCCATAGACCTAAAGCCTTATCATACTCTGTTTGAGTTAATGGTTTTCCGCAAACTGGACAGGTGAAAGAAAGTGACTTTGCCATAAATTTACCCTCGCTGGAAATAGGTAATCAAGATTGTCTATTGATATGGAGAACTTTTTTGAAAGTATACACCCTAACCTAGTAAAATATCTTTATGACAAAACCAACCGAACTCCCAACCTTACCCTTTGAATCCAAAAAGAAATGGGCGGACTGGCTCGCCAAACAGCACGATAAATCCACGGGGGTGAGGGTGCGTCGCACCTGACTTAATGGGAAGAGTCACAAGGGAGGCTTCGTCCACTTAAGGGGATTAGCTTGTCGGTTTGGTGCGACGCACTCCCCGGTCAGGTAAAATAGCATTATGACAACACCAACCGAACTCCCAACCTTACCTTTTGAATCCAAAAAGAAATTTGCGGATTGGCTTGCGAAACAGCACGATAAATCCACGGGCGTGTGGTTGAAGTTAAGCAAGAAAGCGACGGGGATTCCGTCCGTGACGTATGCGGAGGCGTTGGAGGTCGCTTTGTGTTATGGGTGGATCGATGGGCAGAAGGGAGTTTCGATGACAAATATTTTCTGCAGAAATTCACGCCGCGCAGACCCAAGAGTATCTGGTCCAAGATCAATGTGGAGAAAGTGGAACGTCTAATTGCGAATGGGGAGATGAAGCCGTCAGGGTTAAAAGCGATCGAAGCGGCGAAGCAGGATGGGCGTTGGGATGCCGCGTATGAGGGACAAAAGAATATTGAAGTGCCTGCGGATTTTCAGTCCGCGTTGGGGAAGAATAAGAAAGCCAAAGCCTTCTTTGCGACCCTGAATAGCACGAACCGCTATGCGTTCTTGTTTCGAATTCAAACTGCGAAGAAAGCCGAGACACGTACCAAGCGTATTCAACAATTTATTGAAATGTTGGATCGAGGCGAGAAGTTCCATTAGGCAAAAACAAATATACCTCATCCCGAATTTAATCTTTCGAGCTTTTAGCCACGGATTACACGGACGCTTCGCGCACGGATTTTCAAATTAATTATCGAAAATGAGACAAATCAAAAGGCAACCCTCTGAACTGGGTTGCCTTTTTTCGTGTAAATCAGTGAAATCCGTGGCTAGATTTTTATATTTGTGATTTTACAAGATGTTCTATACAGCGAGCGGTGGAACCGTTTCTTCCATCAACGCCAGGAATTCTTCGCGCGTCATCGTTTCCTGTTGCAGCAGGCATTGCGTCACGCGCTCAGTGGCTGCCCGGTTTTCGGTAATGATCCGTTTTGCTTCAGCGTAACACTCATCCAAAATTTGCTTGATGGCATTATCAAGGACTTCGAATGTTTTCTCACCTGCGCGAGGAGCTGAACCTTCGAACCTATCGTGGACCCGCAAACCAGTCGCGCTCATGCCGAGCCGCATGACCATATCTTCAGCCAACTGCGTGGCAATCTGCAAATCGTTCGACGCGCCGCTGGTAATATCATCGCAGAACAATTCCTCCGCAACGCGTCCGCCCATCAAACCCGTGATGCGCGCCAGAAACTGATTGCGCGACATTAGGATCGAGTCTTCGGTCGGGAGCGCCATCGTAAAGCCGCCCATCTGTCCGCGCGGGATGATCGTGATCTTATAGATCGGGTCTGCGTTCGGCGTCCGATGCATCACGACAGCATGCCCCGCTTCATGATACGCGATCGTGCGGCGTTCGGTCTCTTTCATCACACGACCTTTTTGCTGGATGCCGCCGGTCAAGTTCTTCTCGATGGCTTCCTGAAAATCAAGGATGGAGATTTCAGCATGTCCAGCGCGGACTGCCAAAATAGCCGCCTCATTGACGATGTTCGCGAGGTCCGCTCCGACCAAGCCGGGAGTTGACCTGGCCACATCGAACAGATTCACATCTGGAGCCAGTCGTCGACCTTTGATATGCACATTGAGGATGGCCAGCCGTCCCTTGATATCTGGACGCGGTACGTTCACATGGCGGTCAAAGCGACCGGGACGAGTCAGAGCCGGGTCAAGTACATCCATCCGATTCGTAGCCGCGAGCACGATCACGCCCTCAGCCGGGGAGAAGCCATCCATCTCGACCAGCATCTGGTTCAAGGTTTGATTCTGTTCCATTTCACCGCCGCCGCCGTTGGAACTGCGTTTGCGTCCGACTGCATCGACCTCGTCGATAAAGATAATGCTGGGAGCTTTTGCGCGCGCCTTCTTGAAAAGTGAGCGCATGCGACCTGCGCCGACACCGACGAACATTTCAACGAACTCGGAACCGGAGGCAGTGAAGAAAGGGACACCGGCTTCACCTGCAATGGCTTTGGCGAGCAATGTCTTGCCTGTGCCTGGTTCGCCCACTAACAACATTCCGCGCGGCATGCGTGCGCCCATATGTTGATATTGCGAGTTGTCCTTGAGGAAGGCAACGACATCCACCAGCTCCGCGCGGCATTCATCGATCCCGGCGACGTCGTCAAAAGTGGTATCTGGGATATCGCCTTGTATAAATTTTTTGTTGCCAGCCGCACCGCCGCCAACGACGCGCATCACAACGAAGCCCGCCAAACAGAGCATGAGCAGACTCATGATGGCGCTGATTGTTTTTTCGTTGCTCAAAGCGCTGGGATTAACGATCTTGTATTGCAACTGCGCTATTTCATTTCCACTCACCCCCAGGTATTTTATTTGTTCCAGGAAGGATGAGGTTTTGTCGTGTAGGGCAGTATGTGTTGAGCCGTCTTTGTAAGTAATGGCTAATTTTCCGCTATCAGCTGTATCTTCGATCTTCGTCACATTGCCTGTGGAAATAGCTCTTGCCACATCGCTCAACGCAAGCGGCGGTTCTTGTTGCGTGGAATAAATATAGAAAGCACTTGCGAAGATCAGCGTAACCAGCACAAGTGCTACGCCAGGTTTTGCGTACTTATGCTTTTTGAAAAAGTCTGTAATTAAGGTGAAAGATTGTTTCATTTTGCCTCACACGTCCGTTTACGGTCGATGTCAATTTCAATCCTACTTCTTTTATTGAGGTTTTATGTTTACACTTCGGAAATGATGCCTAAGAGTCTCTTAATGTTTCAATTTTGCAGACTCTTTCAGGTTTTTCCCACCTTTACTGTATTATTCACACGATAGGTATTAACTCACCTTACACAGTTTATGCTCTCGTAGGGTCTCCCTATTCGGGATGATGTGTGACCCTGCGAAATAACCTGCAAAACACGGCGGTCACACATTGTACCCTTCAGGGTAGACCGCCTTCGAGCGGAGTGTGCGTAAGGTGAGATATTAAAGCAAGATCATCCCAAGAGGCAGGGATGATCTTGCTTGAGATCGTACTAGACTTGCCTGCCGATAAAGATCCGTTTTTAGGATCTCGCAGGCTGCAAAAGCATTTCTGTATTACTTGGTCATGGCAGAATAACCCCATCCCCAAAATCGAATTGCAGACTGGTGTTTTTCATCTTCTCCATGAATAAGGTGTCCATTTGCTGGCTTTGTTCGGCGCTGAAATGATTCCGCCAGTCACCGATGTCGCCTTTGCGGAAGTGCTTGGGGACGTCTGCTTTTTGGGGAACCCAGTCAAAGTTGGTGGTCTCGTTTGAGGTCATGGATTTGAAACTGCTCAAAGCTACGACCCGCTCAATTAATTGCGAGTCAACTTGAAGGTCGAGAAAAGAGGCGAGCCTGGCGACGTTGCCAGCGTGATCGTTTTTCATGTCCTCATATTTTAGGAAAAGAATGTTCTTGTCGCTTTGGCTGGCTTGCCACCACGGCAGGATATGGTCAAAGTAGGGACCACAGCCAACGTCACTGTGCAGAAAAAGTTCGAAGTGCTCCTCCCAACTGCCTTCATAGCCGCCTTTGCTTTGATTATGGAAATAGGTTGAGATTGCCACATCTTTGGGGTTACGTGCCACGTACACAACTTTGGCAGTTGTGTTGTTGAGACGCGGAAACAATGGATGGGGCAGGTGGCTTGTGAACAGGCGGCGCTCTGGCAGGGACTTCAAAAATTCGGACATGCCGTTGGGGCGATGTGGTAAAGTCTCCAGCCAGGGGACGGCATCTGTGATGCGTTGCTCACCCTGCTCGCCGTTGCGCACCAATAGATGCACCATTTGCTCGGTCCAGGTTGTGCCTGAACGCGGATAGGTTGTTACAAAGACATCGCCATCCTTGGCGGTAAATTCTTTTTCGATCAAGTCTATATCAGCTTGTGAAATAAAAATTGGAAATACGATCTGCCCGCCTTTGCCGTCATTTACTAAATTAAATTTGAATTCAGTCATGGTGTACCTCTAATGAATAAGAATGTAAATGTATATTACGCTTCGGCAACCACAGCAATGGAAATTTTCATGCCCTTTGGGCGAATGGGAAGTTTTGATCCTTGGCGCGCGGGTGGGTCTTGCGTAAACCACTTGTTCCATTCTTCGTTCATGCCCGCAAAATCTGATTCTTCAGCCAGGATGAAGGTCGCGCTCACGGCATTGTCCATGGAGCTGCCTGCTGCTTCGAGAATTGCTTGCACGTTCTTCAAGCATTGACGCGTCTGCTCTTGGATCGTTTCGCCGACCAGGTCGCCGGTTGTTGGATCGAACGGTCCTTGCCCGGAGACGAAGACGAGTCCTGCCGCTTTCACTCCCTGACTATAACCTGCCAGCGATTTGGGAGCTTTGTCTGTATGGATAATTTGCTTTGTCATGTTTTACCTCTAAAGATTGATCTGTTGATGACTCTAACCCCGGTTCGTTTGCGAAGGTTCTATCACCAGCCGCGATTCGTCCAGCTGTTTTGACGTTCTTCACGAAAACGTTGCGCCCATTCTTCGGAAATTTTGTCTGCTATTTTTGTCAGCGCAGGCGGCGCAATGGTTACGGATTGCGAGTCCAGTTCAAGGTAAGTCAGAATCGTTCGAATAGTTTGCTCGTACTCTTGAACAAAGTCCTCGTAAAAAATATTCAGTGGAGTGATGTTACCCTCGGTAAAGAATTCCTGAATCCCCGCTTCGCGCATTGAACATTCGTTGTACAAATGATTGATGGCATCGTATGAATAAGCATTCGACAGGTCAACCGTTTTTCGTTGTTCATTCGTTGATAAATGCCATTCACCTAATTGGATCGCCCGCCACCATGAAACGGCGAGTCGTATTTTGTTGCGGCGGGTCATGAAAATATGGCGGTGATTGGGGAATATATTTTCCCAGATCTTCGCGCAGCTTGTTTCGGCTGGCGGGCAGATCGGAAATTTTCGAAGCGTTTCGGTCAATTGGCTGAAATGCGGTTCATAGAAGGAATGATTGATTCCAAATACGCCATTCGCTGTGCTTCCAAGAGTCCATAGATATTCTTGAAGATCGGCATGGTTTGTTTGGTGAAAGGTTTCCAATAATCAGGTGGACAGTTGAAATATTCGCGAGGAACTCCGGCAATGCCCGTCGATTCAAGGGCTTTGCAGAGTAAGGTGCTGCCTGTCCGCTGGGTGAACCAGATGGTGTAGGCAGGGCTTTCTTAAAGTCATAAAAAGGGGTTGAAAAAAGGCCTTCATCGGATATGCTTTTGTGTAAGCGCACAAACCACACCGAGGAAGGTCAAGATGAAGTCTAACACAATCGAAGAAGGGGTTGTTTTTGATCTAGGCAGTCTGTATGCGTATTTGCAATCTC
>JAYUGV010000260.1:0-3738 GCA_043767565.1 Anaerolineales bacterium
TTCGCCTCAGGTAACGGATAATAATTCTGCTCACCAAACAAAAAGAAGGATCGAAACCCGAATTGATGACAAAGCGGTTTATAGATCGTATAAATGACCGTGGCTGGCGCCTTTAGCCCGGCGTTCATGAAGACCGGCGCAAGGATCGGTAGACCAAAATAGAAAAGCATCACGACATTGAGGACAGCGAGATAATGACGAGATAACCAATACATCACCCGGTCCGCACCGGTGAGCGACTCGGCGCGATAGACACGTTCATGGTGATCTTCACGACCGAGCTTATCGAGTTGACCGCGGCGATCGGCGGCGGCGCTGATGGTCATCATCAATTTTTGTTTATCGAACGGAGAGGTCAAGCGATAGGGTCCCACTTCTACGGACGGGACATTGTTGCCAAAGTTTTTTTGAATGACGGGGTCAGAATCCACATCCACTTCTACGAGGCGGTGCGGATATTTATCCTGCAAGGCTTCCAAATTGGCTTTGGCTTCAAGACTGGCGGGGTCGTTTTTGCGGGCGTACAGGGTGATGGTTATCATAGGCTTAGATTATAAGTGCAATCCTATAATCCAAAGTCGACCCAGAAGAATTGACCAGCTTGAGCAATGCGTTCAAAGATACCTGAGAACAGCATGAATCCGATGATGATCAACACCACGCCCATCACCACTTCCACATAGTGCATCACTTTGCCATATTTGCGTAAGGTGAGTGAGACCCAGCCCACACCCAATGCGGCGATCAGGAACGGAATGGCAAGCCCGGCTGAATATGCACTTAATAAAGAAACGCCGGTTGAGATCTTGCCGCCGTTCAATGCCAGCGTCAAAATCGCACCGAGCACAGGTCCGACACAAGGAGCCCAGCCAGCGGAAAAGAACACGCCCATCAAAGCGGATGAAAGATAGCCAAGTTTGCGGTCTGGCAATTGCTGAACGCGCGTATCATATTCCAAAAACGGGATACGAAAGACACCGGTCATATGCAAGCCAAAGAGGATGACGACAATGCCACCGATCTTTGCAAGCCAGAAACGCAGATCGAATAACAAACGCCCAAATACGGATGTGGCAACTCCCAGCGTGATAAAGACCGCACTAAATCCCAGTACAAATGCCAGCCCGTGCGTGAAAGTCACAAAGCGATTACTTTCGGTTGCTTCACCGCCCGCGGCGCGCCCACCCAAATAGCCGACATAGGCAGGCACTAATGAAAAGACACACGGCGAAAGGAACGAAGCCAACCCCGCCACAAAAGCCAAACCAATGGTTATGTTCGTAAAGTCCATGTTATACAGTTAACTCCTGAACGATGACATGCGTGCCGTTCGTCAACCCTTGAGAAACGACATCGCCCTCTGTTAATGAATTGAGCGGCGTTGCCCAACGGAAGATCCATTTGGCGTCTTCAGGCTGACAGTTCACACAACCATGCGAACGCGGCACGCCGAAATTGTTATGCCAAAACGCAGCATGGATGGCGTAACCTTCGCCGCTAAACAAGGTAGACCACGAGACTGCTGGTGTATCGTAGCCGGTACCCGTGGTGCCGCCGCTCATGTGGATCGAAATGGATTTGCGCCAGGTGGTATGCTCACCCACAGGCGTGAGGTATTCCGTTACCTGGTTACCGAAACTATCACGTCTCTGCCCTGTTGAGACTCGGCAAAAATATACTTCATCACCGCCCTCCAAACACGAGAGCGTCTGATAATTCTCAGTACTATCGACGATAACTTTTTTCAAGACAGGATCAACATCAGGATGGATCGGCGCAATTTCATCTACAGTAAGAGGACGGAACGCCGAGGCTTCGCCCCATAATAAGTCGCCATAGCTGCCGCCAGTCATGCCGGCCGGACGCCCGCCGTTTTCATTGAAACGATAATAGACCAAACCATCAGCCTGGGCGAGTTGATCGATCCAGACGACTTGACTGTAATATAAGCGCAACGGGAATCCATTCTCAAGCAAAAATTTCATATGAGGCGAGGCTGCCGCGCCTTCAAGGCGCAAGTCTACATACGGGACGGTGACCTCAGCCCAAAAGCCCAACTGTCCATTTGGGATCGCAGTAACAGGCGCGGTCGGAACATTCTTTACGGGCTGTAAGGAAGGCGCATAAATATAACCTTCGGGTGTTTTTGCCCAACGCTGGTTGATGATGTTCGGGTCGAGTGCGCCGCGCGTGATGACTTCCTGCTGCCAGACAACGATCTCGTCATCATACAAGGTCTTGACAGATGGTGCGTTGAAACTCGGTTCAGTATGTATATCGGTCTTGCCAAAGACACGTCCGAGCTGGTCACCGGCTGGGAATTGCGGCAGAGCCAGCGGTGAACGCTGCGGCTTGAAGGGGTTGAACGCCAATGCGCCAAGACCCAAGCTAGTTAGTTTTAGAAAATCACGACGGGATAAAGTTTTATTCATTCATTCACCTGATACATAATATTCGCGCTGAGCGAAGCCGCTGTACTCAGCGGCGTAGACGAAGCGCAGGGTGCTTGCAAGACCTGCGTCTCGTCTGCGGGAATGCAAGCACCCTGCGCTCGACGCGAGTTTAAAACAGGTTAAGGATACTCATAAAAGTAGAGTGCGTCAACGTGCAAATGAGAGATGATTAAGGGAGGCGTGTCCTTACAGAGAAATTCCTTGTGTAAGTATTAAACTTTCTTCCGCTAATACTTCGATACACTCAGCACAAGTCTACGCTAATCTTCGCGAATGAAGAAAATCTATTCAGCTAGAAAATCCTTGAGGGCGCGCAGGCAGGTGAGGCTGACTTTGTGTGCCACATCGTCTTCGCAATAGGTCACTTGCGCGCCGGCTTGTTCGAGGATTTCGATCGAGGCGCGGGCGCGGTCGATCGGGATCGTCTCATCATTTGTGCCGTGCGCAACGAAGAACGGCTTGCCCTCCAGCGGACGCTGCGCGACGAGTTCATCCAAGCCGCTGGGGACGAAGCCTGCCAGAATTCCCGTTTTACGGATTCTTTCTGGATAGAGGAACGCCAGTAAATTGGACATTGCGCCGCCCTGACTGAAGCCCATGACGTCGATCCTTCGTCTGCGCTCAGGATAAACCGAAAGCTGATACGCATCAACGAGTTTGATCAATGCCTCAGCCGCCGGTCGAAGCTGTTCGAGGCTGGGCCTGCCAAAATCGTCGGCTTGAAGCGGACGCCATGAATAGCCACTCGGTTCTGTGACATGCGGCGCGCGCGGGGCGACAATCCAATATTGAGTCGGTAAGTCGCGTGCGAAGACCCACATGGAGTTTTCGTCGCCGGTGAAGCCGTGGATCATGAGTAACAGGCGCGGCGATGGATGATCCGTTTTGCGAATGCGGAGAGTCCAATTCTCGAATTCGATTAGTTCGGTGTTAGGAGCGGTTTGCACGCTTTTGGATCCAATCCATAATTTCGAGAGAGATGAAGATCAAGACGATGGGAATCGCCGCCGCGCCGAGACAGAGCAAACCGCCTACTGCCGCGCCGGGTCCGTAAATGAAATAGATCAAAGTTGTGCCAACAACGAGCAAAAGGAGGAAGGCGCCTGCTCCCAAGCGGACGTTGGTTTGTTTGGCATATTTTCTTAGGTCACGAGGCATGTCATCTATTCTCCAAATAATTTACCACAAAGGGCACATGTAAGAATAACTTCCCGATTCTAGATTTCTTCTGGCCCGCGTCCGTCGGACTAAAGTCCTGCCTCAGTTCATGAAAGTCGGTTAAAAC
>JAYUGV010000261.1:0-9261 GCA_043767565.1 Anaerolineales bacterium
TGATATTTCTCTGAACGGTACGCCGCCAGCATCAACAACTGCATCGTACCTTCCACGTTGATGCGGTGCGCCTCCTCGCTCGCCACCTCCGCTTTGGAGGAAAGCGAAGCCGCCAGATGGAAGATCACATCGAAATCATAATCATAAAAAGTTTTGACCTTATAGACCAGATCACCCTGCACATGCTCAGCCGACAAGCGCTTGATGCTTTCGGGCAACGGCGCCAGATCAGAAGTTACGATGCGATAGCCGCCCTTGCTCGCCAATCCCTGGATCAAAGCCTGCCCGATCTCACCACACGCACCGGTTACCAGCACCAACTTTTCGGTCATAGAGTCTCCTTATTTGCCCGCGAAGTGCCGCGTTAAGCGGTAGAATGTTTGATGTTATTTTACAACACCTTGAAACAAAAACTTCACGAAGTTTGTCATTACTTTATGAACAATACTCACCCGTCATTGCGAGGAGCCGTTTTTCGGCGACGAAGCAATCTCCTTGCCAATGTGGAGATTACTCACCTGCGCTTGTGTGCGATGCACGGGTCGCCGCTATTGCTCCTCACCATGACATTATTCCTGGTTGCTTGTCTGCCTCTCAATCCGCTTCCTGCCACCGAGCCGCCCCTCCCCACGGACACTCCGCTTCCGACCGCGACCATTGATTGGTTCCCCGCTTCAGCCACACCTAGGCTGGATGTTCTGCCCACAACCACCGCTACACCTGAAATGAATCCCGGGATCGGACAGCCCATCTTCAGCGATGATTTCTCTGATAAAACGTTATGGGATACAGTCAACTCAGCCCAAGCCAGCGCGGACATCAAAAACCAGCACTTAACGCTGGCGATCGAGCCGGGTATCTCTATTGCCAGCCTGCGCCGTGATGTGACGTTGGGGAACTTCTACGCGGAGATCACCGCCCGTATCGGCTTATGCCGCGCGGACGATAACTACGGCATCCTCATCCGCTCCACTGGAGATTCGTTCTATCGCTTCATCTTTTCCTGCAACGGCTTGATCCAAGTGGAAAGGTTCAAATCAAGCGTGAAGCTGACTCTCTCCGAACCTATTCCTAGTGGCGATGTGCCCATGGGCGCGCCGGGCGAGGTCCGCATTGGGATATGGGCAGTCGGCAGCGAGATGCGCTTGTTCCTCAACGGGCGCTATCAATTCAGCATCACCGAAAAGACCCTCCCCAGTGGCGCATTCGGTGTGTTCGCACAATCCAAGGGCGATACACCGGTTACAGTTACGTTTTCTGATTTAAAAGTGTATGATGTAAACTATATTGCGCCAACGAGAACGCCGAGTCCATAACTGGACATGTCACCCTGAGCGCTAGCGAAGGGTCTGTTACACCCACAAGGGAGATGCTTCGTCGCTATCGCTCCTCAGCATGACAAGGTGAAATGAAAAACAAACTGAACAACCTCACCAACAAAGCATGGCTGAAGTTCCAGAAATCGTGGTTCATCCATAACCCGCCGCCGCGCAAGAAGGGCGTGTTGGTGCATCCCGCCAAATACCCCGAGACGATGGCACAGGAGTTCATTGAGTTCTTCACCAAAGAAGGTGAGACTGTCCTCGACCCCATGGCAGGGACAGGCTCAACGCTCGTCGCCGCCTTGCGTGCGGGTCGGAACAGTTACGGCATTGAATTGAATCCCCAGTATGCGAATATCGCGCGGGAAATTATTGAGGCAGAACGCAATGCTCTCGGAGAAAAGGTCGAAAGTCTAACGTCAAAAGTCATTCATGGAGACGCTGCAAAAGTCGCTGACTTTGGACTTTCGACGTTTGACTATGTTTTGACCTCTCCTCCCTACTGGGATATGCTCCGCGCCAAAGGCTCAGAGAATCAAAAGAAGCGTCGCGACTCTGATGAGTTGGATGTCCATTATTCGGATGACCCGAACGACATGGGCAATATTGCTGATTACGAAGAGTTTCTTGAGAAGTTGGTCGGCATTTATAAAGGGCTAAAGTCCTTACTACGGGATAAAGCTTATCTCACGATCATCGTCAAGAACGTGAAGAAGGGCGGGAAGATCTATCCGCTGGCGTGGGATATTGCACGTGAACTCGGCAAGACCTATACACTCAAAGACGAAAAGATCTGGCTACAAGATAACCAACCCCTCGCGCCATTTGGGATGGGGTCCGCCTGGGTGAGTAATACGTTTCATCATTATTGTTTGCAGTTCAGGAATGAGTAAATAAATTTGGAATACAGGAGCTTGCTCCTGCCCTACGCCAGCAAGCTGGCTGACTCCAAAAAATCGAGAACCATGATCTCCCCCTCCGACCTCATCCACCTCCCTTACACCCGCGACCTCACCGGAGGCGGGATTGCGTACGCTCTTCGTTCACTGCCGTCTATGTACAATCGCATGGGCAAGTCACCATATGATCGTCTGCGAAGGACTGTCGCGGGCGCGGCAGTGGAGTTGGCGTTTCGACGGTATCTTGCAGAGCAGAAAGTTCCTTTCGATGTTAAGAGTGCAAATCCATTTACTGACCCAAATCAATACGATGTCTTATTGGGCGGAAGACGTTGTGATATCAAATCGTTTTTAATTTCCTATCGCGAACAAATCGCGGAGATGAAACGCAGTCCGCAAGTGGTGTTGAATGCACCGGCGTTGGTACCCTCTGATCAGAATGCGGCGGAGGGACGTTCGGATAAGGACATTTATCTCTTCGCGTTTTTAGCGGGGCTTATCGCGGCATCGCAAAGTGATCTGCAAAAAGTGATATATACGGACCAACCACATTATCTGATCCATGCCATGCCTGAGAAGTGGCTGCGCCCCGCGCAGTGGAATCCGCTTGGGGAGTTGGTCTTGAAATCAGATTCAGCGGAGACTCAAGTCGTCGAGATCGGCGGGCAGGTTGAAGGGCGAGAGCTGCGGACATCCGTCTTGGAACTTCCGCCAAAGACACGAGTCAAACTTGATGAGGGCTTCCACTCGTTGGCGTATGTCCACATCAAAGCATTGCCCAATGCGCGCATCGGCATCCATAGCCCAATACTACAGGAAACACATGTCATCAGCGAATTGGATTGGGGCAATATCTGGGTATATGGCGTGGATATTCTGCTGGCGGGATATCTGACGCGTGAGGAATTCAACCGCGGTGCACGTGCGATTCTGCCCGGTGCGCGCGTCTTTCAATACGACCGCACCCGCACGAAAAATCTGGCGGTGAATGTTTCTGAGTTGAAACCATTATCTGATCTGTTCGAGCGCGTGAGACAATGGCATACATAGTGTAGTGATGACCATATGCTCTCGGCGGGGTCCTCGCCGCCGGGGACGGCGGCTTGAGCATAACTTTAGAGGTAAACCATGAAAACAAAACGAATCGCTTTTGGATCTTTGATATTAATGCTGATGGCGTGCAACTTCGTCACGCAGTTGGTCGCACCGCCCACCGCCACGCCCCAGCCCACCGCGACCTTCATTCCCACATCTACATCCACAACCACCCCCACGACCACTCCGCTGGTGCCGGCATATATCCCGCCGCAATGTGCAAGTTCGGCGCTCGCGACCATCGCGCCAAATATCGCACTGGCACAGCCCACTGCAGAAGCCAAAACCAACCCGCGGATCTCGAAAAGCGGACAATTGCGCGTCTTTCGCAAAATGACGAACACCATTGACCAGGTGTACGTCTACCCGGATTTCAACGGCAAAGATTGGCAGGCGATCAAGGAAACATATCGCGCCAAGATCGAAGCCGGGTTGGAGACCGAGGCGTTCTATCAGGAAATGAGAGCCATGGTCTTTGAACTGGAAGACGACCATTCCAATTATCTCTCGCCTGTTGAAGTGGAAGCTGAAGAGACTGAATTGAAAGGCGAGAATAATTACGTCGGCGTGGGCGTCTATGGAAACTACGATTTTGAAAAAAGTAGTTTTGTCATCATATCGACTTTCCCCGGCTCTTCCGCCGAGTATGGCGGGTTACAGTCACACGACAGCATTCTTCTGGTCGACGGCTTGCCCATCACCGAAGAACTCGGCAACCGCCTGCGTGGACCCGAGTGCTCAGTGGTGATAGCAAGGGTGCAATCCCCAGGCGAAGCGCCGCGCGATGTGATGTTGATGCGTTATCGCATTGAGGGCGGTATCCCGGTGGAGGCGCGCCTAGTCACTACAACGGACAGTTCAAAGGTCGGCTATATATCTATTCCCACCTTTTTCGATGAAACCATTCCGCCCCAGGTTGAAGAGGCGCTGAACCAATTCGGTCAGCTGGATGGCTTGATCCTGGATCTGCGCGGCAACAGCGGCGGGAGCAGTACGGTCACCTACCCGATCATGAGTTTCTTTACCAGCGGCAAGCTGGGCGATTTCATAAGCCGTGAGGAATCACGCCCGCTGGAGATCGAAGCGAACCCGATCCAAAATTCGCAGACCGTGCCGTTGATCGTGATGGTCGGTGAAGATACAGTCAGCTTCGGCGAAATCTTTGCCGGTGTGATGCAGGATTCGGGCCGCGCCAAGATCATCGGGCAGACCAGCCTCGGCAATGTGGAAGTGCTGAGTGGTTACGACTTTGAAGACGGCTCGCTGATGTGGATCGCCGCCGAAACGTTCAAGTCCGCTTTTTCAAATGCCAATTGGGAACAGACCGGCATCGTGCCTGACGTGCAAGCCTTCGCACCGTGGGATTCGTTCTATTTCGATACCGACCCAGCCGTCAAAGCTTCAGTGGAGTTGTTGGGGCATAAGTAAGTATCTACATTTCTTAACGCGAAGGCGCGAAGACGCAAAGATTTTTTCTTGGCGACCTTGCGTCTTCGCGTTATATCTATTTATTTTGTATTCATCCGACTCTGGTACACTTTCTGCATGACCAAAAAAAACATCCTCGTGATCGCTGCCTGCATATTTATATTGGCGGCATTGCTTCTACAAGTCCCTGCGATCAACAGCCGTCTGGCATGGCGTTTTGAAGTTGCGAAGACGTATGCCAAAAATATTCTCCATCCAGTCGGCGCTGTGCCTACCGCAATACCAAATCCCACCGGCACAAAAAGCCCATTCGTTCCTACATTAACACCAACCAGTGCGGTGATTGAAACTCCTGCCCCTGCAACTGCAACGCTCCCGCCCCTCCCGGCACAGGCGTTACTCAAATCACCGGCTTACGAAAAACAAACGCCGAACAACTGTGGTCCCGCCGCGCTTTCGATGATGCTGCACATCTTCGGCTGGAGCGGCACGCAAAAAGATATCGCCGATGTGATCAAGCCTGTGGTCGGTGATCGCAACGTCAACCCCGAAGAGTTGGCATATTGGGTGCGTAATTACGCGGGCTGGCTGCGTATCGAATATCGCGTGGGCGGCGATCTCGAAACCCTCAAGCGTCTGCTCGCGGCAGCGTATCCAGTCATTGTCGAAAGCACCACCTCCCTCAACCCCGAAGATTCCGG
This sequence comes from Anaerolineales bacterium, assembly GCA_043767565.1. Taxonomy (GTDB): domain Bacteria; phylum Chloroflexota; class Anaerolineae; order Anaerolineales; family Villigracilaceae; genus Defluviilinea. The sequence goes on from JAYUGV010000261.1 coordinate 5,446, forward strand.
CTGGCCCGATGACGATCTCTGGGCGGCGCATTATCTGCTGCTCACCGGCTACGATGACGCCACCAAAACATTCACCGTGCAGGATACGTATCGCGGACCCGATAAGCAAATCCCCTACGATCAACTCGTCACAGAGTGGAAGCCATTCAACTATTTATACATGGCGCTTTATCTGCCTAATCAGGAAGATGAGATGAAGGGACTGCTCGCCTCCAACTGGGACCCGGACCTGAATCGGCAGAACAGCCTTGCCTCATCCCAAGCCGCTACCGTTAACGATCCCACTGACGCCTTTGCCTGGTTCAACCTCGGCAGTAACCTAAACTACTTTGGACGTTACGATGAAGCCAACACTGCATACGATAAAGCGCGTGAACTCGGCTTGCCGCAACGCATGTTCCGCTATCAGTTTGGTCCATTCATTGCGAACTTCCAAGCCAATCGCAACGACGATCTGCTGGCATTAACTGAATACGCCCTGCAACGCACGGACATGTCCGAAGAGACCTGGCTCTGGCATGGCTGGGCGTTATATCGCAAGGGCGACGGCAAAGGCGCGGTCGAAAGCTGGCGTAAAGCGCTCAAAGTCCACCCGGGGTATAAGGATGCAGAGTATGCACTGTCGTTCGTGGGTGTGACGCCGTAAAACACATGTCGTTGCGAGCGCTGGTGGTCGAGTAGCGTACGTTGCGTATCGAGACCACGCTGCGAAGCAATTCCCGATTAAGAGAAGATTGCTTCTCGCAGACTCGCAATGACATATTAATAGCAGAAAGACCTGCGTGATTAGCGCAGGTCTTTCCATAAAAGGATGGGAAGTTTTTTTAATTTTCGCTTCCCACGACTCCCCCTATTTTGATATTGAGTATCTCTCACCATAGCGAGCGCAGTCATTACAACGCTCGCTATGGTGACTTACTTCATTTAGCGGAGACCAATGTAGACGTAGTAGGTCTGTCCATCATCCAATAGAACACCAATACGCCAGTAGTAACCGATACCACTTTTTGGTGTGCCCCAGTTGTAGTGATACTGCTGTCCATCCCAATAATACGCGCCGCCACTGGTAGGCGCTTCCGTATATATGGTCTCATCAATAGTTGCACTAGTTGCGCTGCCCTTTAGTGGTGTCAGCCATGTCACCGCGCCGGTGGTTTGAACCACGTTGCCATTGAAATCTTTGAGCTGGAACTTGACTGGAATGGTACTGCCACCTTTGAAGATACTATACGGACAAGGCGTTCCACAAATCTGCGTATGTGCCGTGTCATTGATCGGTTGCAGGAAGCCATCGAATTTGTATTGCACTTTCTGGGTCAAGATTGCTGATGTGCTTCCAGTGAAGTTGCTGTCACCACCATAGACCGCAGTGATGTTGTGACTATTCACCGCCAGGGATGAAGTAGTGAAGGTAGCTACTCCAGAACCATTCAGCGTTCCGGTTCCAATGATCGTCCCGCCATCTTTGAAGGTTACTATGCCTGTTGGCATACCTGCAATCTGTGGGGCCACTGTTGCCGTAAAGGTCACCGGCTGATTGAGCTGTGATGGATTCACGGATGAGGCTAGCGTGGTTGTGGTGATGGCTTGACCAATCGTCAATGTAGCATTGGTTTTGGTAATATTGTAGTTCGGGTTCAAACCAAGTGTCACTGTGATCGGGTAAGTACCTACACTCGATAACTTCACTGCTGTTGTGGCTAAAATGTAGTTGATAACATCTCCACCACTCACCTGACCGACTACCGTAGCGGTTAAGGTTGGGTTGTCAGCGCCATATGCCTTGCTCTTGTTATCAGCGGTGACAGTCGCAACCTTGGCATTGATGTGCAAGTTGCCATCGGTCTTGGTCACAGTGTAGTTCGGGTTCGAGCCCAGCGTTACCACGATGGCGTAATCACCAACGTTCGAGAACTTTCCTGCGATCGTGCTGAGTGTGTAGTTGAGCGTGTCGCCGTTGACTGTGCCAGTGACGGTGGCCTCGAGTACCGGATTGTCATCGCCGTAGGTCTTGCTCTTGTTATTAGCGGTGACAGTCGCAACCTTGGCATTGATGTGCAAGTTGCCATCGGTCTTGGTCACAATGTAGTTCGGGTTCACGCCGAGCGTAACTGTGATTGGGTAATCGCCGACATTCGAGAACTTCCCAGCGGTCGTGGCGAGTGTGTAATTGAGCGTGTCGCCATTGACTGTGCCAGTCACAGTGGCGGTCAGGGTCGGGTTGTCATCACCGTAAGTCTTGCTCTTGGCATCGGCGGTGACGGTCGCATCTTTCTGACCAATGTGCAGGTTGCCATTGGTCTTGGTGACATCATAGTTCGGGTTCGAGCCCAGGGTCACTGCAATGTTGTAATCACCGACGTTCGAGAATTTCACAGCCGTCGTGGACAGACTGTAGTTGATGACATCTCCACCAACCACCTGACCCACTACCACTGCGGTCAAGGTTGGGTTGTCATCGCCATAGGTCTTGCTCTTGGCATCCGCGGTGACACTCGCAACTTTCTTGTCGATGGTCAATGTGCTGTCGGTCTTGGTCACAGTGTAGTTCGGGTTCGAGCCGAGGCTCACTGCAATGTTGTAATCACCGATGTTTGAGAACTGTGTTGCCGTTGTAGCCAAGGTGTAGTTGATGGAATTACCACCAGCCACTTCGCCCACCACGGTCGCGGTCAGGGTCGGGTTGACATCACCATAGGTCTTGCTCTTATTATCAGCGGTGACGGTCGCAACCTTGGCATTGATGTGCAGATTGCCATCGGTCTTCGTGACAGTGTAGTTCGGGTTCGAGCCCAAGGTCACTGCAATGTTGTAATCACCGATGTTTGAGAACTGTGTTGCCGTTGTAGCCAAGGTGTAGTTGATGGCATCGCCACCAGCTACTTCACCCACCACGGTCGCGGTCAGGGTCGGGTTGACATCACCATAGGTCTTGCTCTTGTTATTAGCGGTGACGGTCGCAACCTTGGCATTGATGTGCAGGTTGCCATCGGTCTTGGTCACAGTGTAGTTCGGGTTCGAGCCCAAGGTCACGGCGATGTTGTAATCACCGATATCCGAGAACTGCGTTGCCGTTGTAGCCAAGGTGTAGTTGATGGCATCACCACCAAGCACTTCGCCCACTACGGTCGCGGTCAGGGTCGGGTTGACATCACCATAGGTCTTGCTCTTGTTATCAGCGGTGACGGTCGCAACCTTGGCATTGATGTGCAGGTTGCCGTCGGTCGGCGTGACAGTGTAGTTCGGGTTCGAGCCGAGGGTCACCACGATCGGGTAATCGCCCACACCCGAGAACTTCACTGCGGTGGTGGCTAAGGTGTAATTGAGCGTATCGCCGTTGACTGTGCCGGTCACTGTTGCATCAAGCGCCGGGTTGTCGTCGCCATAGGTCTTGCCTTTGTCATTGGCTACGACGGAAGCGGCTTTCTTGCCAATGGTGAAGTTCGCAGTGGAGCCGGTTGCGAAGCTGTAGTTCGCGGCAGATAAAGTTCCGGGTGCACAGGTGATCGTGTATGGACTGCCCAAGACAGTCTCACCCGCTGTGCGTGTGCAGGAAGCTGAGCCGGTTACAAGCGCCGTTGTGGCATTCTCACCGTTTTGGAAACCACTCAAGGTGTTGGCAAAAGCTGGATCGCCATCGCCATAGGTCTTGCTGTTTGCCACGGCATTGACGGATAACACTGCCTGATTGATCGTGAAGTTCGCAGTAGAACCAGTTACGAAGCTGTAGTTCGGAGCAGATAATGTTCCAGGGGCACACGTGATCGTGTATGGACTGCCCGCGACACTTTCACCCGCTGTGCGTGTGCAGGAAGC
>JAYUGV010000262.1:0-9235 GCA_043767565.1 Anaerolineales bacterium
TACAAGGTTGGCGAACGTGTCCGTATTGTGGATGGACCCTTCAATGATTTCCGCGGGTTGGTTTCCGAGATCGATATGGAACGCACAAAGGTCAGAGTGCTGGTATCATTCTTTGGACGTGAAACACCCGTCGAGTTGGATTTCTTGCAAGTTGAGAAGGCTTAACTTCAAGATAGAAAAAATTAATTAGCAGTAACAGACTCGGGCTTAGAAAGATGCGTAAGCAAAGTCCGAAGTTTGATACGGTGGGAGGGCGTCCCGTAAATCGCCCGCTAAAACCACTAAGGAGTAAAAATGGCAAAGAAGTTTAAGGCAATTGTTCGTCTCCAGCTTGACGCTGGAAAAGCTAACCCGGCGCCCCCAGTGGGTCCTGCGTTGGCGGGTCATGGTATTAATATCATGGCTTTTTGTAAAGAGTACAACGCGCGTACATCGAGTCGTCCGGGAGAAGTGCTTCCGGCTGAGATCACGGTGTACACCGATGGTTCTTTTACATTTGTGTTGAAGACTTCACCTGCGGCTGTGTTAATTCGTAAAGCTGCGAATGTGGAGAAGGGCTCTGGCGTACCGAACAAGGACAAGGTCGGTAAGATTACCAAAGCACAGGTAAAAGAGATCGCGGAAACGAAAATGAAGGACTTGAATGCGATTACTCTCGATGGCGCCATCAAGCAAATTGAAGGCACCGCCCGTTCGATGGGCGTTAATATTGTTGATTAAATTTGTGGGAGGGTTGCCCTGTGCAGCCCGCTACTACCACGGAGGATAAAATGGCTAAACACGGAAAAAAATATAAGGCCGCTCTGGCTAAGGTGGATCTGGACAAGGAATATTCTTCGCGCGAAGCAGTTGCGCTCGCGAAGGAGACCAGCATTACCAAATTCGATTCGACAGTTGAAGTTCATATGCGTACTGCGCTCGACCCGCGTCAGGCGGATCAGCAGGTTCGTGATGTCGTTGTTCTACCGCATGGTTTAGGTAAAACTGTGCGCGTATTGGTGTTCGCGCAAGGTGAAGGCGCTGCCGCTGCTCGTAGCGCAGGTGCGGATCTAGTTGCTGACGATGACGAAACAATGAAGAAGATCGAAGGTGGTATGTTGGACTTCGATGTGGCAATCGCAACACCCGATGCCATGGGTAAGGTTGGCCGCCTGGGCCGCGTACTTGGTCCGCGCGGTCTCATGCCGAACCCGAAAGCTGGTACGGTTGTAAGTGCAGATGATCTGCCGCGTGCGATCAAGGAAGCCAAGGCTGGTCGTGTTGAATTCCGCTTAGATAAGACCGCCAATATCCACGTTTCGGTTGGCAAGGTTTCTTTCACCGCTACGCAACTGTATGAAAATTTTGCCGCATTGATGGATGCTGTCCATAAGGCGCGTCCCTCTGGCGCAAGAGGTGATGATTACATCAAACGCATCACTATTGCTACAACGATGGGCCCTGGAATTAAAGTGCATACCAGTGACACACTCAAACTTGAGGTAACCGAGTAAAATTACTCGTGATAAACCTGTCCTGGAAGAACTCTAGGATTAGAATAAGCCACTTCGCCGATGAAGGCGGGTGTCTCTCGCAAGAGAGACTTAATACCCTGCTTAGGTGAAGACGAAAAGCATATACCCCTCCTTATTGGGTTTGCTAAAAGTCTTTACCTGTAAAGTGGTAAAGACTTTTTAATTGAAAGGAGGTGAGTACCCTTTGGCAGTTTCAAAAGAACGTAAAGTAGAAACACTAGCAACATATACTGAGTGGTTGAAGAAAAGCCAGGCTGTGATTTTGGTGGAATATACCGGCGCGAAAGTGAAGGATTTGGATGGCATTCGCGCGAAAGTCCGTGAATCAGGCGGTGAGTTCCATGTTTTGAAGAACACACTGGCACGCCGTGCATTTGCTGATATTGGAATGACTCTTCCCAAGGATTATCTTGTTAAGAGTACAGCCGTGTCGCTGGCTTTCACAGACCCAGCCTTAACCGCAAAAGCATTGACTGACGCCACAAAAGGCAAGGAGTTCGTCAAAGTTAAAGGCGGATTTATGAGTGGGCAGGCATTGAATGCCTCTCAGGTCAAGTCTTTGGCTGAAATGCCCCCGTTGCCAGTTATGCGCGCTCAGTTGTTGGGCACGTTGCAGGCACCGGCTAGTAAACTGGTCCGCACAATCGCCGAACCTGCACGCGGTTTGGCAGCAGTTATCAAGGCTTTTGCTGATAAGGCCCCCGTTGCAGCATAATGTTATGAGACGTGGTCTCGCTGAAAAAAAATCTATATTTATTAAGAAACTAGGAGTACTAAGCAATGTCTGAAAAGCTCGATAAAATCGTGGAAGAACTTTCCACACTCTCAGTCCTCGATGCGGCTGAATTGGTCAAGAAATTAGAGGAGAAGTGGGGCGTCTCCGCCGCCGCTCCTATGGCTGTCGCCGCTGTCGCTGCTTCCGCTGCTGCTGAACCTGTCGAAGAGAAGACTGAGTTCGACGTGGTCATCAAGGATCCTGGCGCCAAGAAGATCGACGTCATCAAGGTTATCCGCCAGTTGACCAGCCTCGGCCTCGGCGAAGCCAAGACCATGGCTGAAACCGCTGGTTCCAAGGTTCTTGCCGGTGTCGGTAAGGATGCCGCCAACGAAGCCAAGAAGAAACTCGAAGAAGCCGGCGCGAACGTCGTTCTCGAATAATTTCTTTAGATGCACAAAATACAAAAAGACGGCTCATAAAGAGCCGTCTTTTTGTATTTAATTCTCTACCGTACAAATACGAGTAAAAATGAAAACTGCTCCTTGCGCCGTCCTCGGCGCAAGATTTACTCGCAAACGCCGCCGAGAACGGCGGCTTGAGCCTATGTAATTTAGACTTCATGTACGGTAGAGAATATTTAATCAGATTTATTATTTACACGGCGAGTGAGCGGTCCATTTTGCGGATGACCATGACTACCTTGCCATTAATCTCCGGTTGCTCTGTTTTCTTGAGCATAATGGGTTTCATGGTCGGGTTAGCAGGCTGCAGGCGGTAACCAGCTTTTTCTTTGTAAAAATATTTCAAGGTATATTCATCGTTCACGCGGACCGCCACCATTTCACCATTTCTGGCTTCGATGGCAGGTTTCATAACTACGATATCGCCGTCGTTAATCATGGCGTCGATCATGGAATCTCCCTTTACCTCGAGAGCATACAGATCGTTGCCTTTTTCCTTAGAGGGGAGCATGCTCCGGGCAATATCCACAGCATCATATTCTTTATCGTTCATGTAGTTGATGCCGGGCTCGGGAACGAGCATAAATGGACCCGCTGCAATTGGACCAAGGATGGGAACACGTAGAAGGTCGGTAGTAGCTTGTATAATCTCATTGACCTTATCGGTCAACCGAACGCCGCGCGAAACACGGTCATCGCGTTCGAGATAGCCCATTTTCTTGAGTTGATCAAGGTAATAATTGACAACCGACGTGGACGAGATTTTGACTTTTTCGCCGATCTCGCGAATCGAAGGGGGACGACCAAATTTGGTCTGGTAATCCATAAGGAATTCCAAAACCTTGATATGCTTTTCAGTGATCCCTTTGCTTTTGCGTACCATCATCATTTATGCCTCCTGCCCGAAGTCTTGGGCATGTTTGAGCATTCTTCGCTCATTTGTGCTATAAATGATAACCGAACGCTTGTTCTGTGTCAAGACTTTTTTGATGCGAGTTGGTTACTAGATCCAGGTGCGGCGGCGCATCCAGGCGAACATTATGATGGGCAGTAGGATGGTAATGGCAAGCACGATGTAAAAAGCGAGATTTGAAGTCCAGCTCTGCAATAATCCGTGTGGCTCGAAGAAGTTCATGCCAAAGAAGCCGGTGACAAATGCCAGCGGCATGAATAGGGTGGTGATGATCGTCAACGTTTTCATAACCTCGTTCATACGGTTATTTACAACCGACAAATAAGTATCCAGCGCGCCGCTGACGAGATCGCGCAGGCTTTCGTTCAGGTCATGCAGACGTACGAGATGATCGTAGATATCGCGGAAGAAGATCCGGTCTTTCGGGTCGATGACTTTGTAATCGTCGCGGGCGAGTTTGTTCAGCACTTCCCGCTGGGGGAGGATGAAACGCCTCATCGATAGGAGTACGCGTTTAATGGTAAACAGCTGTTCGAGAGTCTGAGGCGAAGGTCGGTCAAATACCTGGTCTTCGATCACATCGATTGCGGCATCAATTTTTTCCACGATGGGCATATAGTCCGCAATCAGATAATCTGCGATCTTATAAAGCAGGTGATCGGCGCCATCCTGCAGTGTGCGGGGATCCCGGTCGCAGGAGGTCCAGGTTTCTTCGATAGCTGCAATAGCATGGTCATGATGTGTAATAATGAAATTTGATCCAAGGAATATATCAAGCTCATCTACTTCCATTTTCCAGCCGTCATCCGAACCTTGAAAGTGCATGTAATTCAAAACGATGTAAAGATAATCTCCCCAATCATCCAATTTGGGAGCGTGAGTTTCCTGGAGGGCGTCATCGATTGCCAGCGGATGAAAGCCAAAAGCTTGTAAGATGGGGAGGCAGTTTTCCGCGGGTTCTTCTAAAAAGTCTATCCAGAGTAGTCCGCGGCGGTCGCGGATTAGTTTTTGAAACTCTTTAGGGTGTATGTTTTTGCGTATAGGTTTTCCTGGCAGATGGTAAATCGAGCGAATCATAAGGAACTCCAATGGTTTTGAACTGGTTACTGATCGGTTACCCAATTATCTTAATTTCTTTATTTATATTATTTATTTTAACTTGACAAATATTAAATAATAAGTATAATTCTATTATGAAAATCAATTCAGTTCTTTTGAAAATTGAGATTTAGGTCAATTTTCGCCAAAAAAGGAAAAGCACCATGAATTTCACACATCTTGAGCATTTGTATGAAGTAAATCGCCAGAGAATTCAAAAAGACAGGGCTTTCATTCTCAAAGAGGAGATGATCAAACCCAAGTCTAATTTTGGCGCTGTATTGAATAACCTCGGAAATTGGATGATCGCAAAAGGTGAATGGCTTCGCAAACGATATACCGTAGCTGCACAGATCAATCCGCTTGCATTTCTGCAGGATGAAGCTGGCATTTTCAAAGCATAATCTAATTTTGTAAACTTGTATACGGAGGCTCTTATGTATGCTGCACCAACTCGTTGTCCAATTTGTAGTTCGGAATTAGAAATCACACGTGTGCACTGCTCGTCCTGTGATACATCCATTGAAGGGCGTTTCGTAGGCGGACCGATCGCGCACCTCACAGCCGAGCATCTTGATTTTATCGTAACCTTTGTGCGCTGCGAGGGCAAGATCAACCGCATGGAGCAGGAGGTCGGTCTTTCCTACCCCACGATCCGAAACCGTTTGCATGAAGTCATCCGTGCGCTTGGGTTTGAACCAGGCAAGGACGAAACAGTTGAGATCAGTGCGGAAAAACGAAGTACCGTGCTTGAAAATTTGGAAGCCGGAAAAATCTCGGCTGATGACGCCATGCGCATGCTGCGCGGCGAGGAGGAGTAGACCATGTCTAAATCTGTATTTGTGGGCAATACCCCAAAAATCAATCTGGATAAGATCGGCGGCGATATTAGCATCGTAGGTTGGGACGGCGCCGACCTGCTGATCAAAGCCGATGACGATGATGCCCGCTTCGAGCAGACCGAGGGAGCTGTTTCGGTTTCCTGTAGCGGTGACCTTTCTTTACGCATCCCGAAAGGCGCTGCCCTCGCCATCAAATCGATTGCCGGGGATGCCTCAATTCGCGGCGTTCTCGGTGGCATCGAGATCAAGGAAATTCACGGTGACCTCTCAGTTCGCGATGTAGGCTCACTTTCCATCGATACAGCTCATTCTGACTTCAGTCTGCGCGGCGCAAAAGGCGACTTGTATATTAAGAACGTTTATAGCGATGTTTCCATCCGTGATGTGGACGGAAGTGTGACACTTGATTCTGTAGCCGACGATCTGGCTCTACGCGGCGCGCGCGGCAATATCAAGGTCAACGTGGGGGAGGATGTGGTTGTCTATCTTGAGCCGAAGGCAAATGGCGAATATTCGATCCATGCCGGTGATGATATTCTGCTGGTTCTGCCAAAGAGTGCCAATGCGACCGTCACCATGCAGGGCGATGAGATCCATGTAGATTGGCAGGGCATTGAACAGGATGAAGAAGCGACCGAGCGCGTGGTCGTATTCGGCGATGGTTCTGCAAAGATCAGCTTAACTGCGGGTGGTGATGTGCGTGTGACCAACCGTGCGGATGCCGGTGAATCAGCGGAAGAGTTTGGTAACTTTGCCGGTTTGAATTTCGATTGGTCCGGCTTTGGTGATCGTATTTCGCGCCAGGTGGAGCAGGCGACCTCGCGCGCAGCCAAACGCGTTGATGAAGCGACTCGGCGTGCTGAACGGCATGCGGAGCGGCAGGTGCGCCACGGCAAAAACGGTATGGTTGTGGGTGTGGGTCGTTGGAATTGGGATCTCAAAGGAACGCCCAAACCGCCAACGCCGCCCACACCTCCTTCTGAACCTGTTTCGGAAGATGAGCGTATGGCGATCCTGAAAATGCTGGCGGAAAAGAAGATCACCGCCCAGCAGGCGGAAGAGCTTTTGAATGCAATGGATGGAGGCAAATAATGTCTTCTGAAGAACGCAAGAAAATTTTGCAGATGGTGGAAGAAGGCAAGATCTCCGCGGAGGATGCTGCCAAGTTGATGCGCGCCCTGGATGAGGATGCGGAAAGTGAAGCGGCTGAGGCTGAGATCGAGGTCATCGAAAGTGGAGCAGGTTCCGGCTACGAAAGCGATGCGTCGAGCGCGTCGAGACGAGTCGAAGCTCCAGAGTTCGATGCGATCAAGGCGCGGGCGCGTCGCTTTTCATTGATCCCGCTGTGGGCGGGCGTCTTCGTCACGGTCTTTAGCGCGTGGATCATTTATTTGATCCAGCAAAATGCGGGTGTTAATTTTTGGTTCTATTGCATGACCCTGCCGTTGATGTTCGGCGTGCTGCTTATCGCACTCGGCGCAGGCGGACGCTCGTCGCGCTGGATCTATGTGGATGTGGACCGGCGCGATGCCAAACCCGGTGATGGACCGCAACACATCACGCTTGGGTTTCCCATCCCGTTCGGTTTGGTGGCGTGGTTCTTTGAAACGTTCGGACACAAGATCAATGGCATGGATCGAGGCAAGGTGGAAGGTATTGTTCAAATGATGCATGCCACTAAGGATTCTAAAGAGCCTTTGATGGTCAACGTGGATGATGACGACGCGCATGTGCAGGTTTATATCGGGTAAGCTGAAGTTCCCGTTTATAATTCGCGCTCACAATTGTACAGAGTAATTATTGATCGGAGGTAGATATGGCATCAGTAGAAGAACGCATGAAGATTTTGAAGATGATCGAAGAAGGGAAGCTCAGCGCAGAGGAGGGGACGAAATTGCTGGCGGCATTGAGTCAAAAACGACCTAATACGCTGCGCATGCCGGGCAGCATTCCGGGCGGAGCTAAATGGCTGCGCATCCGCGTGACCGATACGCGGACCGGGCGCTCCAAGGCGTCAGTCCAGATTCCGTTGGCGTTGGTGGATGCCGGGTTGAAGATCGGTGCACACTTTGCTCCTGAAGTGGAAGGTGTAGATATGTCCAATGTGATGGAAGCCTTGCGCGCTGGTGTAACCGGCAAGATCATCGATGTGACCGACGAAGAAGACGGCGAACACGTTGAAATTTACGTTGAATAGTTAAATATTTCTGGAAACAGTATCGTGGAAAAATCCTCCAACCGCCCGAGTGGGATGTTCGCTTTTACAGTTGTCTGGCTGGGACAGATCGTCTCGGTGCTTGCCAGTTCCATGAGTCAGTTTGCGCTGACGATCTTTATGTATGAAAAGACGCAAAGTGCAACTGCCCTGGGTTTGATGCAGGTTTTTTACATCACACCCTTTTTATTGATATCCCCGATCGCAGGGGTGATGGTCGACCGTTATAACCGTAAAGCGATGATGATGGTCAGTGACCTGGGTGCCGGGCTTGCCACGATCTGTATTTTGATCTTCCAGGCATTAGGCATTTTACAATTCTGGCATTTGTATTTTGCGGCAGTGATCTATGGGTTGGGCACCGCTTTTCAATGGCCCGCTTATTCTGCCGCGATCTCGACCATGGTGCCCAAGGAGCAATTGGGGCGCGCCAATGGCATGATGTCCCTGATCGAAGCTGGACCCGGCGTCATCGCTCCGCTTTTGGCTGGCGCTTTACTTCCCATTATCAAACTTACCGGCATTTTGTTTTTCGATGTCGCCACTTTTATTCTGGCGATCGGCGCATTGTTGATCGTGCATGTGCCGCAGCCTGTTCGCACACAAGAAGGCGCAGAAGCAAGCGGCGGTATGCTAAAAGAAGCCGCTTTTGGCTTTAAATATATTTTTGCGCGCCCGAGTCTTTTGGGTTTGCAGTTGGTCTTTTTTGCAGGGAACCTTTTTTCAGGCATTGGCTTTACCATATTGGCTCCCATGATCCTTTCGCGATCAGGCAATAACAGCTTGATGTTTGGATCCGCTCAAACAGCAGGAGCAATTGCCGGATTGGTGGGAGGCGTGCTGATGAGCGTCTGGGGCGGATTTAAGCGGCGTGTCCATGGCGTCTTGTTGGGATGGATTATCAGCGGCATCGGCATGGCGATCATAGGATTCGCTGGCGGACTTCCTATTTGGATCACGGGACTGGCAATCACCTCGATCGTGATCCCCTTGGTGAACGGATCGAATCAAGCGATCTGGCAATCGAAAGTAGCGCCGGACTTACAGGGCCGCGTCTTTGCCAGCCGACGCCTGATCGCGTGGATAACGAACCCCATCTCCCCGATCATTGGTGGAACTTTGGCTGACTTCGTACTCGAACCTGCTGCACGCGCCGGGACAGGTCTACCAGCCGCTTTTGCGTGGCTGGTCGGTACGGGACCTGGTTCAGGTATGGGACTGTTGATCGTTTTTTGCGGAGCGATCTCCATGCTTGTTGGTTTGGCGGGATATTTTGTCCCTGCCATTTACAATGCCGAGACACTCCTGCCGGATCACGATACCCTGGCATAGGTAGAACCAACCTGAGTCCACTCACTTTTTGAAATGAGATTATAAGTAGATCACGAAAACGTAGTAACGACTTTAGTCGTTCGGCTAAAAACGATTACTGGAAGGATGCAGCTACTTTGCTGTGAACGCTTTGAAACGCGAA
>JAYUGV010000263.1:0-3723 GCA_043767565.1 Anaerolineales bacterium
AGGAGACAAAGGGTCACGAAGGAAAAAGCAAAAAACATCCTTTGTGTACCATTGTGACCCTTTGTGGTAAGGGGTTTTCCCGCCAGAAACGGGAGAGCCTAAAAACCTTTGTGTACTTCGTGTCATTTCGACATCGCTCAATGCAAGCCTTTGTGGTAAAAATGGTTTTATGATAGCAACCCTCCGTGGAGAGATTTCCCAAGTTGAAGATAATGCCCTTGTCGTGGAAGTTGGCGGCGTGGGCATACGGGTCTTTGTCCCTGCCCAATTGCGGGTACGCGTCAAAGCTGGTGAAACCGCATATTTGTTCACGCATCTCATCGTCCGTGAAGATGCGTTGACGTTATACGGTTTCGAGTCTCAATCAGACCGCGACCTTTTCAACATCCTCCTCGGTGTGGATGGCGTGGGTCCCAAAGTTGCCCTCTCCGTTTTATCTACAATGACATTAGATGCTGTGCAGCGCGCGGTCTTCGCCGATGAAGGGGAACTGCTGAGTCGCGTTCCCGGCGTGGGCAAGAAGACCGCCCAAAAAATGGCGCTCCATTTGAAGGACAAACTGAAACCCACCGATGCGCTGGCGAGAGTTGCATCCATGTCTGATGCAGACAGCGAAGTCCTGGCCGCGCTCACATCCCTGGGCTATTCAGTCGTTGAAGCGCAGACCGCGCTCCAGTCCCTGCCCAAGGATGCGCCCGACGATACCGAAGAACGCCTGCGTTTGGCATTGCAGTATTTCAGGGGCTGATGATGCGTCTGCCCGGTCTGCTTGCCAAACCAATATTCCATTTGATCTATACTTCCATGCGCCGCAAAGAAGGCGCAACGCTAGCGCCAATTCGCCGTAAGGTCAGATCGGTCGATGAAACGCACAAACAGGCTTTTGATTATTTATTGGATAGTGCGCTGATCGGTAATCCGCGTGTACCCATCAGCTACAATCTCTCTTATCCCAAAGCTGAATTCCTAAACTATATCTGTGACTGGCGTGGATTTGTTGTGCATGGTTCGCCGATGCCTAATCTGGTTACATTAGAACCCATCCGCAGAAGTTCAGATAAAAATGAATTCGGGAATCGCCAGCAGGTCTTTGCCTCGCCTGATGCAATGTGGGGGATGTGGTTTGCGATCCTGGATAAAGATAAAATCAACCTGACCCGCAACGGCAGTGTGCGGATCGGGCGTGGGAATCACCGCGTCAAGTATTATCATTTTGAACTGCCCAAGGAAAATAATGAGAACCGACCCTTCGCAGAAGGGATGCTCTACATCACTCGCGCACAGGATTTTCCCGATAAACGTCCCTACCCAATGTTGGACATGCTCGACGCTGAGATCGAAGAATGGGGCAGCACCCAACCAGTCTCACCGTTGGCAAAGATCCGCATCTCGCCGCGCGATTTTCCGTATTTGGATAAAGTCCAATTTTCACTTTAATGACTTGCTAAGTTTCAACTATCCTGTATACTATTCTTTATCACTGGTATTATCACCCCATAGGAGTTGCGATGGATAATTCTTCGATCAAATTATTAATGCTGGCTGTCGTCCAGGAGCAGGATCAGGACACCGCCACGCAGGCGCTTGCAAAATTAAATCTGCCAGTAGTGTTCCTTTCGAGCGCGGGCGGTTTTCTGGGCCAGCGCAATGCCACTTTGTTGATCGGTCTGCGTGAGGGCAAAGAAGAAGCTGCTCTCAAATCATTGGAAGAATCCTGCCGACAACGTATCGAATATTTGACCCTGCCGTTGGAAGGTTCGCCTCTGCCCATGCCGACGCCTGTTCCGGTCACCGTGGGCGGCGCCACTGTTTTTGCTTTACCTGTTGAACGTTTTGAAGAAATCTAAATTCCAAATGCTCTCAGCGCCGTCCTCGGCGTTGAGATTCGCCGCCGGGGACGGCGGCGAAAGCATAACAAGACATTGTGTTAGAGGAGACGCTATTATGAAAATGGTCATTTTGATTGCCAAAGACAACGATGCCGATATCATCACCCAAACGCTGACATCCGCTGAATACCGTGTGACTCGCGTCGCCTCCACCGGCGGATTTTTACGCAGCGGTGTAGTGACCCTGCTTCTGGGCGTGGATGATGACCGCGTCGATTCTGCCATTGGGCTGGTACGTGAAAAACTGGGCTCTACCGCCTCTGGAGAAAAACGAGTTACGCTCTTCGTTGTCCCGGTCGAGCGCTTCGAGCAGATCTGATCGGGAACCAAATCGCTATAACGACTGTCTTACACACGGAGACACTGAGAGCTTCTCTCAGTGTCTCCGTGTGTTGTAATGCTTGATGCGTTTGCGAGCAGTTGTACTGCGAATAGAATGCAGTGCAAACTAAACGACGAACTTGTTCTTTCGAAAGGAACTATGAAAAAGAATTTTTATCCCCTGATCGCTTTATTGGTTTTGATCGCGACGGCGCTTGCCTGCGCAATCCCGCTGAGAGGCGGAAGCGGGCAGCCTTCTTCAGCTGACCAGGTTGCGACCGTTGTCGCCGCGACCTTCCAGGCGCTCACTCCCGTGACATCCGGCGGCGAAACTCTCGTCCCTGCGTCAGAAGGCATCCTCCCGCATGCCTTGTATTACATCAACAATGACAAGACCGGCATCCCGCAGGTCTTTCGTCTTGCCCCTGATGGCAAGACTGTTGCCCAACTCACCTTTGAACCTTCTGCTGTTAGCTCTTACGATATCTCGATGGCAGATGGCAGTATCGTATATGTGGCGAATAATCAGATCCTGCTTGTCAATGCTGATGGCTCCGATCGCCGCATGTTGGCAAATGGCGGATCTGTGGACCCGAACAATCCCTTTACCACCAGCATTAGCAGTCCCGTCTTTTCGCCGGATGGACAGACCATCGCTTATAGCAATAAAGGCTTGAACTTGTATGCGGTTTCAACAGGCGTATCCAATCTCGTGTTAGAAAAGAAACCTGATTCAGGGTCGCCTGCCGAAATGTACATCCCGCAAAATTATTCCCCCGATGGGACAAAACTACTCATCACAGTTGCCATTCCCAACAGCGACGGCAGCTCCTCTGGCATTTATAACCTCACCATGAGCACACTAACTCGTCTGACAGGCGGCGATGGCGCGCGCTTATGTTGCACGCAACAAGCATGGACATCAGACAGTTCCGCGCTGTATGTTGGTATTTCATCTGTGGGTATGTTCGGCTCCGGCTTATGGCGGGTGGATGCCTCCAGCGGCAACCTGACGACCCTGCTCCCAACCGAAGCCGGTGGCGGCGCTTACAATCTTGCATCTTTCCCTTATCTCGCGCCTGATGGAAATTTATATTTCTTCTACAACACCGCCCTCAACCCTGATGGCTTTATTGACCGTCCACCCTTGCAGATTGTCCGTTCCGCGGTTGATGGCATCACCGGCAGAACAATCCTGCGACCCGAAACCTTTGAAACGCTGAACGAAGCCCTCTGGGCGCCAGATGCCAGTTTTGTGATCGTGGCAAAAGCCTCTGACAGCTCAGTCTATCAAGGCGGCGCGCTCGAACTTTTTTCTACCGATGGAACCAAGAGCATGATCCCGCTCCTGTCGTTTGGTCAACAATTGAAGTGGGGGAGGTGACCATAAGTTTACTAAATTCAGTAAATCACAGATTGAGGAGAGACGTGTGTAGGAATAGAAGAAATTGAGCCATAGATCTTCTCAACTGTGCGGGTCAAGAAATTGGTAAAACGAAATAAGCGAAAACGA
>JAYUGV010000264.1:0-9173 GCA_043767565.1 Anaerolineales bacterium
TTTGCGCGAGTTTTAACGCAAGGACGCAAAGTCGCAAAGGGAAAAGCAGTTAAATCTTGGCGTCTTGGCGGCTTTGCGTTCAGAAAGTCAATAGAAAGGCAATTCAAGAAACAAAGGTCGCAACTTGAGTTATTTAATATCTCTTTCACACTGATGAGCAGAAGATTCAGAATCTCGTTGACATCAGTGTATGGGGTGGGGGAGATGTTCATTTTTAATTCCTTGTGTCGCGCTTCGTCTGCGTTCGGACGATAAAGCCGCCCTTACTCCGCTCCGCGCGAGATGCCTTACGATTTCTCAACCTTCCTATCTTTCACATGCCATACTTCAGAGGCGAAACGTTCGAGGAAGTATCGGTCATGGACGACAGCGAGGATTGTCCCTTTGAAATTGGTGAGCGCTTCCTCGAAGCGAGCGCGCGAGGGGATGTCCAAATGATTGATGGGTTCATCGAGCAACAAAAATGTACAGCCTTGTGCGATGAGCAATCCGAGTTGCAGGCGGGCGCGTTCGCCGAATGAAAGCTCGGATGTCGGACGAAGCGCGTCATCACCTTTGAAGAGGAAGTAGTGCAGAAAGTTGCGCGCTTCGGTCTCATTCAGCGTCGCCACGCTTTGGATGGTTTGCAGCGCATTCAGATTTGGACTCAGTAATTCTTGCTCTTGTGACATGTATCCAAGCTTGACGGTCATACCAAGCTTCAAACTGCCAGCCAGTGGACGCAGTTTCCCTGCGATGGTACGGATCAGAGTCGTCTTGCCGGTTCCGTTTGCACCCGTGAGCCCAATGCGTTGTCCCGCACGGATGTAGAGATTCAAATTTTCAAGCAATGGATTGTTCGGCGCGTAGCCAATAGAGAGCGAGTCGGTGATGAGAACATCTTTCGACTGATGCGCAGGCGCGCCGAAGTCGAGTTTGATCTGCCAGTTTTGGATCGGCTTCTCTTTGCGATCTTCCTCCAATGTATTCTCGATCCGCTTTTCGATGCGCAGGGCGCGGCGGGCGGTGTGTGTGGTGCGGTCGCCGAAGAAGCCTTTGGCGAATTTGTCGTTCGTATCGCCTTTGCCGCCTTTTTTGAATTGCGCGATGCGCCTGAGATGCCGGGCTGCGTTATGGAGTTTACGGAGTTCGATGATCTGGTCTTGATACTCGTCATGTTGCTTTTCGAATTCCTTTTGCTTGGCGTCGAGATAGTCGGTGTAATCGCCCGGATATGCTTTCATGGAATGAGTCTTCGGGTCGAGTTCAAGAATAGACGTGACGGTGTTATCCAAGAAGGTGCGGTCATGTGAAACGATGAGCGCCGCGCCTTGGAATCGATTCAGCCAAGTCTCAAGCCATTCCAGCATTTCGATGTCGAGATGATTGGTCGGTTCATCGAGCAGGAGCAGATGCGGTTCTTCAAGCAACACACGCGCCAGCATGAGACGAGTCTTTTGTCCGCCGCTGAGATGTTTGATGGGGGTATCGAGGGGGACATCTGCAAGACCGAGCGGGGCGAGGATGGATTCGGGTCGAACGTCGAAGGTCGAAAGTCGGGTGAGGGTGAGGTCGTATTTGTTTTGGAGGTGTGTGTCGTTTGGGTTGGCGGATAAGGCTAAGGCAAGGGATGCGATTTCAGATTCGAGTTCAGCTTGGGAAACAGGAGTCGGGCTGAGGGTAGATTGAAGCGTTTGCTCGGGGTCGAAGTCCATGCCTTGGGCGAGATATCCAATGCGTAGATTCGGGTGCGTCGAAGCGACAGTCCCAGAATCGGGCTGTTCGATGCCAGCGAGGATGCGCATGAGGGTGGTCTTGCCGCAGCCGTTGGGACCAATGAGACCGATGCGCTCGTGGCGCGTACCCGCGCCACTGATGCTGAAGGAGATGTCTTGCAGGATGGGCTGGATGCCGTAGGTTTTGTGGAGGTGATGTGCAGTAAGCATGGGAACCTGTAGAAGCCCTCACCCTGCCCTCTCCCAGCGGGAGAGGGGGAAGTTGTCCTCATTGGAGAACCGTCTCCGTTGGGGTGAGGGAGGAGGATGGATAGTTAAAACAAAAACCGAGGGCAAGCCTCGGCTGAAAAGCATCCCCGACAGACCAATGTCGTCGGGGTACGCAGTCGGCGACTTGAGGTCGCCACTGCTAACAGCGGGTTAGTGCCCTGAAAAAGTTATGGTCTACAGGTTGTCAGTCATTTCAATCGCTCCTGATAATTCGGACGAGCGGGATTATATCACTTGATGTTTTGTTTCGAACTATCAATGTTTAAAACCTTTGCGAAGCCATCGCATTGATTCAAATGCTCTGCTTGAGCTAATTTCAGATATTGGACATAACTTTGAAATTTTTGAAATCCATTGAGAAATAATTTTTTAAGTAATTCTTCCAAGGCTGCATCTTCCATATGGAAACCTGTTGCTTTGACTTTGTTTATAAGATGTGATAATTCTTCCAAGTCCTTTTCCTATTTGCTTGCCAAGAATGAAGTTGTTTTGCGGCGATATCTGTTGATTGAAGGTCAAAGGTGTTAGGAAGATGATGTATTTCTGATAGCAGTTGTTCAGATAAGGCGCCAATTTGCTGAACGGTTTTATTTGCTGTTTCTGGTGCATCTCTAATCCATAATTTGTAAGCACCGTTCATGGTTATGATTGGTCCAAGTAATTCAGAACGAAGGCAATAAAGATTTCGAGATAATCCATCTATATCTGTGTGCATATTTACTTTTCCTGTTTATCAACCAAATCATAATATCCCCCGTTTGGCGCGGATGCGAGCACGGTCTGATCTGAGTCAGCGTTTCAGATGGGATGTTCTTGACCGATGCTTGATGCGATTCGATACTATCCCAGACTTCGAGCATGGTGAATTTGGTTGCGTCATCGTGGGATTGATAGAGCGTGACGGACTCACATCCCTCTGAGGATTTGATGATGGGCATGATCGAGAGGAGAAAGTCGCGCAGGGACTCGGTCAGTTCGGGTTTGGCTTGGGTTTCGCCGATGCGGGTGATGGTGATGGACATGTTTTTTTCCTATTTTCGATACGTTTTGTAACGCTTGCCATGATCGACCATGCGACGCTCTCGTACAAATTCCATGACTGGAACGCCATATCCGCAACTGGTGGAGGTCTTCTCGACTTCGATTTCAACCACCTGGCGGGGCGTCAATTTCATTTCTGTTGCTCCAGTTGCGAGCAGTTGTTCGGCAAGTTCAGATTCAGAGATCGGTGTTACTTTGGCTTTTCCGTACAGTCGGACAATAGCCGCGTCAGCGCTTTCAAATGAACAGATCATGACGGTGATCGGGCTTCCGCTCAATGAATGACGTTCTGTTTCGTTTCCGCTTCCGGCATAATTCAAAAACGCAACCTGATTCCGGTTAATGATATGAAGTGGCACGCCGCCTTTCGGCGAGATATTGATGGAACCAACACCCTCAGAAATATCTGCTGGGGTTGGTGCAGCGGTTGCAATAAAAAACAACGGGATATTCCTGATCAACTCAGCCTGTTCATCAGTAATTGAAGCAAAATAAGCTGCCATACTAACGCTTTCTCCTTTATTTATATGTAGCCGCGAGTTTTTATTTGGAGTAATTAGCCGGTTGCGTGTTCATGAACGATTTTTCAATTTCCTTCATCGCCTCTTTATACGTCACGCGTGGTTGGTAACCGAGTTCTGTTTGGGCACGGGTGATGGGGAAGCGCGCATCGGATGCAACGAGATTGAATGCCTCATAGGTCAGAGGCGGACGTCCGTTGAGTTTGAGTCCATACCACACCGGTTCAATTATCCCTGCTAGGGCGCGTCCCAGCCAGCGTGGAATCACTTTTGGTTTTGGCGCATTTGCCATTTTGGCTAAGTCGGTGAAGTATGTCTTCCATGAGAGGTCAAAGCCATCACCGATGTTGTAAATGCGTCCCACGGCTTTGGGATTTTCGGAAGCAAGAATCAACGCGTCTACGAGATTGTCAATGTATACGAAGCCGGGATTTCCATGTCCACCGCCAAGCAGGGTTGGAGTGCCACGCTGAAGTTCGGCGATCACGCTCTTCACCCATTGTGGACTGCCCGCTCCATAAACGTTGCCGGGACGCAGGACGACCAATTCAACATTTTGTTTTGTTGCGATCTCGCGAGCGAGTTTTTCTTGTAATTGTTTATGCGTGCTGTAGAAACCCGTAGGCGCGCCCCATTCCAACTCTTCATCCAATACATCGGTTTGAATCTTGACTCCATAAGTTGTTATACTGGATGTGAGGACTACTTTGGCTTGGTGCGCCGCAGCGGACTCCATGATGTGACGCGTCCCTTCCAACGTGACGGCTTGATGCAGTTCCTTTGGACCTGTATCCAAGGTGATGGCGGCGAGGTGGAAGATCAGTGAGACGCCTTTGACGGCGTTTTCAACATCGCGGCGGTTGCGGATGTCGCCGCGGAAAATTTCCACGTGGCTGCCCCAGTCTGCGGGGATGGGTTCGGAGGGGAGGACGAGGGCACGGATCCGCTTTTTGTCAGCGAGCAGGCGCGAGGTCAGGTGTGAACCGATGAAGCCAGTCGCGCCGGTGATGAGAATGGTCATGAGTCAATTATCCTTTTCAGAGTTTTGATGTTTGTTTTCAATCTTCCATGCCCGCGGCTTTTTCGAAGGCTTCTTTGCCTTCGCTGTATGAATAGTAGATCAACCCGAGTGCGCCGATGGAATCTACCAAACCGAAGCCGGTGAGTTGGTAAATGAGGCTGGATGCCAACAAAATGACGGACATGTAGATACAGACCATCGTGCAGTTCGCGTCGGACAGGATTGGTTGCGAGTTGAGGGCGCGTCCCACCCTGCGTTTGCCGGTGACCAATACCCACATCATCGCGATGGAGATCACTGATATGATGAGGCCGGGCAGAGTGGACGTGGGCTCATGCCCAGTGAAGAGATTATAAATGGATGTGATGGCGAGCCCCGCAACGAGCAGGTAGAAAGATGTACCCGTGATCCGCAAAGCGGTTTTCTCGAATTGCGTACGGGAGGTATCGGGATGCTGGCGAATGCGGAGCACCATGGCAAGAATTCCGATGCCCGACATGACCTCAATGAACGAATCCACGCCGAAGCCGAAGAGGGTCAGCGCTTCATCGGAGTAGCCGAAGAAGATCGAGATCAGTCCTTCGGCGAAGTTATAGAAGATCGTGAAGAGCGCCAGCCAGAGCGCGTAGTTCCAAAAGCGGGATTGCCGGAGAGTTCCTGTGTGGATTGCCATACGATACTCCTAAATTGCTGTGGTTTCGACAAGTGTACAGCAAACCGTTTTGGATGGGAATGGGGTATATTTATCCAAGTATAATTTTGTCGGATAAAATTGGTTGCATCTGACAGTTGGTTCGATGCAAGAAAGATTGCATAGTAGATAAAACCAGGTAGTGAAATTGGATACATGATGGATTTGCGTAGTAACGACTTCAATCGTGTTTTTACGGGCAAAAGCGACTAAAGTCGCCACTACGGAAAGAACATCATTTACGTTGACCCACTACCAAAACCATTCTATAGAGGAGAACCCCATGAATAAAAAACTGTTGGCACTATCCCTGATGTTGGTTTTCTTATTAGCTTCCTGCGGCGGGAGCGCGCCCTCAAGCACCATTGATGTCACGTTGACAGATTTTTCCTTTACGCCCAACGCGTTCACCGTCCCTGCCGGGCAGGAGATTACCCTCAATATCACAAACAATGGAGCGGTTGTGCATAATTTCATCATTATGAAACTCGGCACAACTGCGGGCGATGCCTTTGACGAGGGTGATCAGACAAACATATTCTCGCAAGAGACGGATATACAACCAGGCGGCGATGTAAGCGTAGTCTTTACTGCCCCAACGGAACCTGGCGATTACCAGGTCGTTTGCAAAACGTCGGGACATATTACGTCGGGCATGATCGCCACATTGACCGTCGTGGCTGGTAAGTAGCGCGAAAGAACTCGGAGGCCTCCAAGACCTCCGAGTTCTTGTGTACAATAGGGTTATGGAAAAACCGATCATAACTAGTTTGAGTAATCCACTCATCAAGCAGGTGCGGGCGTTACGCCAGAAGAAAGCCCGGTTTGAAAGTGGATCGTTTCTTGTAGAGGGGATCCACCATGTCGGTGAGGCGCTTGAAGCCGGATGGGATGTGGAGGCTGTGCTGTACGCTTCAGGCGTGCTGACCAGCGCCTTCGCGCATGACTTGATCACCCGCCTCTCTTTTACGCCTCAGCTTGTCACGCCACAAGTGCTCGAATCTATGGCTGATAAAGAGAATCCGCAAGGTATCCTTGCCGTGGTTCGGCAGCGGAAAACCCAACTCAGAGAACTGAAGCCAGTAATGCGTATTGTCGCGCTTGTCTCACCGCAAGACCCGGGCAATGTCGGCACGATCTTGCGCACGATGGATGCCATCGGTGCAGATGCCTTGTTCCTGCTTGATGGCGGCGTGGAGTTGTATCATCCCACAGTTGTCCGTTCGAGCATGGGGACATTATTCTGGAAACCGGTGGTGCAAACTTCATTCAATGAATTCGCGCAGTGGGCGCGAGGTGGGAATTATCAACTCATCGGCACGTCGGCGCATAGTGATGTGGATTATCGCACGTTCACTCCCCGATCTCCATGGGCGCTAGTATTAGGCAATGAGCAAAAGGGACTTGCCCCCGAACAGATCAAAGCCTGCGATGTCACCGTCTCCTTGCCGATGCAGGGTCGGGTCAGTTCATTGAACCTATCCGTTGCGGCAGGTGTGTTGTTGTATCAATTTGTTTAATCAGTAAGGGCGGAGCATTGCTCCGCCCTTTACGTTGGGTTGTCGATTTTCGGCTGAGATAGAAGAGACGTTAGAACTCGTCCTCTTCATCATCTTCCCAGAGATCATCTTCACCCTCTTCTGTTTCTTCATCTTCCCATTCCGTTTCCTCTTTTTCTGCCCAATCGCCTGCGGCGGTGTCTGAGGGGGAGAAGGTGGCACAGCCGGAATCCGGATCGAGCTCGACGGCCGCAGCAGAGCAATAACCGTCATCCAAAAACACACAATCAACGTAATGACACTTAATACGGGGCATTCAATCCTCCTGAATTAGGGTTGTTTAATTACGCGTATGACCGTAAGAATAAAAATAACGGTCATCGAGATCTGCGAAGTGATGCAGAACGGACAATAAGCCTTGATCAGTGCGACTTCCACGTACACCAGCCACACCGTGAAAAGAAAACCGGCCAGCGTTACCGCAAAAAGCAGCATGCTGCCATTCGTTTGGAAGAACCCAGGTTTGGTTTCGAGATAGAACAAAGCCAGAATGCTGATATATTCGAGCACACCAAAGACCGCCACCGGAATCCCGTAAACCTCTGAATAACCACTTGCGTTCACGATCGAACAGCCGCCCGAGCCGATACACATTTTCTCATTGTTCGTCAGTTTGAAAATGGTCATGTATATTGCAACCATCAAACCCAGGACAGATAATGCAACCGCGACTTGCTTTAATCGTTTATCCATGTCTCCTCAAAGCAGCCAGGCACTTACTTCCTGACCAGCAGGCACGCATTTTACACCAGCGGGGATAATAAGTAAAGCGTCAGCTTGTACTAAAGACAATAGATTTCCCGAACCTTGATGCCCCGTCAGTTTTGCGATGTAGACCCCATCCCGCACGTGGATCTTGGCGCGGAGATAACTCTCTCGTCCGTCTGACAAGATCTCTTCATCGCATCGCACGCGGACCGTCTGCCTGCCTCCGTCCGAGATGCCGCTCAGCCGCCCGATCGTATCGCGCACGAAAACCTCAAAACCTACGAACGCCGAAACTGGATTCCCCGGCAGCCCGATGAAGGGAATATTTTTGTAATTCCCAAAAGCCACGGGTTTACCCGGACGCATGTTCACGCGCCAGAAATCCAATGCGCCGTTCGATTCAACGACTTCTTTCACATAATCAAATGCGCCCACACTCACGCCTGCTGATGAAATGATCAGATCAACATTTTGTTGCGTGGCTTGTTCGATCAAACTCGTTACGGACTCACGTGTGTCTCTGGCGATGCCAAGTGAGATCACTTCCGCGAGGGTGCTTTCGATCAACGCAGCCAGCATATATGAATTTGAATCGCGGATCTTGCCTGATTCAAGCGGCGCATTCACTTCAAGCAGTTCATCACCCGAGGAAAGCAATGCCACGCGTGGTCTTTTGTATACTTCTACATTAGAGAACCCCAGCATGGCAAGGATACCTGCCGATTGTGGGTTGATATGTTGTCCCTTGTGCAAAACAATATCACCGGCGCGCACATCCATGCCGCGTGGGCGTACGTTCTCTCCGCTTTTGAGTGGCTTTGAGATCTGCACTTGTTTCGGCGCAACAGAGCCCGCGTCACGGTTGTTGAAATCGGTGTCTTCCACTGGCACAACTGCATCTGCACCGATTGGCAACTCTGCGCCGGTCATAATACGTGCGGCTTCTCCGGCTGCCAGAGAAATTGTCGGGTGGGATCCGGCTGGGATATCAGCGACCACGCGTAAAGTCGTAGGCGAAGCGGGTGCGGCGGTTAATGAGTCAGAGGCTCGGAGGGCGAATCCATCCATCGATGAGTTGTCGAAGAGGGGCAGATCATCCGCCGCGACAATATCCACTGCCAGAATGCGATTGGCGGATCGGGCAAGCGAGATCGTTTCTGTCGATACAGGTTTGAATTGGGAAAAGATGCGTGCGCGTGCTTCTGAAACGCTAAGCAGTGTCATGTTGCCTCAAATCTAAATTAACCGGGGTTGGTGCGATGGGCTTCCAACACATTGGGAAGATTTTCAATGCGGGTGAGAATACGGCTGAGCTGCGAAAGATCTTTGATCTCAACGATCAAGTTGATCACTGCGAGTGTGCGGCTCACACTGACATTTACATCTGCGATGTTTATGTTCTCAGTATCAAGTAGGGTGGAAATATCCACCACCAAGCCCTGCCGGTCGTAGGCTTTCACTTTGACCGCAACCGGGAAGGTGTGTTCCACTTTGCCCCAGTCTACTTTAAGGAACCGCTCCCGATCTTTTCTTCTTAACATGTTCGGGCAATCCTGCCGGTGGATGGTTGCACCGCGTCCACGGGTGACGTAGCCGATGATCTGATCTCCGGGGGCGGGTTTGCAGCAGCGCGCCATTTGCCAGAGC
>JAYUGV010000265.1:0-3697 GCA_043767565.1 Anaerolineales bacterium
TTGGGGTTGGAGGTGATCTCCGATTGAAAGAGTCCGAACCAGGGGGCGAGGAGAAGCCACGCTATGAAAAGTGGAAAGTAGATCGCGGCAAATCGTGAGGCAAAGGATAGATCGCCTTCGCGGTGGGTGATGAAGCCAACGAGGGTGGTGATGAGCAGGGCGAGAACATCACCGAAAACCAGAATACGATTGTTCATGGATTTTTTGCCACTGAGACACAGGCACAGAGTTTTATTTTTTCTCCGAGTCTCTGTGACTCTGCGGCTAATTACTTCGATACACCGAACTCTTCGTTCCTCAGCGCCGGGAACAACAACACCTCACGGATGGAATGTTTATCGAGCAAGATCATTGCAAGGCGGTCCACGCCCATGCCGAAACCGCCGTTGGGCGGCATACCGTAACGCATGGCGCGCAGATAATCTTCATCCAGCGGCTGTTTCTCTTCGTCGCCGTCGGCGTAGTCGCGTCCCAATTCGAGGAAGCGCTGCTCCTGATCGAGCGGATCGTTTAACTCAGTGAAGGCGTTGCACAACTCGAAGCCCGCCACATACCCTTCGAAGCGTTCCACGGTCAACGCATCACCCGGCATGGATTTTGCCAACGGCGAAATATCACGCGGATAGTTGTAAAGGAACGTCGGCTGGATGAGGGTCGGCTCGAGAAATTCGCCAAGCAGGAAGTCGATCAACTTACCGCGCGTGGATTTTGGATCGGGCTTCTTGTCCGTCTTGGTGACAATCGCCTTGAACAGCTCTTCACCAGTTTTATGTTCGGCAATGTCAATACCCGAAGTTTCGAGAATACCTTGCCGCATTTCGAGGCGCTTCCATGGCGGAGTGAGATTGATTTCATGTTCTTTGTATTTGATTACCTGAGTCCCCAACACTTTTTGCGCGGTGTATGAAATCATTTGCTCGGTGAGTTCCATGACCTGCAAATAATCCGCGTATGCCCAATAGAATTCCAGTTGTGTGAACTCAGGGTTATGCTTGAATGAGACACCTTCGTTGCGGAAGTCGCGTCCGATCTCGTAGACGCGTTCCATATTGCCGACGAGCAAACGCTTGAGATACAGTTCAAATGAAATGCGAAGGTACATGTCCTGTTCGAGTTCGTTGTGATGTGTCACGAACGGACGTGCTGCCGCCCCACCGTATAACGGTTGCAGGATGGGCGTCTCGACTTCGAGAAAATCCTTGTTATCCAAAAACTCACGTAAGGCTTTGATGATGCCCGCACGTTTGCGGAAGGTCTCACGCACATCGGGGTTGACCGCCAGATCCGCATAGCGTTGGCGTGCGCGGATCTCGGGGTTATCCAACGCGGCGTGGCGGACAACTGTGCCGTCTTCGAGGGTCTCATCCTTTGCGGCGGGCAGCGGACTCACAGACTTGGCGAGCAACTTGAATTCATGGACGTGCAGCGTGATTTCGCCAGTCTTGGTGCGGAACATCACACCCGAAGCCTGGATAAAATCGCCCAGGTCAAACATCTTGTTGAAGAGTTCCAGTCCCTCTTTGCCCACTTCGTTCAAACGGAAGAATAATTGGATCTTTCCAGCGCCGTCTTCAATATGCGCGAAAGTGACCTTGCCCATCGTACGCGTGGCACGGATGCGTCCCGCCAGTGTCGCTTTGACTTCAACGCCTGCTGAGTCTGACGAAGCAGCTTCCTGCGCTTCGAATTCCGCGATCACTGCGGTACTTAAGTGCGTGCGTTGGGCGCGCGTGGGATACGCTTCGATCCCTTCAGCACGCAGGTCTTCCAGTTTCTGTAAACGAATCTTTTCAAGCGGGTTGTATTCTGCCATGGTTCCTCCCCCTTCTCCCAGTGGGAGAAGGGCCGGGGATGAGGGTTATCCCTCACCCTGCCCTCTCCCAGTGGGAGAGAGTAAAAAAATTATGCCCCGCCTTGCAGATCATCGCAGGCGCGGGGCATTCAATTTCGTTCGCTCCTGAGTCTAGCCGACTTTCAGGATTTTAACATTATATGTGCCGCCCGGCGTCTCGACTTTTACACTTTCGCCCACCTTATGGCTCAAGATGGCTTTACCGATCGGTGATTCGTTCGAGATCTTGCCTTCGCGCGGATTGGCTTCCGCCATGCCCACAATGGTAAAGGTCTCAGCTTCAAAGTTACCTTCCTTGATGGTCACCTTGGCGCCGAGCGTTACCGTATCGCTTTTCTTCTTGCCGTTCTCTTCGATGATCTTTGCCGTAGCGAGCAACAAATCCAATTCTTGAATGCGACCTTCCACAAAAGCCTGCTCATTCTTGGCGGCTTCGTATTCGGCATTCTCGATCAACTCTCCGCCTTCCATAGCTTCGTGCAGGCGGCTGGCAATTTCCTGACGCTTGGCAGTGCGCAGGTAGTCCAATTCGTCTTGCAATTTCTGAAAACCTTCTTTGGTCAAAAAGTTGTTAGTCATCTTATTTTCCTACTAGAAGTATTTTGTCCCGCAAAGCGGGACAAAGGTCAAGCGATTGCGCCCCGAAAAACGGGCATACTATATCACGGTTTGAGAGGCAATACAAGAGACTTGTAACCGCCCTAATCGAGTTGCAATAAACGGATTCCGCCCCATTTCTCCCAATAAGCCCGGATGGATGCCCTGGCTCTTTCAGGAGTACTGACAACCTCGTTCAAAGACGGGAGTTGGGACTTGTACTCCACCACCGCGTCCAGCCATCGTTCGAGGGCTGTTTCGGTTATCCTGCGAGTGGATTCTTTCATCCC
This sequence comes from Anaerolineales bacterium, assembly GCA_043767565.1. Taxonomy (GTDB): domain Bacteria; phylum Chloroflexota; class Anaerolineae; order Anaerolineales; family Villigracilaceae; genus Defluviilinea. The sequence goes on from JAYUGV010000265.1 coordinate 2,740, forward strand.
AGCCGCTTTTGCCTCGAATTCGTCTGATCTGTACAGGAAATACGGCATGTCAATGTCATAGATCAGAGGGCGCCCCAGCAATTCCGCGGCTTGCCGCACGAGGACATGGTCCACGTGTGAACCAACTCCCAGTTGGGCAACCAGCACATCGGTCGGTTGGAGGCGAGGCGTAATGGCAGAAGCGATTTGGGCGGGCAGATCAGCATCTTCGGGGCGAATCGCTCCAAAGACTCCCTCGGGATAAAGCCAATTCCCATGCGCGTCACGACGGTAGATACAGTCCAAAAAATCAAAATGGACAGCTTTCGCGCCCAGGATGTTCGCAGCGTTCGTGTCCTCAATACGTCGTTCACGAACGGTTTCCACCGCATCGGCAAAGCCCCATTGCTGATGCAGTGACTGCGCAAAGGGCGAATACTCAGCCAGGCGTGGGTTGCCGCACATGAAGGTCCAGAATTCAACTGGAATACCTGCTTGCGTTTGTTCATAGATCAAGCCGCCGGCTGAGAGCGCGGCATCATCAAGGTGTGGGGAAAGATATATCCATCGCATGGCGTCCATTTAACCATAGATATTGCAGAGTGATGCAGATTTTAAGACGCGTATGCAATTGATTTAAGCCTTCAATTCAAGTACACTTAATTGCGGAGGCAGGCATGCAAGATCGACGAAAACAAACACGCAAGGATCTGATGTCCTATTCACAGGTCTATGACCTGCAAGATGGGAAGTTGATCGGCTATCTTGGGGATCTTAATTTATTTGGCGCCATGGTCATCAGCGACCATGTAATGGCAGAGAACGAAAAATTGCATATCTCGATCGAACTGCCTGAACTGCCAGATACCCACGAAACCAGCATGACCATCTTCGCACGGATCGCCTGGTGCCATCAGGATATCAGCCCCGATTATTTCAATGTGGGTCTGGAGTTCAGCGACATGACCGCCAAGCATAG
>JAYUGV010000266.1:0-3672 GCA_043767565.1 Anaerolineales bacterium
GGTCTTTGATAGTTGGACAAGTGCAAGGTTGATTGCCGCATACGGGGCATGGTTCAGGGGGCGGCTTGATGCAGGTGCATGGGGTGTTGCCGCACTTTGTGCAGGCTTCCGGCTCGGCCGGTTCGCCATCCCACTCAGGGTCATTGAAATGGTGGTGCGCCCGCACAAAGTCATAAATCGTGAAATAGTCCTTGCCCTCATACAGGCGAGTGCCACGGCCAATGATCTGCTTGAACTCAATCATCGAGCCAACTGGGCGCATCAGCACGATGTTGCGCACGTTGCGCGCGTCCACGCCGGTGGACAGCTTTTGCGAGGTGGTCAGGATGGTGGGGATCGTTTTTTCGTTGTCCTGGAAGGCGCGTAGGGCCTCATCACCGCGTGCGCCATCGTCGGCCGTGACCCGCGTGCAGTACATCGGATCGGTGCTGGTCTTCATTTGGTTGATCAGGTCACGCACCATCAAGGCATGGGCCTGGGTGGCGCAGAACACGATAGTTTTCTCGCGCTGGTCAATCATTCCCATCAACAACTTGACCCGGTAGGCCTCGCGCTCAGGGATCACGATGATGCGGTTGAAGTCGCTTTCGACATACCGCTTGCCCGTCACCACTTCGCCTGCCACCACCGCGTCATCGGGGGTGTATGTGTAATCGTCCAGCGTGGTGGCGATCTGCTTGACCTTGAACGGGGTCAGGAAACCGTCGTTGATGCCTTCTTTGAGCGAGTAGACGTAAACAGGTTCGCCGAAATATTTGTAGGTGTTTATGTTTAAGTTGTTATCAAGTCTTGGCGTGGCAGTGAGACCGAGTTGCACGGCGGGGGAGAAGTATTCCATGATGGCGCGCCAGTTTGATTCGTCATTGGCACCGCCGCGATGGCACTCATCAATGATGATGAAATCAAAATAATCTTTTGGATATTCCCCGAAATACGGCGTGTCGTTCGGACCAGACATGAAGGTTTGGAAGATGGTGAAGAAGATACTGCCATTCGTGGGGACTTTGCCTTGCTTGCGAATTTCATTCGGCTTGATTCGCACAAGCGCATCTTCGGGAAAGGCGTTGAAGGCATTGAAGGCTTGGTCGGCGAGAATATTTCGATCGGCGAGAAACAGGACTCGGGGTCGGCGTGAAGCGTCACGTCTTAAGTTCCAGCGTGAGTGGAATAACTTCCAGACGATTTGAAAGGCGATAAATGTTTTGCCAGTCCCAGTGGCGAGCGTGAGTAGAATCCGATTTTTGTTTTCGGCAATCGCGGACATGACGTTATTGACGGCGAGCTCTTGATAATAGCGCGCGGATTTGGTGCCGCTGACATCTTCATAAGGGATGATGTCGAACGAGTCGTTCCAGGTGTTGCGGGGTGTGTTGGCAAATGCTTTTGCCCATAATTCAGCGGGTGTGGGGAATTTGGCAACAGTGCCTTCGCCGCTCTGCATATTGATCTCGTAAATTTCTTTGCCGTTGGCGGCGTAGGCGTACTTGAGTTTTAGTTTTATGGCATAGTCTTTGGCTTGACCAACACCTTCGCCAACGCCGTACTCATCGCTCTTGGCTTCGATGACGGCGAGTTTTTGATTTTTATAAATGAGGATGTAATCGGCAATGGACGGTTTGCCGCGCCCGCCCGCTTTGATGCGCCCCTTGTTGATGTGATATTCGCGGGCAACCTTGGTGCCATCGAGAACGCCCCAGCCTGCTTCAAGCAGTTTGGGGTCGATCAGTTCGGCGCGGGTTTCGGCTTCGTTCAATGGATAACCCTTTTATTTAACCTGTAATCTCGACAAGCGTTTCGCCGCTCTCAAGCAGATCAACCGCTTTTTTCAAATTCAGCAGTAGTATGGATTTCAATACAACATTGGATGTATTGCCACAGGTAACCCATATAATTTTTGGCGGAGCGCCATGACGTTTTTGCAGTTCAAGGAAATCGTTATCTTTGGTCATGACTGTGACATCCGCCTCGCGTGCCGAAAAAAAGATGACAGGGTCTTCGGCATCGCGCAAGCCCAACTCTCGAACTGCTTTGGCTTCAATATCTGCAAAATTTTCTGTAATCCATTTTGCCAGCAGGGGAGAGAGTTGCGCGTCGATCCACAATTTCATTATGCCGCCAGCGCAAGTACGGGATGATCGAGCCGTTGCATGGCGTATCGCGCCACGGCTTGCAGGTCTTCCATTTCAAGATCGGGTAGTTCTTCCAATATTTGAGCGGGAGTTAATCCGTTGGCTTGTAGTTCCAAAACATCAATGACGCGGATGCGCATACCGCGGATACACGGATGCCCGCCGCATTGATTTGGGTTGACTGTGATTCTTTCGCTAAGGTTTGTGGTTGTCATAACTGCCTCCGCATTCCTGTAGCAAGGAATGCTTTTTAATTATAACCGCTAAAATTTCAGGCTTTCTTTTCCAGCGCATACATGATCGCAAGTATAACGCCATTCATATCGTTCATGATTTGGTTGTTCCAAAAACGAATAACTCTGTAACCCAATGATTCAAAATATTTGGTGCGCTCGTTGTCGTATTGCACAGCATCATCTTCTGCATGTTGACTGCCATCCAGTTCGACGATGAGTTTTTCTTTTGGTGAACAAAAGTCAGGGATGTATTTACCGACGGCATGCTGTCTTCTGAAATTGACTCCGTTGAGTTGATCATTGCGCAGGCGTGACCAGAGCTTGCGTTCCGCAGGCGTGAGTTTCTTGCGGAGTTCGCCCGCCTGGTGCATGGTTTTGGGGTTGCTTCTTTTAGGTCTTGCCATATAGCCCCCACCTAGCCTCCCCCATTTTCAAAAACCGAAAATGGGGGAGGAATATTTTCATTTTGTTTACGAAGCTTGTTTTCATAAATACAGCATATTCCCCTCCCCTAAATTCCACGCTTTTCGGAATTTGGGGGAGGACGGGTGGGGGCAGATCGTCGAATTTGGGGAGACTCATAATTCTCCCTCAAACGCCTTCCCCAACACACTCCTCTTCAACTCCTCCAACGCCTCCACCTTCCCCTCATAAATCTCCTCCAACCTCCCCGTTTCAGCGGACAGCGCATCCAGCCGCCCGACGATGGCGCGTTGTTCGGCGAGTGACTTGGGATAAGGCATATAAATTTCATCAAAACTATAGTGGTTTATTTGAGGAATATTTGCTCCGTTGCTAATATCCTTCAAATCGAATAATTGAAACCAATAAAAAAGAAAATCTTTATCTATTTTCTTGCTCGGTATTATTGCCATCGTATTCAAGTCAACAATAGTTGGCTTGATAATTTTTCTTTTCTTGTTTGTTGCAATTGCTCCACCTCTCTTGGGAAAAATAATTGCTCCTTCAGGTATGATTTGATTCTGATTTATTTCATCCCTATTTACAAACCTGCTCGATGTATGAATTTCAACAAGGTTTTCAGGTAAATTCATATCTGCAATTTTTGTGTAGAGCACATCGCCTTTATTTCTTTCCAAAGAAGTAGGAATAGTTGTTCCGCTTTTCAATTCACAAACTTCATTCAATTTATTTTCCTCCCAATCCTCACCTTTGTTTTCAAAGATCGATTGCGCAAAAATCTTAAACAACTCCTGCGCATTGACCAGATTCCGCTCGGCGTTGGACTTGGCTTGCGCAATGGACGCAAAGGCTTCGTCCAGCACGGACACGATCCGCTGTTGTTC
>JAYUGV010000267.1:0-9084 GCA_043767565.1 Anaerolineales bacterium
CTCTTCTTTATTCAGGTCTTTGGCAATTTCCCTGGCACCGCCCGCCAGGGCAGGTGTTCGAAAGGCATGCATACTGCCCTTCAATGTTTTATATTCTTCTTCCGACAGTTCCTTCTTCAAACGATGAAGTTCCTGTTTCCTCGATTCAGCAGCAGCGTCTCGGTAATATCTGGCAACATGGAAACGATCTGCAACAATCCGAGCCGTTGGGATTTCTTCTCGAACAGCCTCTGTGTAGGCTTCCCACAAATCACAGCAGACGGACTGCACGCTTTGCAGAATTCTCTGCGGAATCAAGCGCAAAAAATCGACGACCACGGCTTTTTCATGTCCTGGCAGAACACCCAAAATTACAATTTCGCCATCTCGGAACCGGCCTGTGATCAAAGTCACATAATGACCTTGCCCCTTTTTCAATGCAATTTCATCCAGCCCAAGACTGTCTATCTGCGCAATCATCGTCCAATCTACACTTGCAGCAATGCGCCGTTCCAATGCGCCCAAAACACAATCATAGCTGACCCCTTCTTTCTTGCTGACATCTTCCACCGCGATTTCTCTGCGGGTGTTTGTGACATGATGTTCATCCAGCAGTTCAACTGCCGGATGAAACGTGGGGTTTGTCACTTCGACTTCAGGGCTTCGAAGAACACTCAGCCCCTCCGCTCAGGACGGGGTTAGTTTCTGCGTCGTCCGCCGCCACCGACCAGTAGCACGTAGTAGAGCAATTGCAGAACGGCAGTGACCAGACCGGCAACATAGGTGAGCGCAGCAGCGTTGAGGACTTGATTGACGCCGCGCGTCTCTTCTTCCGTGCGGATGATGCCGGACTGCGCGAGCAGTTGTTTCGCGCGGGCGGAAGCATTGAGTTCAACGGGAAGGGTGGCAAGGGCAAAGAGGGCGCCGCCAGCGAAGAATAAGACTCCCAACCACGCGACATTCAAGCCCAGGGAGGTCGAGCGCAGGAAGATCAATCCAACCATGATAAGGATCCAGCCGAGGTTTGAACCGATGTTGACAACTGGAACCAGTGCGGCTCGGAGGCGAAGCGGAATGTAGCCTTCCGCATCTTGCAGGGCGTGGCCCAGTTCATGGGCGGCGACTGCCACTGAAGCCACGGATGCACTGTTAGCAACACTGGGTGATAAATAGAGGGTTTTATCCTGCGGGTTATAGTGATCGGTCAGGTTACCGCCAATACCTAAAACACGGACGTTGCGAAGCTCGGCGCTGCCCTCCACGCCGGAATAGACCGAGCGTGAGATCAATTGCTGCGCGGCTTGGGCGCCGGTGAGTCCGCTATTGGTGCGGACCTGGCTCCATTTTTTGTAGGCGTGCTTCACATACCATGAGGTGAGTCCCATCAAGATGAAAGCGGGGATCATAAACATGAGATAGAGTGGGTCAAAGAAAAACATGGTTCGTTCCTTTCAAGTACTATTACGTAAGGCAAGTCCCTAAGTTGCTAGGGGATCGGTGTATTGACCGGTGTCGGCATGGAGGTAGGAATCGCAGTATTGTTCAGGATCGCCAACAGGGTTTCCATTGCCGTATCGAGCTGTGGATCAAGCCCAGCTTTGAAATCATCGATGGTCATGGGGACGTATACATCCGGGGTCAAGCCTTTGCCTTCGATGGTACGGTCATTGGGCGTGTACCATTTGGCGATCGTCACACGGACCGCGCCCTGCTCGTTCGAGAGTGGTACCCAGTTTTGCACAGAACCCTTGCCGTAGGAAATCACACCAATGAGTTTGGCGCGTCCGTAGTCCTGCAGGGCACCGGCGGTAATTTCAGATGCGGAGGCGGAACCTTCGTTAATCAACACCACCATGGGAATATCTGTGGCGAGTCCGCCGGGGATCACGTCAAATTGGTTTTGCTTGCCGTCACCGTATTTCTCATACAAAACCACGCCTTTGGATGCAAACTGCGAAACGACTTCCACCGAGGTTTGCAGGTAACCGCCGCCGTTATTGCGCAGGTCAAGGATCACGCCTTTGGGGTTCTTTGCCATTAGCTCGGTCAGCGTGGCTATAAGTTCGCTGGTGGTGTTATCACCGAATGTATTAACCTGCACATACGCAATATCGTTCTCAAGCATTTTGCCGGTGGCGCTCTTGATCACGATCTTGTCACGGATGATGGAAATTTCCAATGGGTCGGGGGTATCCTTGCGCACTACGGTGAGAACGACTGTTGAACCCGCCGGACCAAGCACCTTGCGGCGCACCAGTTCACCATCAATGCCGGTCATATCTACGCCATCGATCTTGATGATCTTATCGCCCTTCTGTATGCCGGCTTTTTCAGCAGGCGAGCCCGGGATGGGGCTGATCACGGTCAGGTATTCGGCAGTGGTATCCACATAGGCGCCGATGCCTTCATAAGCGCCAGCCAGGTCGGCGTTCGCATCTTTATAAGTCTGGGGATCCATGTAGGTGCTGTGCTTATCGCCCAATGATTCCATCATGCCGTTGATCGCGCCCTGCATGAGTTTGATATCGTCCACGGGCTGATCTACAAATTGAGCGTGGATAATATTCCACGCTTCCCAGAAGGGCGCGAAGAGGGTCTGTAAGTTAGATGGGGTTGTAGACTGTTGCTCAGGCGCGACAGTGGGCGATATATCGGGCGCTTGATCCTGAGTGTTGTTGATAAAGGGTGTCTGACCGCTGGTTGGCACCAGGTGCCCGGCAATGAAGCCGCCCGCGAACGTCCCAGACAGCAATATCACTGCGACAAAGATACCAAGAACGATTTTGATTGTTTTTTCCACAAAAGCCTCCGATGGTTGACAGCCGTTTTCAGAGCGACTGTCACATTAAGATACTATGCCGTGATTAAAGGATAATGAATATTTCTTGTTAAAACCATATGAATAGTATTAACCTTGTATTGGTCAGATAAAGCGCCAGCCTTTAGACTGACCAAGATGCAGACGAACGATTTTCAGGCTTGTTTCGTAAATTATCCCCGGTGTAAGTTGAGAATCTACTCACTCCACTCTTTTCTTGTTTTCCAGTTCCTCGACCTGCTTCCGCAGCTCAGCCATGGACTTGTTCGCCGTGCCTTCCAGCGGTTTGCTGAGCGAATCTTTCAAGGCGCTCATCCAGCGTGAGTCGCCACTTTTTGTCCAACTGCGCGCAATGAAGTACAGCACAAAATTCGAACCAACGATCAATACAATGAAAAGCAATGCGGCGATTGTGACTTTATTTGATTCCATTTGTTTCTTCTTTGTAGAGCGAGATATTATCTCGCTCTACGCATCACCCAGTAAGATCGGCAGATGCTTCCAATCTGTAAAGACTCCGCTGGCATCGGCAGTGGGTTCATCGGTGCCGTATAAAATACTTGCCATGCCTACTTCAAGCGCGGCTTTGGTTGTGCGCGGCAGATCGTCGATCATCACGCATTTGCGCGGGTCGGGTTCATTGGCGAGTTCCTGAGCGATGGCAAACGATTCGGACATGGGCTTGCAGTACGGCGCGACGGCGTTGATATCCACGATGCCATCGAAGAGGTCATCGAGATTCAAGACCGAGAGAACCCGTTGGGCGTGGTTAACGTCTGCGTTTGTAAAGACCAGTTTCCGGCTGGGCAGCGAAGCGATGATCTCGCGTTGAGTCGGATCCGGGGTCAGAAGATCTTTCAGGGGCAGGTCATGCACAAAGGCCAGGTAATCTTCCACATTTACTTTGTGACGCGCCTGCAAACCGCGTAATGTGGTGCCGTACATTTTGAAATATTGTTCGCGCAGTTGCGGCACCTGCGCTTCAGGGATGCCCATGCGGTTATGCATATATAAATTCATGCGTTCCTTGATGGCTTTCCACAAACCTGTGGAGTTGGGATAGAGCGTGTCGTCGAGATCGAAGAAGATGGTTGTAAATCGCATGGGGCGATTATAATCGTGACATGCCTATTCGTTTATTATCTTCTGAAGTTGCCTCGCAGATCGCGGCGGGGGAGGTTGTTGAACGTCCCGCGTCGGTGGTGAAAGAGCTGTTAGAAAATTCATTGGACGCGGGCGCACATACGATCTCGATCGCAGTAGAAGAAGCGGGACGGAAATTAATTGAGATCGCGGACGACGGCTCGGGCATTCCCTCTGACGAATTGGATCTAGCCGTCTCGCGGCATGCGACCTCGAAGCTGGTCCGCTCCGATGATCTTTTTTCCATTCTGACGCTGGGCTTCCGCGGCGAGGCGCTGGCTTCGATCGGCTCCGTTTCGCGGATGACAATTACCTCGCGTGTGCAAAAAGAAAAAGCAGGCGCGCGATTAAAAGTGGAGGGCGGTAAAAGCGGCAAGCCGACGAAAGTCGGCACTACGGTGGGGACAACGATTCGGGTGGAAGATTTATTCTATAACGTGCCCGCGCGTTTGAAATTCTTGAAGGCTGATGTCACCGAACGCCGTGCGATCGATGCGTTGGTGACACGCTACGCATTGGCATACCCAGATAAACGTTTCAAATTATCTGAAGGCAAAAATGTGACTCTGCAAACAGCCGGTGACGGTGACCGGCGTGCGATCCTTGCCGCGTTATATGGTGTAGATGTTGCGAAGCAAATGTTAGAGATCATGGCGGAAGAAGAAGGCATTCGTCTGACTGGTTTTATCAGTCCCACATCGTTAACACGTTCGAATCGCAAAGAGATCACGTTCTTCATCAACGGTCGCTGGGTGCATGAGATTTCCTTGAGCACTGCGCTCTTGCAAGCCTATCACACCTTGCTGATGGTGGGACGTTACCCGATGACGGCACTGTTCCTCGAGATCAACCCCGAAGAAGTGGATGTGAACGTACATCCCGCCAAAGCTGAGGTGCGATTCAGGAATCAAGAAAAGATTTTTAGCTTTGTGCAACGCTCGGCGCGCAAGGCTTTGCTGGCGTATTCACCGGTCCCGAATGTTGCCACATCCCTGTGGGGTACGACAAGGACTGTGCCATCCGAAGCAAGGTCAACTGTTGGGTTGGATTGGGCGATCGGGCATGATGAAGTGATTGACCGCCGACCGCCGACCGCCGTTGAAAGAGAAGTGTCAAGCGCGGTCAGTGGTCAGCCGTCAGCGGCCAGTTCGAGTCAACAAACTACCTTTGAACGTATCCCTCTCCTCCGCCTCATCGGTCAGATCGGCGCAACGTATATTGTGGCGGAGGGTCCCGATGGGCTGTATCTTGTCGATCAACATGCCGCGCATGAACGGGTGTTGTTCGAGAAGCTCATAGCGCAACACGATATGAAAAAGATCCCATCGCAGTCTTTGTTAACTCCGGCTGTTGTCACCATCCCGCCGCAATCAGCTCAATTACTACTTACCCAATTATCAACTCTTCAGCATTTCGGCTTCGCTGTGGAAGAATTCGGACCGAATACGTTCCAAGTCCGCGCGATGCCGGTGCTATTTATGGGCAGCGATCCCGCAGTGGCGTTGCGCGCGCTGGTCGAAGACTTTGAAGAGGACGAAGCGCCACTCCAGAATGAGATCGAGAAAAAACTCGCTGCGCGTGTTTGCAAGCGCATGGCAGTCAAAGGCGGGCAAGCTTTATCAACTGAGGAACAACGCACCTTGCTCACTGATCTCGAAGCCTGTGATTCGCCGCGGACTTGTCCGCATGGGCGCCCGACCATGATCCATCTTTCGGTGGATGTGCTTGAACGTCAATTCGGGAGACGGGGCGCCCGCTAAACCCTTGCGATGAATCAATCGAGCTCACCGCTTCTGGTGAGCTCAATGTTTTTAAACATCAAATACAGGGATGTCACTCTGTGTGCTGTATAGTGCGCGGCGCGCGCGGCAGGAAGATATTGAACAAGGTGCCCACGCCCATTTTGCTTTTTACCTCGATACGTCCGTTATGTCCCTGCACGATCTGTTTGCAGATCGAAAGCCCTAAACCAGTACCGGCAACTTTGCCTTCGTGTTCGCGCACCCGGAAGAATTTCTCGAACAAGTGCGGAATGGAATCTTCAGGGACGCCCAAGCCGGTATCCTGAATGATCAGGGATAGTTCGGCATCCGTAAAACTGCCGGTAATGATCACTGAACCATTGGGACGGTTGTATTTGACGGCATTGCTCATTAAGTTAAGCAGTACCTGTTTGATCTTGTCGCGGTCGGCTTCGAGCAGCGGCATATCGTGCGGCACATCTACGCGAATCTGGACATTTGTCTCTTGTGCCTTGGTGACCATCACGTCACGGACTTCATAGAGCAGGTCCGCGACGCTGAAGCGGGTCTTACGGAATTGCACACGACCTGATTCCAAGCGTGCTAAATCCAGGAAGGATGAGGCGAGTGAGTTCAAGCGCAAGGTTTCGGAGTGAATATTGTTGACGATCTGGTCACGTTGCTCGCGTGACATTTCAGGGCGTAATAACAAATAAGTGGCTGTGCTTAGAGACGCTAGCGGCGTGCGCAATTCGTGGACGAACTCGGCGATCAAATCTGATTGCTGGAACAGGCGCGCATTCTCGATCGCTACCGCCGCCTGCGCTCCCAATACAGTGAGCATGGATTCATCTGGGTCGGTGAACTTGCCTCTTTTTTTATTGATTACTTCCAAAACGCCCACTACTTTGTTCTTGGTGATCAGGGGAATACCCAGCAGGGACTTGGTGGATTGACCGATGGATTGTTCCACGCCTTTGAAAAACCGATCGTCTTTGTGGGCATCGTCGATCCGTACTGCGCTGCGGTTGAGTACGATCCAACCGGCGATACTATTCTCGAGCGGGACAATGAGTCCGCGCATGGTTGGCTCATCGATATTGGTGGCAATTTGAAAGTAGAGTTGACGCGCAGTGTCGTCATACAACAGGATGGAGGCTGCCTCAGCATGTGTAATATCCGCCGCGGCGTTTACGATATCCTCCAACAAAGTATCCAGGTCCAGAGTGGACGCCAGGTCGCGCGAGATCTCGATCACGCGCAGGTAACTATCTAGGGTTCGGGTTTTTATCTCAGCCATGGATCGCTCGCTTCATGATTTCAGGAATGACAGTGGCAACATTTTCTGTGATAACGATATCGGCTCGCACATTGACATAGGTAGTCGTGTTGTTAATAACGATTAAATGCGCGCCGTGGTCAAGTGCCTGCATCGGCAACCCCGCCACAGGCAACACTTCCAAAGAAGAACCGGCAACCAGCATCAGGTCGCATTGATTTGTTGCGCGCTGTGCCGCCTGCCACGCGGATTGAGGCAACTGCTCCCCAAACAATATCACATCTGGTTTCAAGATTCCATTGCAAGTTGCGCACTGTGGGATTGTTCCATTTTCGATAAAAGGTTTCAAGAATTCTTCAGAGGGGTATTTTTTATAACATTGTGTGCAGGAGAGTGTTTGTAATGTACCGTGCATTTCCACAACCTGCTGTGAACCCGCTTTTTGGTGCAAGCCGTCAATGTTCTGGGTGATGATCAAACTTTGATAGCCAGCCTGTTCAAACTCAGCCAGGGCTGTATGTGCGGGGTTGGGCTGGGCGTAGAAGATCTGGTTTGCCAGCGGTCGAAACCAATCGAAGAATTTTTCAGGGGCTGTGCGAAAGGTGCTAAGTGAGGCGCTCTCCAGCGGTTCATCACGGGACCATAAACCGGTACCCTCTGATCTGAAATCAGGGATACCCGATGGAGTGGATATGCCCGCCCCAGTCAACACAACCACGCGTTTGGCTTTGCGGAATAACTCAGCCGCATCATCCAGCGCAGTTTGCGTTGTGGGGGGCAGGGTCATCGCGGCAAAGCCTCGCGCTCGGCGATGAATTCTACAAGTTTGTTGATCTGTTTTGTGGTTAGACTATCGGGCTGGCATAAGATCGCCGGAGTCTGTGTACGCGTGGCTTGCACAAATAGCTCGGGAGCCGGAGTGAGTGTGCTGATGATCTCGTAATTCAATTTGCTTTGAACCTGACTAGTGGGGAGCTGTGAGTCAGAACGAATGCGGTTATTTAGCACTACCGAAATATTCTTCTTGTTGCCATTCATGGATGCAATATCATCGATCAAAGCTTTGGTGTTGATGATCGTGTTCGGCGCGCCTTCAAAAACGATGATGATTTCATCGCAATGGGGGAGTACCTTTTGGGCAAAGGGTTGAATGCCAACACCTAGATCCAACACAGCGAAGCGCGCCAAGCCTGTTAGCTCCGCCAGGAGCGTTTCGTAATTGGCTGTCTGACTGACCAAATGCATATCGCGTGGACGGTCTGAGGCAAGCAGGAGCTTAATCCCAGATGGGTGATTTGTTAGCGACTCGTGGACCTTGTCGTGTGTCAGCTCGGACGACTTGGTGATGCTCAACAGATCCACCAAGCCCTTGGATGCGGTCGCACCCAACTCCAGCGCCATCGTGCCCTGCCCGGGTAACATCTCTGCCGCGATTACATCGCTTTTTGTGCGAGTGTGCAAACCAGCCGCTAGGTTTACCGTTAAGGTTGTCACACCTAAACCGCCGCGCGGCGATAGCACACCGATCACATAACCACGGTTGGTATCCCCGTCGCCAATAACGACATCTTTTTTCTTGCTAACCCGCGCCAGCAAAGTCTTGACCCGCGCCTGTAACTCGGATGGATGCGTGGGTTTTGTCAGATAATCGTTCACACCGACTTCAAAACCGGCTACTTTATCGTCGAGCTGGGTCTTGGCGGTGAACATCAAAATAGGAGTGTTGGCTGTAGCTGGATTCTGCCTCAACCGGCGCGTGACTTCATAACCGTCCATGTCTGGCATCATCACATCCAGCAGAATTAGATCCGGATTCTCCTCGAACGCCTTATCCAAGCCTTGTTGTCCGTTGGTCGCCGCGCTGATCTGATAGCCCTGGCGTTGGAGCATCAAGCCCACCAGGCGTAAAGTATCTAGATCATCGTCAACGATTAATATTTTTTCACTCATATTGGATCATTCCTTTAATATATATGGTAACAGTCTAGCATAAAGACGCAACTAGGGCAACCCAGCAATTCTCAGCATCCAGGGCTTTCTTAAAGTCATAAAAAGGGGTTGAAAAAAGGCCTTCATCGGATATGCTTTTGTGTAAGCGCACAAACCACACCGAGGAAGGTCAA
>JAYUGV010000268.1:0-3667 GCA_043767565.1 Anaerolineales bacterium
CGGTCTTGTTGAATGGCGCAGTGCTGAGCACTTTCCTATACCCACCGTTTACTTTCTACGATGTAAATCAAGGAAAATACGTTCCGTTCTTCGCCGTGAGCTGGGATATAAAGATCATCCCATAGGCTCCGGCCTTACGCTATACCTTGCCCCTCTCCCAAAGTGGAGAGGGGCAAGGATGTGGATTGAAAACTGGCGATGATGATCGCTCTCGTTACTCTTTTGATCTTTTCGTTTCTTTCGACCTATCTGGTCTGATTCACACCATGCCCGATCCCATTTCTTTCAACTCAGAAAAAACCCTGACCCTTGAGCAAAAAATTGGTCAAGTAATGGTTATTGGCTTCGATGGAATTGTTATCGATGCCGAACTGCGCCGCATGATCAGTGAGTATCATATCGGCGGCGTGATTCTCTTTGCCCGTAATGTTCAATCCTCTCAACAGGTTGCCGCGCTAACCAATGAATTGCAAAAGATCGCCCTCGAAAGCGGGAGTCCCGGCTTGTTCATTGCCATTGACCAGGAAGGTGGACGTGTCGCTCGTTTGACGGAAGATAAAGGCTTCACTGAATTTCCATCTGCGATGGCGTTGACCGCCACCGGCGACCCGCAAAATGCCTACCGTATAGCTTCTGCCATGGCGGTCGAAATGCGCGCGGTTGGTATCAATGTTGATTTTGCTCCTGACTTGGATATTAACAATAATCCTGCCAACCCGGTCATTGGCATTCGTTCCTTTAGTTCCGATCCAATCAGAGTAAGTGAATACGGTTTGGCTTTCGCAAGAGGCTTGCAGGAAAATGGTTTGTTGGCATTTGGTAAACATTTTCCGGGTCACGGCGATACAGGTACTGATTCGCATATTGACTTGCCGCTCGTTCCGCATGACCGCACGCGCCTTGAGCAGATTGAACTCGTCCCCTTCAAGGCAGCCATCGCTGCTGATTTTGCGGGCATCATGTCGGCGCATGTTACTTTCCCAGCCATTGATGCGACTCCCGGCTTGGCTGCGACTCTTTCACGCCCGGTGTTAACTGGTTTGCTGCGCGAGGAACTTGGCTATCGCGGACTCATCGTCACTGACTCGCTTGAGATGGGCGCGCTGGCTGCAAACGGATATCCCCCACAAGTTGGCGCACCGCTGGCTTTGGCGGCGGGCGCAGATTTGTTGTTATTCAACCGCGATCATGACATGCACCGTGAAGCTTTTACTAATTTGGTACGGACAGTAAAAGAGGGGACAATCTCGGATGCACAGTTAAACGCATCGGTGGAGCGAATTCTTCGGATGAAGAAAAGGTTTGGGTTGTTGCACCCAATTCCGGTGGAGGTCGATGCGGCAGTTACTTCCATCAAAACAGCGGAGCATGTTACTTTGTCGCGTGAGTTGGCTCAAAAAGCCATTACACTTTTGCGCGATCCGCTGGGCTTGCTGCCTCTCGAAATAAATGTTGACCCGATTATTGTTGAACCCGCTGATGTGCGCGATTTGACCAAATATCTCGGCTTGCGTGGAAATACTCTGACAGTTGATACTGAGCGTAATGCCGATCAAATCATGGATGTAATCCACTCTGCCCGAAACGGGCGCATCGTTATCGTACCAGTTAATGATCTGGATATGAATAAAGATCAGTTGAAGCTGATTCGGAATTTGGTGGAGGCTGGCAACCCGGTTATAGCGATCGCTCACCGCAACCCATTTGATGCGACCCTGCTGCCTGAAAATGTAACTGTCCTTGTTTCTTATGGTTTCAACCCACCCATGCGTGATGCCTTGGCTGATGTGTTGTCAGGAAAATTTGAGCCATCTGGTTTATTACCAGTCAGATTGCCGTAAGATGACGCTCATTTTTTTGATTTGATTTATTATCCCTTATCTTATGCCCAACTTAATCCCCTTCACTTCCGCTCATTATGCCGACGCCATCCGCATATGGAATGCTGCCAGTCATCATGATTATCCTATCAATGAAAATTTTCTTGCCTACAATAGCATTTCAACAACTGGAGAAGTGATTGAAGGACAGATCGCCTTTCAGAGCAATGAACCTGTCGGGTTTGTGCTGGCTTGTGCGGTGCAAGGCGGCATGCTCGGATGGGTGAGCGCCATCGCTGTTCAACCGTCGGCGCAGCGACAGGGAATTGGTAGAGCGTTAATGATTTGGGCGGAAGGCTCGCTCCAGGAGCATAGCTGTAAACGCATTCGTATTGGCGGGAACCTGCGTCCATTCCTGCCGGGGTTGCCCTCACCCCTAACCCCTCTCCCGGCGGGAGAGGGGGATTATAGTCCCCTCCCCCGGCGGGGGAGGGCGGAGGGTGAGGGCGCGCGTGCTTTTTTTGAAAAATATGGCTACCAACCTTCAGCCGATCAGCCCTACGAATATGACATCGCCCGCAGTCTGAAAGATTACCGATCGATTTATACCAAACCTGCCAACGCTAACCTTGTGCCGATGCAATTGGGCGAGGAACATCTGTTGCTCGATTTTTTACACCGCGAATATCCGGGACGTTGGGAATTCGAAGCGCAGGAATTTATCAAGAACAGTGGGCGCGCATCAGATTTTTTACTCTTACACGTGGACGGTGCTGTGCAGGGTTTTTGCCGCTTGACCTTATCTGACTCGGAGCGCCCGATAGAACGATTCTACCCTCAGCGGTTACCTCAACCCTGGGGACAGTATGGTCCTCTTGGATTATCGAAAGCAGTCCGCGGAAAAGGCTTGGGTGGCTACCTAATCGACGCCGCCGCTGTTCATATGCAAGCACTCGGCGTGGATGGTTGTGTCATCGATTGGACTTCGCTGGTCGAGTTGTATGGCAAGTTTGGGTTCAAGGTGTATAACCAGTACATTAGTTTATTCAAGATGATTGGAGAGTAGAGAATAGTCATTCGTTCTGCTCACTACTCTCTATTCTCCAGTCTCTATTCGCTACTATGAATTTTTCCAAAGCAGACTCAATTCTCTCTCAGGCAATAGATACGGTCACCCCCGCCGCACAAATGGTGATTCGTCAACATGGCGCTATTGTTCATGATGTGGCGCTGGGATTCCTTGACCCTGAAACGAAAACACGCCCAACAAATGTTGAAACGCTTTTTGACCTTGCCTCTGTCACTAAATTATTCACCACAACAGCATTCATGACACTTGTTGAAGATGGAAAAGTTTCAGTTGATGACCCAGTGATGACTGTGCTGCCAGAATTCAGCGGCGTGCGCCCCATTCAGCCGTATGAAAATCCGCTTGATTGGGGAAAAACAGTCAGCATTCTCCCTCTCTCTTTGGGAGAGGGACAAGGGGTGAGGGCAAGCACGGTGGATGCTGATAAAGTGACGTTCCGCAATCTGCTGGTACATAATTCAGGTTTGCCTGCGTGGCGTGCCTTCAAAGATCAACCTGATGCCCAAGCTGCACTCCAGCTCGCGTTCGATACTTTTTTTTCGTATCCCACCGGCGAGCGGATCGTGTACAGCGATGTCGGGTTGATCCTGCTCGGGGTCGCAGTGAGCAGGCTTACTGGGAGTCCGCTCGATGTGTCCATTTACCAGCGTGTGACCAAGCCTTTGGGTCTGAGTGCCCACTTCCAGCTGGCTGCCCCGCTTCAATCCATCCAAAATATTGCACCCACTGAATTTTGCAAATGGCGCGGGCGGCGCAT